>NZ_CP016287.1:940897-1254530 GCF_001679785.1 Rhizobium leguminosarum
CAGCTGGCCCTGCGCGTTGCCGCCGGTCGTGGCCACCACATCGTGCTCGGCACGCCGGTGGAGATTGCCGACCGCATGCAGCAGTGGTTTGAAGGGCGCGCCGCCGACGGCTTCAACGTCATGCCGCCCTTCTTCCCGGAGGGGCTGGAGGACTTTACACAGCTGGTGGTGCCGATCCTGCGGGAACGTGGTCTGTTCCGCACCGAATACAGTGGCTCGACGCTACGTGACCACCTCGGACTCCTCAGGCCTGCCTTGCTTTCATTCTAGCTGCGAACTTGCCGTAGGATTGGTCTTCATCCGACCATTCTTAATTCACATTCCGTCTAATTTAAAGTCTAGAGGCGGCCAATTTAAATTTTCATGTCCAATACCACTGAAGGTCTGCGTGGCGCGGGGCTGGTCATATATGGCCTTCCCTGTTGATGAACCTGAGAAGACTACCAGCATCAAGGCCGCTGGCTGATCGAAGCCTGCTTAGGTCTCCAGAAACACAAAAGGCACCATTCGCGAGCGACCTTTCTTGGTACCGGCCAAAGCAAGCGAGGTCAGCTAGCGCCTTGGGCCGTGCCCCTTGGCTTGATTGTCCTCTCGTGTTCCACCGCGGCTGCTCAATCTCGATCAAGATGATCCACCGCGAATTCGCTCAAGAGTGCAACGATCTGCACTTCAACCCCCGGTAGCGCGTCTCTCTCCTGCGGTGTCAAGACGGCAAGATGTAGTTCAACCCATTCTTTGTTTAGAAATGCTGCTTGAAGATTGTCATCGTCATTGTGGACGGCGGCGAGATTTGCTCGAATAGCCATTCGTCTCAACTTGCCTGAAAGCGACTGATCTTGGCGCGCTCGAATTTCGGCTTCTTCTAACATTGATCGCTTCTGGCCGACGTTCTAGCGCCGCGTAGATAAGTCGAGATCGCCGTCATGACCGGAACCAATCTAGCCGCCAGGCAGGCAATGCTGCTCGGCGCGATGCTCGCCGGACAAGGCTTTGCGAACTCGCCAGCCTTGCCATGCGCCTGAGGGACGTCGGAATTCCAAAGGACGGTCTGCGCCTGCTGGCGGACAATATAGGACGCTATGTTGAAACCCTTTTGATCGTCCGGATAGAGGCATGTTACGACGCTGACGTATCACGTGTCGAAGAACCCTTAGCAAACAACGATCTTTCCCTTCGAACTGCTGCGGTGAGTAAGTCGACAGTCTTGCGAATTCGGGCATGACGCCGAAGGTCTTCATGAACCGACAGCCAGTAGCTGCGGCGCAAGAGGAACGACGGCTGCAGGACCGGGACAAGCAGGTGTTTTCCTGCAGCCAGATAGGCCGGCAGAACGCCCATTGCCATGCCGCTTTCAATCATGGCGCATTGGGCAATGATGCTCGTACTCGTGAACCGCATCGCCGGCTTCAGATCCGCAATGTCGAGATAGGCAAGCTCCCTCGTGTGGAGAAGCCCCGCGATGTAGCCGCAGAGCGTGTGGCCGGTCAGATCGTCCAGCGTCTGGGGAAAGCCGTTTCGCCCGAGATAGTCACGGGTGGCGTAAAAGCCCAACTCATAATCGGTCAGCTTGCGTGTCGCCAGGCTGCCTTCTTCCGGGCGATCGAGTGAAATAGCGATGTCGGCTTCCCGCGAAGAAAGCGAATAAGTCTGAGGCAGAGCAACAAGCTCGATGTCAAGGTTCGGATAGTCTTGCATGATGGCTGCAATGCGTCCGCCGAGGTAACCTACGCCGAGCCCCTCCGGTGCACCGATCCGCACGCGGCCCGTCATGCCTTTTGTCGTCTCGGCACCGAGCCCGCCGATCTCCTGGAGGACGATCGATTCCAGCTTGGCCGCCGATCGTCTGAGATCTTCGCCGGCAGACGTGATGCGCAATCGCCGCCCGGCCCGTTCGAATAGCTGAACCCCAAGGCTCTCCTCGAGCTTGGCGAGACGGCGGCTGATAGTTGAGTGGTCAAGCGCCAGGGCCTTTGCCGCATCGATAACCCGGCCAGTTCGAGCAATGTGCAGAAATACCCTGATATTGTCCCAATCCATTTTTCCAGAACTCCTTTTTGCACATGGTATGTGCTTCTCCGCGCCTTGTCTTCAGCGGCGTCGCCGATAAACCGGTTTGGATATCGATCGTAAGGCGGAGAAAAGCGATGGAGGGGGATTATGATTACATTGTCGTGGGGGCAGGGACGGCAGGGTGTATCCTTGCGAACAGGCTGTCTGAAAGCCCCAGAAACCGCGTGCTGCTCCTTGAGGCCGGCAGCAAGGACAACTGGATCTGGTTTCATATCCCCGTCGGTTATCTTTTCACCATCGGCAATCCCCGCTCCGACTGGATGTTCAAGACGGAGGCCGAAGCCGGCCTGAACGGCCGCTCGTTGTCCTACCCGCGCGGCAAAGTCATCGGCGGCTCCTCCGCGATCAACGCAATGATCGCCATGCGTGGTCAGGCGGCGGACTATGATGGATGGGCGAGCCTTGGTCTTGCGGGCTGGGGCTGGCAGGACGTTCTGCCCCATTTCCGGCAGATGGAAGATCATTTTATGGGGGAAAGCGCGCATCACGGCATAGGCGGCGGCTGGCGCGTCGAGGCCCCGCGTCTCTCATGGCCGATCCTCGACGCCGTTCGGGAGGCTGCAGCGGAACTCGGCGTCGCAAAGATCACGGATTTCAATACGGGTGACAATGAAGGATCCGGCTATTTTCACGTCAATCAGAAACGTGGTCGTCGGTGGTCTTCGGCAAGGGGTTTTCTGAAGCCGGTCTTAGCGCGGGCGAACCTGCGGCTTGAAACAGGTGTTCTGGTGGACAGGCTGGTCATCGAAGACGGGCGGGCAACGGGTGTGCGCTATATCCGCGACGGCGTCTTAAGAACGGCGACGGCAAGAGGTGAAGTTGTGCTGAGTGCCGGCGCCATCGGCTCCGTCCAGCTATTGCACCGGTCCGGCATCGGGCCGGCTGAATGGCTTTCTGCCGCGGGCATAGAACCGGCTCTCGCGCGGCCCGGCGTCGGGCGCAATCTCCAGGATCATCTGCAGCAACGCGCCGTCTACAGGATCAGCGGCGCCCGTACGCTTAATGAAACCTATCACTCGCTTCTGCGCCGTGGCCTGATGGGGATCGACTATGCCCTGCGTCGCCGTGGACCGCTAACCATGGCGCCGTCCCAACTCGGTCTGTTCATGCGCTCTGATCGGTCGCACGATCGCGCCAACATCCAGTTTCACGTCCAGCCCCTGTCTTTGGACAGGTTCGGCGAACCGTTGCATCGTTTTCCCGCGATCACCGTCAGCGCCTGCAATCTGAGGCCAACGTCGCGCGGCGAGGTGCGGCTGCGCTCAGCCGATCCCCACGCACCGCCGCTCATCGCCCCGCACTATCTGACGACAGCGGAAGACAGGCGGGTGGCAGCGGACGCTATCCGCGCGACGCGGCGGCTGATGGCACAGCCCGCGCTGAGACCGTACCGGCCGGAGGAAGTTCTGCCGGGCATTGCCGTCGGCGACGATGAAGCATCGCTTGCGAAGGCCGCCGGCGATATCGGCACCACCATCTTCCATCCGGTCGGGACTGCGAAGATGGGTCGCGCGGACGATCCGCTGTCCGTCGTCGATGCACGCCTGCGCCTCCACGGGATAGCGGGTCTTCGCGTGATCGATGCGTCGATCATGCCGACGATCACCTCCGGCAATACCAATACGCCGACGGCGATGATCGCGATGAAAGGTGCTGCGATGGTCCTTGAGGATGCACGCCGATAACCATGCACAGCCTTTCGTTCCGCTATTGTCACCGCACACGGAAACTGACATGATGGATCGGCAGGCTTCAATGAGCCGCTGATATTCCATGAGCAGGGTAGCTCTCGACCGGAAACGGGCGGGAGCTTTTTTATTTTTTGGTGGGCGATGATGCATTCAGAAAACTGGCGGGTCGGTGTGCTGTTCTCCGAAACGGGTGTGACCGGAGCCGTGGAAAAAACCCAAAAGGCCGCGACCGTGCTGGCGATCGATGAGATCAACGCGGCGGGCGGCGTGCTCGGCCGGGCGATCGAACCCATCGCCTACGATCCGCAATCGACGCCCAATCTCTACAAGGAACTTGCAGTCAAGCTTTGCGACGAAGACCGGGTCCGGGTCGTTTTCGGTTGCCATATGTCGAGCACCCGCAAAGCTGTTCTGCCCGTCATCGAGGCCCGTGATGCACTGCTGTTCTACCCGACGCTCTACGAGGGGTTCGAATACTCCCGTCACTGCATCTATACAGGTGCTGCCCCCAACCAGAACTCCGTCCAGCTCGTCGACTTCCTGACCGAGCACTATGGAAAGCGGGTTTTCCTTGTGGGATCGAACTACGTCTATCCTTATGAATCCAACCGGACGATCAGCGACCTGTTTCTTCAGCTGGGTGGACAGGTCCTGGACGAGATGTATGTTCCCCTGAACCTCAAAACCGAGGACGTTGCCAAGATCATCCGGCACATTCGCGCGGCACAGCCGGATGTCATCTATTCGACGATTGTCGGCGACGGTATCATTCCCTTCTACACGGCGTTCAAGGAGGCCGGATTCGATGCGGCGAAAATGCCGATCGCGAGCCAGTCGACCAGCGAGGCGGACGTGATCCGTATGCGACCGGAGGTGGCCGAGGGTCATATCACCGCAGCCCCCTTCTTCGCCTCTCTGGATACACCCCGCGCCCGCGCCTTCGTCTCGGCTTACCAACAGCGATACGGCCTGCAGATGCTGCCAACCGCGCCGGCCGAAGCGGCTTATTTCCAGGTTTATCTCTATGCGGCTGCTTTGCAGCGCGCCGGTGGCGACGGGCTTGAGCAGCTTCTGCCGGCTCTCTATGATGTCGAGTACGATGCCCCGCAGGGTGCGGTGAAGATAGACCGGATGACAAACCACACGCATCTGTGGCCAAGGGTGGCAAGGGTGAATCCACAGGGCGACTACGACATCGTCTATGATCCGTCGCTCCGGGTGGCGCCAGACCCGTTCATGCGAGAATATCGCCCAGACTTGACGCAGACTTTCCCACATCGTGTTCAGGTTTGAGAGGGAGCGACGATGTCTTTCGCTCTTCTCAGAGATTTGCGGGATCTCAAGGTTCTGGTCATCCATCCCTGGACATCCGAAGGAGAGTTTCTCGTCGATCACCTGCGCCGTATCGGTTGTACGGTCAGTTGCCTCTGGCCGGTGCCGGCCGAGTTGCCGCACGGCACGGATGTCGTCTTCCTTGCCATGGAAGATGAGGCGCGACCGGAAATCGAACGCCTGCTGAAGTCTTTCCCCAATCCTGCGCCGACCATGCTTGCCATCGTCGGTTACGAAAACCCCTCGACCTTGCAGATCGTCCTGGAAAGTGGGGCGCTCGCCATTGTCGAGAGACCGATCAAACCGTTCGGCCTGCTGACCAATCTCGCCATCGCCCGCAACCTCTGGCTGGAGCGCCAAAAGCTGGTAAAGGAAGCACGCAAATACAAGCGCAAGGTACTGGGAGACCAGAAACTTGCCCGGGCCAAAGCCATTCTGATGGCCAATCGCGGCACAAGCGAGAATGAGGCGTATCGCGAAATGCGCGACCAGGCGATGGCTCGGCGCGTGCCGATCGATGAAATCGCCAATTCCATTATCAACGCCGAACAGCTCTTGCGCCCGTCCCAAAAACATGATTAGTTTTTCACGTGTTTCCAACAAAACACCTCCGGCACATCCCTTCGTTTGACGAAGCCATGTGCCGCTGTTGCACGCGGCGCAGCCGTGATGCGGTGATGGCAAGGGTGCCCGCAGGCTGTGACAGGCTTGGCGGGTTTTTTGTTGTCTGCTGACAGTGACGTCAGTTCTCTACTCATTTCCGGCATGAAAGCCTTGCCGTTCGGCGGGCCGTGCCGCCGTGCGCGCCAATCAAAAAAGGGGAACCAAGATGGTGTTCAACAGACGAGAATTTCTGAAAACCGCAGCGACCGCTTCCGCCGCACTCGCCCTGCCGGCTCTGGGCAGCCGCGCCTTCGCAGCCGATGCCATCAAGGTCGGCGCGCTCTACTCGCAGACGGGCGGGCTTTCCGTTGCGGAAAAGCTTCTGGCAAACGGCGTCATGATGGCCGTGGCCGAAATCAACGCGGCCGGCGGCGTTCTCGGTCGCCCCGTCGAGGTGGTCGTCGAAGACGGGGCTTCCGATCCGAAGACCTTCAGCGAGAAGGCTTCGAAACTGATCCTCAAGGACAAGATTTCGACCGTGTTCGGCTGCCACACATCGGCCAGCCGCAAGGCCGTGCTGCCGATCTTCGAGCGACGCGGCGCGATGCTGTTCTACCAGACGCATTACGAAGGCTTCGAGTGCTCGCGCAACGTCGTCTATTCCGGCGCCGTTCCGAACCAGCAGCTCTCCAACTACATTCCCTGGATCGTCGAGAAACTGGGCAAGAAGAAATTCTTCATCGTCGGCTCGAACTATGTCTATCCGCGCGAAATGGCCAAGGTTTCCAAGAAGCTGATCGAGGCGGCCGGCGCCGAGTGGGTGGCGGATGAATATCTGGAACTCGGCCATTCGGAATGGGCCGTCATGGTCAGCAAGATCAAGGAGTCGGGCGCCGACGTGGTCCTGTCCAACGTGGTCGGCGACTCCATCATCGCCTTCTACCGAGAGTTCAAGAACCAAGGGCTCTCGCAGGAGGTTCTGCCGATCTGCGCGACGGTCACCTCCGAAATCGAAATCGCGGCGATGGGGGCCGAATATGCGGCCGGAAGCTACACTTCCTTCCCCTATTTCATGTCGATCGACACGCCGGCGAACAAGAGCTTCATCGACCGCTTCAGGACCTTCGTCAACGATCCGAAAGCCGTCACCTACCATTCGCTCGAAGCCGCCTATTTCCAGGTCTTTCTGTGGAAGCAGGCCGTCGAAAAATCCGGCGATCTGTCCGCGGACGCGATCAGGGCCGGCATTCGCGGCCAAACCTACGAAGCGCCCGGCGGCAAGGTGACCACCGATCCCGACAACCTGCATTGCTGGCTGACGCCGCGCATCGGGCAATGGCAGGCGGACGGCCAGAGCAAGGTGGTCGATGCCTATCCGGCGCCGATCAAGCCGCTGCCCTATTCGGCCTATGGCGAGACGGAGAACAATCTGTTTTGCACCAGCAACGGTCTCGACGCCGCAAAGCTCAAGGGCTGACCCCTCCCCGCGTCGTCCCGCCATCCATGGGTGGCGGGATCATGTCTCGAAGGCAGGGGCCCCTCTTCCTCCGCAAACTGTCATCCCGCCGTCAGGATGGGTAAGGCGCAGGAGAGTTCGGCCCGTCCTTCTCACGAACGGTGGCGCTATGCTCGACATTCTGTTTATCGGCCTCAGTCTCGGCTCGATCCTTCTTTTGGTGGCGCTCGGCCTTGCCATCACCTACGGCGCCATGGGCGTCATCAACATGGCCCATGGAGAGATGGTCATGATCGGCGCCTATGTCGCCGTCCTGTCGGGCATCTGGCTGAAGGCAAGCCTTCTGCTTGCGATCCCGCTGGCCTTCGTCGTGACGGCCCTGCTCGGTCTGCTGATCGAGCGGGTGGTCGTGCGGCGGCTTTATGGCCGTCTGCTGGACACGCTTCTCGCCACATGGGGGATCGCCATCCTCCTGCAACAGGCCGTGCGGCTCGAATTCGGCCTCTCCTTTTTCGGCATTCATGTCGAAGGTCTTGGGGCCGGCCTGCAGAACGTCGCGGTGCCTGCCTACCTGCAGGGCACGTTCAGGCTCGCCGGCGCCGACATCAACGCCTACCGCACCTTCATCATCGCGGTTACCGCCGCGCTGACACTGGCGACATGGTTCATTCTCTACCGGACGGCGGCCGGCATGCAGGTTCGCGCCATCATCCGGAACCCGAATATGGCGGCAGCCTGCGGAATCGACGTGAAACGCGTCAACGCCATGACCTTCGCTTTCGGTTCCGGCCTTGCCGGCGTTGCCGGCGTCATGATGTCCGGCTTCAAGACCGTCTTTCCCGACATGGGCACGACGATGGTCGTCGACGGATTCATGGTCGTCGTCACCGGCGGGGTCGGCAGCCTTTTCGGCACCATCCTGTCATCAGGGCTGCTCGGCGAAATCAATGCGCTGGTCGCCATCGGTACGAACGACATCCTGGCACGTGCCGTCGTGTTCGGCGTCGTCATTCTCGTCATTCTCGTCAAGCCCAGCGGGCTGTTCTCGTTCAAGGGGCGCTGACATGAGCATCGAACGGAAATTCCAGATCGCCGCCTATGTGCTTTTCATCGCGGTGATCTTCGCCGCCCCCGTTTTCGGCGACGAATTCTGGCTGAACCGCATTTCGAAATACCTGGTCTACGGCATGCTGGGCGTCGCCATCGCGCTAACATGGGGATATGCCGGTATTCTCAATCTCGGCCAGGGACTGTTTTTCGGTCTCGGCGCATACATGCTGGCCATGTCGCTGAAGCTGTCGAGCCTGACCAGTCTCCAACAGGGCTCCGACAAGCCGGTTCCTGATTTCATGCTCTGGAATGCCGAGCCCGGCGCGCCGACGGAGCTTTGCTGCATCAACAAGGGCTCCTTTATCTGGCTTCCGTTTCAAAGCCAGTCGGTGGGTCTCGTGCTCGGCATCGTGCTTCCGGTGGCGATTGCCGGGGCACTCGGCATGCTGGTTTTCCGCAAGCGCATTTCCGGCGTTTTCGTCTCGATCATCACACTGGCGCTCGTTCTGCTCGTTCGTCTCGTCATGGTCGATGCGCAACCGGTGACGAACGGCTTCAATGGCTTGACGGATCTTGGCTGGCTGACCATCGGCGGCATCGAATTCGATCCCTACAGCCGGGCGACCTATTATCTGTGTGCCGCATGCCTGTCGCTGACACTCATCGGTGCCCGCCTTATCGTGGAAACCCGTGCGGGCATGATCCTGCAGGCGATCCGCGACGATCATGTGCGCGCCCGCTATCTCGGCTTCGATGTCTCGCTCTACCAGGTGTTTTTCTTCGTGATTTCGGCGGGGATCGCCGGCGTTGCCGGCATGCTCTACGTGGTCGTCGCGGAGTTTGCGTCTCCGACGTTCATGGACCTGTCCTTCTCGGTGACGATGGTGGTCTGGGCTGCCGTCGGCGGCCGCTCCTCCCTGCTTGGCGCCTGCATCGGCGCGATCCTGATCAACATGATCGAGACGGAGGTCAGCGAGACCGAAGCGCTGGTCGAGGCATGGAAGGCGATCATCGGTCTCATCTTCGTGCTGGTCGTTCTGTTCATGCCGCGCGGCCTTGGCGGCCTTGCACATGATGTGCTGCGGCAGTTTATCCGCCGGCTCAAGCCCGGCACTGCACCTTCACCGTTGCAGCAACAAAGCGAGGCATTGTGATATGAGTGCGATCGCATTGACCATCGACGGTCTCAGCGTCGATTTCGGCGGCTTCCGCGCCGTCAACAATGTCAGCATCACCATCGTCGATGGCGAGCTGCGTGTGCTGCTTGGCGCAAACGGCGCGGGTAAGACGACCTTGATGGATCTGGTCAGCGGCAAGACGCGCAGCACGCAGGGCAAGGTCTTCGTCTACGACACCGACATCACCAACTGGCCCGAACACCGCATCGCGCGCGCCGGCATAGGCCGGAAATTCCAGATCCCCAGCGTCTTTCGCGACCTTACCGTGCGACAGAATCTGGAGGTCGCCAATTGCCGCAACCCTTCAGTGCTCGCCAATCTTCGCTTCGGCTTTTCACGAGCGGAGGCAAGGCGTGTCGACGACGTCCTTGCCCTCATCGGCCTCGATGCCGAGCACGACGTGATGGCCGCCTATTTGAGCCACGGCCAGACGCAGTGGCTGGAGCTCGGCATGCTCATCGTTCAGGATCCCAAAGTGGTTCTGCTCGACGAGCCGACAGCCGGGATGACCCAGGCGGAAACCCGCAAGACGGCAGAGATCATCAACAATCTCAAAGGTCGCCATACCATTCTCGTCGTCGAACACGACATGGGGTTCGTCCGCGAAATCGCCGAGCGCATCACGGTTCTCCATCTCGGAGAGGTTCTGGCGGAGGGAAGCGTCGAAGATATCGAACGCAATCCGAAGGTTCGCGAAGCCTATCTCGGTTCGAAAGGAATATCCTAAATGCTGTCATTGAAAGACGTGCACAGCTATTACGGCCGCAGCCATATCCTGCACGGCATCACGCTCGACATTCCGGCCGGCAAGGTGACGAGCATTCTCGGCCGCAACGGCACTGGCAAGACGACACTGTTGAAAACGCTGATGGCACTGACCGACCGCATGACGGGCGAGATGCGTCTGCAGGGAAGAGACATGGCCGCATCCCCAACGCATGAAAGGGCAAGGGCCGGTATTGCCTACGTCCCTCAGGGCAGGGAGATCATTCCCGATTTTACCATCCGCGAGAACATCCTGATGGGTGCCTTTGCCCGCACCGATGGCAAACGCGAGATTCCTGCGCTGGTGCCAGAGCTTTTTCCCTACCTGATGGCCAATCTCGATCGGCCGGGCGGCGTACTTTCGGGCGGCCAGCAGCAGCAGCTCGCCATCGCCCGCGCGCTGGCCGCAGATCCGAAAGTGCTGCTTCTCGATGAACCCAACGAAGGCATCCAACCCTCCATCGTCGAGGAGATCGAAAAGATCATCATCCGGCTCAATCGCGAGATCGGCATGACGATCATCCTCGTCGAGCAGAGCGTCGCATTTGCTCGGCACGCGTCTCACCAGTTCGCAATGCTGGAGAAGGGAGGCGTGGTCGCGGCCGGCGCCATCGACACTCTCTCCGACGCGCTTGTTCACCGGCATATGGCTGTCTGAAACAGACCGATATCCTTTCATAGAGACAATGGGAACAACCATGACATCGACACAAAGCTATACCGCGGCCACCATCCAGTTCGAACCGACCATGTTCGAAAAGGCGCGCAATATCAGCCGGCTGGCAGCCCTTTGCGAAGAGGCAGCGGAGGCAGGCGCACGCCTGATCGTCACGCCCGAAATGGGCACGACCGGCTATTGCTGGTTCGACAGGGCCGAGGTGAAACCTTTCGTCGAGACTATCCCAGGAGCGACCACCGATGTTTTCCAGGCCGTTGCCAGAAAACACCGCTGCTATATCGTCGTCGGCATGCCGGAAGTCGATCCGGCGAGCGATCTCTATTACAATACCGCCGTCCTCATCGGTCCCGACGGCGTCGTTGGCCGGCATCGCAAATCGCATCCCTATATCGCGGAGCCGAAATGGGCTGCCAACGGCGACATCGTCCACGAGGTGTTCGAAACGGAGATCGGGCGGATATCGATGCTGGTCTGCATGGATCTGCACTTCTTCGAGACAGCGCGCCTGGAGGCAATGGCGGGTGCCGACATCATCTGCCATATCTCCAACTGGCTGCAGGAGCGCACGCCGGCACCCTATTGGATCAACCGCGCCTTCGAAAACGCCTGCTACGTCATTGAAAGCAATCGTTGGGGACTGGAGAGAACCGTGCAGTTTTCTGGTGGAAGCTGCCTGATCGAGCCCGACGGTACGGTCGCCGCATCCATCGATACGGGCGACGGGATTGCCTATGGCACGATCGATCTTGCCCGCGCCCGCCGCCGCGAGGTCTTGTTCGAACCGGTCTTCAAGTCCCGCCGGCCCGAGCTCTACATGAACATGATGACCAACAGCTTCACCTGGAATCCGGGGGATTACTTCCGTCTCTATGGCTACCAGCCGATCCCGCGCGGACGCGCATCCCGCGCCGCCGTCGCCCAGTTCGCCCCCACCTCCGTCGTCGCCGACAATCTCGCCCGCATCGCCGATCTGGCAGCCGAGGCGAAGGCAACGACAGCACCGGATATTCTGGTGTTCCCGGAACTGTCGCTGACCGGACTGGAGGCCCCGCATGGCCGGGCGGAACCGCTCTCGGGCCCGACGGTGTCGGCCTTCGTTCGTCTGGCGATGAAGCTCGGCTTCTATCTTGTCGCCGGATTTGCCGAAGAGGACGGGGGCAAGGTTTACAACAGCGCTGTTCTCGCTGGCCCCGAGGGGCTCGTGGGCAGCTATCGCAAGACGCATCTCGGCATTGCCGACAGCTGGGCGACGGCCGGCGACGAATGGAAAATCTACGATCTTGCCATCGGCCGCGTCGGCCTGGCGATCGGCCATGACGCGCTCTATCCGGAAGCCATCCGTTCGCTCGCGCTGATGGGATGCGACGTGGTCGCTTGCCCATCAGCGATAGCCGGCACTTTCACCGGCAGCCACAACGGCACGAAAATTCCGCATAACTATCCGATCCCCAAGGGCGCCGATCCCTATCACTGGCATGCGTTGCGCGTGCGCGGTGGCGAAAACAACCTCTATTTCGCCTTCGCCAATGTGCTGGATGCGGCGCGGGGATACCTGGGCAAGAGTGCGGTATTCGGGCCGGATTCCTTTGCCTTTCCGCGTCAGGAATCGGCAATCCTGGACGAGGACGGGATTGCGGCGGCAGCCGTCGACACAACCAATCTCGACACGCCGTATCCGACGAACATCGTCCGGCGAAAGGATCTTGTCGTCATGCGCCAGCCGCATCACTATCGGCCGCTCATCAAATGGCATCAGTGAGAGACCGGCAAGATGTCCACATTCACATTCGCGACCGTCCCGCAGATCATCGCGGGACCGGGTTGCATCGCCAGGCTTTCGGAGCTGACGAAAACGCGACTCGGGCCGCGCGTCATGGTGATTTCGGACGAAGGGGTCGTCAAGGCGGGGCTCGTTCAGCCGGCCGTGGCAAGCCTTGCGGACGGCGGCTCTGAAGTATCGATCTTCACCGGCGTTGTCGCCGATCCTCCGGAAGCCATCATTCATGCGGCTGTGGCGCAGGCGATCGATTTCGGCGCCACGGGTGTACTTGGCATTGGCGGCGGCTCGTCGCTCGATGTGGCAAAGCTGGTGGCCCTTCTCTGCAAAAGCGGCGAAGCGCTCGATGATATCTATGGAGTAGGCAAAGTAAGCGGGCAGCGCTTGCCGCTGGTGCTTGTGCCGACAACGGCAGGCACCGGCTCCGAAGTCACGCCGATTTCCATTGTCACTACGGGTGCGCACGAGAAAAAAGGCGTCGTATCGCCGGTGCTACTGCCGGATGCGGCGCTTCTCGACGCGGAGTTGACCCTCGGCCTTCCTCCAGCCGTGACGGCCGCAACGGGGATCGACGCCATGGTGCACGCCATCGAGGCTTTTACCTCCGCGAGTACGAACAACAATCCGGTTTCCCGTGCCCTTGCCAAGGAGGCGCTTCGGCTTCTCGGGGCGAATATCGAGATCGCCGTGATGAAAGGAACCGATCTCGCCGCCCGACAGGCGATGCTGCTCGGCGCCATGTTGGCCGGTCAGGCCTTTGCCAATTCGCCGGTCGCTGCCGTCCATGCTCTCGCCTACCCGATCGGTGGCCGCTATCACGTTCCGCATGGCCTTTCCAACAGTCTGGTCCTTCCGCATGTGCTGCGCTTCAACGCGATCGCGTGCGGTGATGCCTATGCGGAACTGGCGCCGTGCCTTTTTCCTCACCTTGAGCCCACCGGTCTGGCTGAGCGGCTTTCCGGTTTCATCGAAGGATTGGCAATACTGCCTGTGCGCCTCAACCTGCCCGTACGCCTGAGGGATGTCGGAATTCCGAAGGATGGGCTGCCACTGATTGCGGAAAGTGCCATGGAACAGACCCGCTTGCTGGTCAACAATCCGCGCACGGTGTCGCTGTCGGATGCCGCGAGGATCTACGAACTCGCTTGGTAAAAAGCTGCCTAGTGTCAGGATCGCGCCAACCGAGGCGCCAACATTTCGATTTCCTTAGCCGTTGGGGCGGATCACGGTGCCGCCACCGCCACGTTCAGCTTGGTCGGCAATTTCACCGGGCGTGGCCTTGCGCTGGCCGCAGCGCTTCCTGAAGCCCTCTCGATCGCCACAGAAAGGCCGATCTTGCTGCGATAACGGAAGCTATCGGCAGTTGCTTTGGCGATCCCAAAGACCTTTACAGGGCCGCCTTCGGTCACATGGGTTTCGACGTCATCGTGGAGCAGGCTTTCTGTAAAGCGCACAATGCGAATAGGTGTGCCATATGACTTCGGAGCTCAGTCTTTGCGACCTATGGCAAGCGACACGTGTGTCGGCAGATGATCGGTGCGGCGGTGGAATGCGAGAGCTGAAACAAGGCAGACAACGGCAATCGGAACACGCTCAGCGATCTCTGCCAGACTATATTGTCGACCCGTGCCTTGCCGCGGCCGGGACACTACCCCAAACATGAGCATACCAGGCGAAGGCGCCCCCGCGCTGGCGCCGGTTCGCGCACGGCTTGACCGGTTAAAAGGGCAGCCGCAGGAGGGTTGGCGTAGCGCCGCTCGGGAACGAGCGGAACCCGGGACCGACTGCCCCCGGCAAGCCGTTCCGCTTGGGGCGGCACCCGAGGTGCCCCTCGCCTCACCTACCCGGCCGTGCCAGTGACCTCGCGATATCGACGATGTCATCGCGCGAGGCGGTTGGGTCCTCCTTGTTCCAGGCGACGCCAAGCCCGACCCTGAAATCGATGCCTCTAACCGCCTTCAGCTCGAAGGCCCGGTTCGGCAGGCTCTCGGTTTCCTTCAATCGCTGGCTGAGCTTACCTCTAGCCCCAGTCGCGATCGTGCCCATGAAACAGTGACGACAGAGAATTTTGGCAAACGGTCCCCCAAGCCTTGATCATCAATGCGCGTGGATCTAATGAGACGCGTCAGTGATCCTAGGAGATTAGAATGCAAGTTCTGGTACGTGACAACAACGTTGAGCAAGCGCTCCGTTTTTTGAAAAAGAAGTTGCAGCGCGAGGGCGTATTCCGGGAGGCCCGACTTCGGGAGCGTTTCGAAAAGCCCTCCGAAAAACGTGCTCGTGAGAAGGCCGAGGGTATCAGGCGTGTCCGTAAGCTTGCTCGCAAAAAGCTTGAGCGGGAAAGCGGTATTTCGGCCCCCAGGAAAGCAAGAGCTTCTGGTCGCTAATGGAGACCGAATGACGGATGTTTCGTCTCGCTGATGCCGCCGCTCCGCCGCGACGATGTCGGGCGATGATCGCTTCGCTGCTCTCCGACGACAATCGCCAGGTCAACGCGCAGTTCACCGAGGTATCCGGCGATTTGACGACCTAACTGCCATGATCGACGGCGGTCGCCACGCTCCCATCTTTTGATACGCTTCTCTACCGTCAATCGACAGGCGTAAATATCGCAGTCTGGCGCAATGCAGTCGCCGGAGGTTCAACGCCTGGCGCACCTACGCCGCCATCGGCGACTAAGCCGACTGCCTCGCGACGATTTCGAAATCGATTTCAATCATGGGCTCGACAGTCTCGCCAGAGATTTTTCTTAATATCGACCGCGCGGCCTTTGTCCCGATCATGCGGCGGTCAATGCGAACTGTCGTCAGCGACGGATAGGTGTGTGGCGCGAAGTCGAAGTCGCCGAACCCGACAATTGCGACATCCTCCGGCATTCTGCATCCTCTTGCAACCGCTTCCGTCAGCGCCCCATGCGCCACGACGTCGGAACTTCCAAAGACGGCGAGCGATCCCCTTCCCCGAGCAAGCAAATGCGCCAATGCCTTCCGCCCGTCGCTGAAAGTAGACGGCGAGTTCATCTCGATATCGGGGATTTCCACCGCCGCGACACCAGAGAGCCGCTTGATGAATCCATCCCTGCGCTGAATGGCGCGAGGATCGTTCGCGCCGATTTGCGCATAACGATCATAGCCCTTCCTGATAAAGTATTCGGCGACCAAGGCGCCGACCTCATAGTGCGAGAAGCCGACAGCGGTATCGAGAGGCGACGGCGTGGAATCCCAGATTTCGACGATCGGCAGACCGGCCCCCGTCAACATAGCCCGCGTTTCCTTCAGATGGGTGATGCCGGTCAGGATGATGCCGTCGGGCCGCCGCGCCAGGATGGCGCGCGTTAGTTCCATCTCCCGGCGGTGGTCATAACCGGACAGGCCCAGCAGGAGTTGATAGCCTTCCAAGACGAGTTCTGCATTCAACCCTTCGATCGCCTCGGCGAAGATGGTGCTGGACACCGATGGAACGATCGCCGCAACCAGCCTTGTTCTGCGGGACGCCAGTCCACCGGCAAGGAGATTAGGCACATATCCTGTCATGGCGATAACGCGTTCTATAGCTTTAAGCGTCTTTGGCTTCACCAGGCTAGGTGTGTTGATCGCGCGCGAGACGGTCACCGGCGAGACCCCGGCAAGCCTGGCGATATCCGCCAGCGTCACCGGTCTAGGTAGGCTGCTTCCCTGTCCGGCCATGGTCATCTCCATCCTCAAATGATTTACGCTTTCATTTTGCCGTTTGGCAAGGCTCGCGACAAAAAAAGTTGTCAATCTCACTTAACTGCCAGGAAAGGCTTGCTGATTCATAAGACGTCCAAGTCTTGCGAGGCAAGAATTTGATGATAGAATGAAAGCGCTTCCATTTTCCGGTTGAGGAGCCGGAACGGAATTTCACTCGGGCATATGCTTGCCCAAGCCGGAGGAGAAATCATGCGTTTAATGCGTTTCATCACAGTGGCGGCGATGGCCGCTTCGATCGCTTCCTTAGCCGCAACTGCGGGTAAGGCCCAGGGCCAGGACTATCCCTCTAAAACAGTGACGGTGATCGTGCCGTTTGCCGCAGGCGGCAATACCGATACCTTCGGCCGCCTCGTGGCCGAACAATTGGGTAAGCGCCTTGGCCAGCGCTTTATCGTGGAGAACAAGCCGGGAGCCGGCGGCAATGTCGGCCTTGGCGATCTCGCCCGCGCGGAGCCTGATGGCTATACGATCGGCATGGGCACGGTCAGTTCCAATGCGATCAACCAGACCCTGTTCAAGACCTTGCCCTATGACAAAGAAAAGGGCTTTGCGCCGCTATCGCTGATCGCCCGGCTGCCGAACGTTCTGGTAGTCAATCCGGAAAAGCTGCCGGTCAATTCCGTGCAGGAACTTATCGAGCTGCTCAAGAAGGAGCCGGGCAAGCATACCTATGCCTCGTCTGGCGTCGGCACTTCGATCCATCTCGCCGGCGAACTGCTTGCCACCAAGGCCGGGGTCAAGATCACCCACGTGCCGTACAAGGGCAGCAGCCAAGCAATCATGGATGTGGTCGCCGGACATATCGATTTCATGTTCGACAACATTCCGACGGCAGCCCAGCAAGTCAAGGCCGGCAAGCTGCGCGCGCTGGCAGTCACCAGTCTCGACAAGGCATCGCTGCTGCCCGACGTGCCGACTATGGACAGCGTCATTCCGGGATTCGAGGCAACGTCCTGGCACGGCATTTTCGCACCGCCAGGCACGCCGCCGGAAATTGTCGAGAGGCTCAGCAAGGAGGTTCAGGCCATCCTTCACGACCCAGCCATGAAGGAGAAGATCGAAGGCATGGGCGCAACGCCGGTCGGCAGTACCTCGGAAGAGTTTGCGACCTTTATCAAGGGCGAAACCGAAAAATGGGCAGAGGTCATCAAGGCGGCGAACGTCCCGCTGCAGTGACATTTCCCACCGGCCGGCGCATCGCGCCGGCCGGCGCCTTCTGACCTATGGATCGTAAAGCCATGTTGAAGATTAGAAACGGTCGCGACTTTGTTGGCGGCGCGGCGATGATCGCCGTTAGCCTAATGTTCATTGGGTTCGGGCGAGAGCTCGATATCGGGAACTCGTTCCAGATGGGACCTGGTTACTTCCCGGTCATGCTGAGCCTGCTGCTGATCGGCATCGGAGTCCTCATCATGGTTCAGTCTCTGGTCGTTGCCGTCAGGGATGAGCCGGATGCACCGGCAAACTGGAAAGCCTACATCCTGGTGATCCTGGCGCCAGTCTTGTTCGGCCTGGCGCTCTCGCACCTAGGCCTCGCACCGACCATGTTTTTGATGGTGGGCGCTGTTAGTTGCGCCAGCAGATATGCCGGGTGGCGCCATTCGATTGCGCTCGCGCTGTTCATGGCGATCAGTTCGGTCGTTCTCTTTACACGGCTCCTGTCGCTTCCCGTCAGCGCCTTCGGCCCATGGATCCCTTTCCTGGGCAACTGACCGATTTATCACCCGCCTGGAGTTTCGTATGGACATCTTTTCCGACCTGTTGCTGGGTGCCGCCACCGCCTTCCAGCCCGTGAACCTGCTCTATGGCTTCATCGGTTGTCTGCTGGGCACCGCTATCGGCGTGCTGCCGGGTCTCGGGCCGACTGCGACGATCGCCATGCTGTTGCCGATCACCTTTGGACTGCAGCCGGAGTCGGCGTTGATTATGCTTGCCGGCATCTTCTATGGCGCCCAGTATGGCGGCTCGACCACCGCGATCCTGATCAATCTTCCGGGCGAAAGCTCGTCGGTCGTCACTGCAATCGACGGCTACCAAATGGCGCGCAACGGTCGCGCGGGCGCGGCGTTGGCAACAGCAGCGCTTGGATCCTTCTTCGCCGGAACGGTCGCGACTTTGCTTCTGGCGGTTGCGGCCCCGCCGCTTGCTGCAGTCGCGCTGAAATTCGGGCCGGCTGAATATTTCTCTCTCATGATTCTCGGCCTCGTCGCCTCGGTAGCGCTTGCCAGCGGTTCACTCCTAAAGGCGTTTGCGATGATCATTTTCGGCCTACTGCTTGGCTCGGTTGGCACCGATGTGGAAAGCGGCATGCAGCGATACATCTTCGGCATTCCAGAGCTTTATGACGGTCTCAATTTCGTCGCAGTCAGCATGGGCATATTCGGCATCTGCGAGATCCTCCGCAATCTCGAGAACGAGCATGAGCGTTCGGTCGGAGTGAAGAAAGTTACTGGCCTGATGCTGACCCGCGACGATTTCAGGCGCATCCGCGGTCCAGTCCTGCGCGGCACAGCGCTCGGCTCGTTCCTGGGCGTGCTGCCAGGCGGTGGCGCCATGCTATCCTCCTTCGCCGCCTATGCGCTGGAAAAGCGCATTTCGCCAAACAGGGCCGAATTCGGAAAGGGCGCGATCGAGGCAGTCGCGGCGCCGGAATCCGCCAATAACGCTGGAGCGCAAACCTCGTTTATTCCTATGCTGACACTTGGCATACCCGGTAACCCGGTCATGGCCCTGATGGTCGGCGCGATGATCATTCAGGGCATTACGCCCGGCCCCAACGTCATCTCCGAGGAACCCGAACTGTTCTGGGGCATGATCGTGTCCATGTGGTCGGGGAACCTGATGCTTGTCGTCCTGAACCTGCCGCTGATCGGGCTTTGGGTGCGTATGCTGGCCATTCCCTACCACCTGCTGTTTCCTGCAATCATCGGCTTCTGCTGCATCGGCGCCTATAGCATCAACAACAGCGCCTTCGACATCTTCATCATGGCAGGCTTCAGCGCGGTCGGTTTTGCGCTCTCCAAGCTGCATTTCGAGCCTGCGCCGCTGCTGTTGGGCTTCATTCTCGGCCCGATGCTGGAAGAGAATTTGCGCCGCGCCATGCTTATCAGCCAGGGCGATCCGACCATCTTCGTACGAAGCCCGCTTAGCCTGTTGCTCTTGGGGGTGGCGGTGGTCGTCCTGGGCCTGGTGCTGGCACCCTCGATCAGCCGCAAGCGCGACGAAGCCTTCACGGAATGACGCGATGCGAACGTTACTGACACAAGGAAGATCTCCGATGACCAGCAATTTGCATAGGGCCCTCACAGGCATCTCCGGCATTCTCGTCACCCCCTATGAGAACGCTGGAGAGGTCGATCCTCGGCGGCAGAGACCTATCGTGGACAAGGCGATTGCCGCAGGTGTGCACATCCTCGTTGCGAACGGCAATACGAGCGAATTTTACGCACTTGCAGTCGAGGAGGCCGAGACTATGGTCGGCGCTTCGGCGGATCATGTGGGTGGCCGCGTTTTGCTGTTGGGGCGGGCGTGGGCAGAGGCGTGCGTGACGCCTGCCGGTTGGCTAGCTAGAACCTCAAGGGCAGCAGGGGCATCGGCGTTGATGATCCACCAACCGCCGGATCCATTTTCATCGCCACGCGGCCTGACTGACTATGTCCGGGCAATCGCCGATGCCGCAGAAGGACTGCCCATAGTGCTTTATCTGCGCAACGACGCCATCGGCATCAAGGCCATAAGAGAGCTCTGTGAGCTGCCTGCGGTTGTCGGCGTCAAATGGGCGACGCCCAATCCGCTGAAACTGGCCGAGGCGATCGCCGCCACCGATCCCCACATCGTCTGGGTCGACGGACTGGCGGAGTCTGGGCTCCGGCCTTCTATGCGGTCTGCGCACGCGGCTTTACGTCCGGCCTCATCAATGTCTGGCCCGAGCGCTCCGTCGCCATTCATTCAGCACTCGAAGCGGGCGACTACCGCAAGGCCAACAGCCTGATTCGCGGGAATGAAAGCATTCGAGGAGATCCGCGCCGAGGAATTGAACGGCACCAATGTGACAGGAGTGAAGGCGGCGCTGGCAGCGATCGGTCATAATTGCGGCGCCACCCGGCCGCCTTCGGCCTGGCCGCTCACTCCATCCCAGCATGCGGACTGCAGGCATTCATCACATCAAACGAAATCCGGATCTGACCGAAGCCAATGCGTCGAAGACTGGCCGGAGACGTCAATGACACCGAAAAAGACCTACGAGCAACTGCGATCCGCCCGCTGGATGGTGCCGGACGACCAACGTTCCTTCGGCCACCGTTCGCGGACGATGCAGATGGGCTATGACCCGGCGGACTGGGAGGGACGGCCGATCGTCGCGATCCTCAACACTTGGTCTGATGCCCAGCCGTGCCACATGCATTTCAAGGATCGGGTGGAATGGGTAAAACGCGGCGTGCTGCAGGCCGGTAGCTTTCCCGTGGAATTGCCCGGCGCTGTCGCTCTCGGAAAACTTCGTCAAACCGACCACCATGCTCTATCGCAACTGGCGATCGAGGCGGAAGAGCTGTTGCGCTCGCACCCGGTCGACGGCGCCGTTACGCCGCACAATGCCTTCTAGCCATCCGTGGCTCTATTTCGGAGGTGCCTCCGAGGCTACTGAACGGGTCGTGGCGACCGAGGCCGACGTGCAGCTCTTCTGGGGCGAACCGCTGGATAGCCTGCGAGAGCGAACCGATCGGCTGAAGTCGCTTAGCAAAGCACTTGATCGCGATCTGCCGCCACCGGAATTCGGCTTGAGGATCACCACCCTTGTTCGCGATACGACGGAGCAAGCCTGGGCGGATGCGGAAGCCAAGGTGGCCAAGACGGCGGAGGGAGCGGCGGGAAGCTGGCAGGATCACCGCCACGGCATTGCCGTTGGTCAGCAACGCCTCCTGGATCTTGCACGGCAAGGCGACGTGCTGGATGACAATCTCTATACGGCGCCAGGCAAATTCGGTGGAGGCGGAGCGGGAACGACTTGGCTGGTTGGCTCAGCTGAGGATGTTGCGCGATCTTTGCGCAGATATGAAGAGCTTGGGATCACCCAGTTTGTGCTCTCAGATACACCATACCTTTCGGAAATTAAATGGCAGGGTCACCAGCTACTTCCGCTTCTAACCTAGCTGGCCGTTGATAGGACGTGGCGAGCGCGATGTCCTACCTTGCGCATTTTAGTGGGTGCGTTGCTCGAGCCGGGATCGATTTCTCTCAGTTGCCAGCCGCCTCGAGGAACTGGCCGAAACAGGCTGATCGCCTCCCTTGATGAAAATTCGAACGCCGGCTGATCCGCTTGCTGTCCTCGCCTCTCTTAATTCCTTCTGCCTCAGCATAGCGCTGTCTACAGGAGATTCGTCAGACGCAACCTCCGACGTTGGACAAAAAGAGCCGTCAGATGGTCTGCGTTCACCGGTCTCTGGCAAAATGAAGTCAAGGTGCTGGCCCGGACATTCGCTGAGTTCATAGACGCGATGACCGACGGTCGCGCCTCCTAGCTGAAAATCGAATATCGTGTCCTCGACCGAGTCAGGCGACGATCGCGCGAAATCTATTGTCCTCGCGCGCACGGAGGATTAACAATCATTCCATGAAGCTGCTTGTGTCCACATACGGATATGTCAAGCGCGGGGGCTGGTGGCCTCCGCCGTCGGAATCTCGGGTTCATACGCGATCCTGAAACCGACGGAGAAATTTCATGAATATCGAACGTGTAGAAGCGCGAGGACGCGTTATCGCCGTGCATTGGATTGACGGCACCACGTCATTCTATCCAAACCTCTTCCTGCGTGACAACGACCAAAAGGGGTTCCACCCACAGACCGGTGAGCGGCAGTTCGATCTGCTGTGCGTGCCGCTCGACCTGACAGCCGAAGCGGTCACGCTCGATGGCGACGCCGTTCACATCGATTGGCGAGGAGATCACGACAGAACGACACTGGCCGCTGATTGGCTTTACAACCATCGCCCGGGTGTACGCGCGGCCGACCCCGCCGATATAGCCGCCGAGATCTGGGAAGCGGACTTACACATTCCCAAAGTGTCTATCAGCGATCTCTCGGACGACCACGTCTTCTTCGAGTGGCTTTGCAACACGAAGAGGCACGGTCTTTCGGTGGTCACCGGGCTCGAAGATAACGAGGAAGCAGGCGTAGCGCTCGGGGAACGCATCGGGTTTCTGAGGCGCACGAATTTCGGCCTTACTTTCCGTGTCGAGACCATTCCCGATCCCAACAATCTTGCGTACACCTCGCACGCCCTGCCCCTTCATACCGACCTTCCGAACCAGGAGATGCCGCCGGGATACCAATTCCTTCACTGTGTGCGGAACGGCGCGGAAGGCGGCGAATCCGTGTTCGCGGACGCTTACATGATTGCCGAGAAGGTCCGCCGTAAGGACGCCGAGGCGTTCCGGCTGCTGACGTCGATACCAATTCCGTACCGCTTCCACGATCGCCAATATGATATTCGCGTGCATAGACCGATGGTCAGTGTTGATGAGCGGGACCGCGTTTTCGATGTCCGCTACAGCGCCCATCTCATGGACAGCTTCGATATACCCGACACCGTGATGGCCGACTACTATGCCGCCTACAGACGGTTCATGGCCGAGACTCGCGACCCGACGAACATCATCACATTCAAAATGAAGCCTGGAGAGATGGTCGTCTTCGACAACAGGCGGATCCTGCATGGTCGAACCGCTTTCGATCCGATGACAGGTCACCGGCTGCTCAAGGGCTTTTATGTCGACCGTGGCGAGTTCGACAGCCGGATCAGGATGCTGGCGCGACAAACTTGAACGGTTGCGCCGACCCATTCTCATAAAGGCCGGCAATCGCAAACAGCCAGGCGGCCGACTGCGGGTTCGACGAAGTCATGACCCTCCCGCGCTTACTCAGAGCGCGGCATCGGCCCCGCGGTGCATAGCACACTTGGCATGCTTACAGCGCTTGATAGCAAGGAAACCGCGGGCACAGCTATCCCCCAGGCGGCTCGCCTTGAAGGGATCGAACCTGGGGCCTGTTTTCATCGACACCGTCGAATTTTCACGGTTTCTCTTTTGCCCTCACAATGGCGTCCGCTTCCTTGCCGTATAGTTCCTCGAAGTGATCGAAGGTCTTGGAAAAATAACCAATACCCTGTGTCGCCGAGCGCAGCGCCCGCGCCAGATCGTTAAGTGCGCCACCCGGAACGAGCGCCCGGAAGATGTCCCATCCCTTGGCGGTTTCATCACGGTCGAAGCCGAGAACCTGACCGTTGAGAGCGGAGACGATCTGGACAAGGCTGCCTGAAAAGACCGACGGGATGTGGAACTCGCAGCGGAAGACCGGCTGCATCAACACGGTCGATCCTTCGGAAAGCGCCTGGCGCACCCCCATTTTCGAAGCAGTCCGGAAGGCGTGTTCCGAACTGTCAACGGTATGGTGCTGACCATCTAACAGCGTTACGCCGACATCGATGACTTCGAAGCCTAGCGGCCCTTTCTCCATCGCTTCGCGCGCGCCCGCTTCGACGGCAGGGATGTAATTGCGCGGAACGGCGCCGCCCTTGATGGTTTCGCCAAAGGTGAAGCCCTGGCCGCGCTCGTTGGGGTGAATGCTCAACTTCACATCCGCGAATTGCCCGGCACCGCCGGTCTGTTTGCGATGGCGGTAATGAACCTCCGATCGTTTCGCGATCGTCTCGCGGTAGATTGGGCTGGGCGTTCGGTCGGTCACGGAGATATGAAAGACATCGGACAGCGTTCGGCAGAGATCACGCAGATGCACCGGCCCCTGGGCGCGGACGAGTTGAGCGCCCGTGCCTTCCTCCTGCAAGACTTCCAGACCGCGATCCGTCTCGGAAAGTTTCGCCAGCGTTTCGGAAAGTTTGTTTTCATCGCGCTCGCTACCCGGAATTAGGATCCTTTCAAGCATCGGCGTGGGTGGTTCCGTCCACTCAGGCGGGGCGACCACCGCGCCGGAGGTCAACAGCGAAGGGACGGGCAGGTGGTCGGACTTGACCGTTGCGAAGACATCCCCCGGCGCAGGCAGAACCGTCGAATTGGACCGCCCGTTTGCGAGATTTTGAACGGCGCCGAGGCTGGAGCCGCCCAGTGATGCGCCTTGCCGCAGTCCCTCGCCAAGTGCGCGCACGAGCACCGTCTTGCCGACATTCTGGCGATGATAGGAGTGGAAGCTCACGGCCGCCAGCTTGCCTTCATCGACAGTTCCCGTATGAGCGAGACGCTGCCGAAGAACCCCTACCGGCGGCGCCTCGTGGCGCAGCGCCTTCATCAGCCTCGTCATGCCGTTGCCGTGAATTGCAGCACCGATCAGGACCGGGATAATTCTGTTTTCCCTTAGAACCCGTGATGAAATAGCATAGAGCGCATCGCTGGATGGCTCGCGGTCCTCGATCAGTTCCTCGAGAAGCCAGTCATCAAATTCGGACAGGTGTTCCAGGAGCTCGGCGCGCGCTTCGTGCTCGCGGTCGGCAGTGCTCTCGGGGATTGCGATCAGCGCCGAAGTCTGGCCTTCCCGGTATCGCCACGCCCGTTCCGAAATCAGATCGCAACTGCCAATGACCCTGTCCCCCTCGCGGATCGGGATCTGGCGAAGCAAAAGGGTGTGGTTGGCGTAGTCTTGAAGCGCGGCGATCACGTCACTCAACCGCCCTCGCGGTTCGTCCATCCGGTTGACGAAGAGGATGCAAGGCGTCCCCGAGGCTTCGACTATCCGCAGATAGGGCGCGGCGAGCACAGCCTCCGCGGGTGCCGATGAAACGCACAGTATGCAGGCGTCGCTGGCAAGAAGCGCGTGCTGCGCATGCGCCAACGCTTCGTTGGGTCCTGGCGCATCCAGTGCACACCACGCCTCGCTTCCAAAGGTGAATTCTGTGAGGTTCAATCCATAAGGCGAGCTGGATTTTCTCGGCGTCCCCTCCAGGGAGCCGAGCCTTTCCACGACTGTCGATTTTCCGGTCTGCGAGGGTCCAAGCACGGTGAAGCAGCGCATCGGCCTTCCTCCAACTGCCATAAACACAATTTTCAGCCATCATAGAATGCCCTGAACCGCTGCAAGGCGCCAGAGGTGTTCAGTGTCACAACGCTTGATCTGGACTTGCATTTGAGGCTGATCCATTCAGGGGCTGAGAACGCATTGACGAATTTGCGATATCGACGTCTATGCGCGACGAACCACTGACATTGTTTGCAGCCGCGGCCGAACGGGCGATCGCCGGGCAGCAGGAGCCGAATGCCTGAACCAGCACTGGTTCCTGACCCTTGCGGATGCCCGCAAAAGATGGAGGATTGGCGTAGAGACTACAATGAGGTTCGGCCACATGGCGCGATCGGCAACAAGGTACCGATTTCGCTTATGAACGGCTCATCGGCACCCCCGCCGAGCTGAGCCATAACCCCGAAAATTCCAGCTCCCGCTGACCCAAAGTCGGGGAGCATTTCAAAAGAACCCTGGAGCGAACTCAAAACTGGATAAAACTTAGGGGCAAGGTCAGGAGGCATGAAGCACGATAGTCGTGCAGCCTGGCCCCGCAGATTGTCGAATCGCAGGAAAGCCTAGCCCGCATCTCTCACAGCGCCTGTGGCGTTGGTTGACGTTGGGCTGTTGGCGGCGGTCGGGGCTGGGCTCCCCGCCGAGGACGCGGGCGGCCGTCGCCGCGATGTTGGGCGTTTTGTCTGGTCCGGCGATGTATCCTCTGTCGTTGGCGGGAAGGGCTCGGGTCCGGTGGCATCATCGGGCCGCGGCGCATATTCGGGCGTGAGCCAGGGCAAATTCCTCGGCATATGGGCAGGCCGAAGCCATCGCCACCTTGATGCGGCGGACCGAGATGCGGACCTGGGCGCCGATCTTCAAGAGCTTCAATCGGATCGTGCCGCAGGTGGCATCGGCAAGGCGGCTACCGGTGAGGCCGAGGCGGCGTAGCGCACAGATCAGCACATAGGCCAAGGATGCAAACCAGAGCCGCAACTGATTGGCGCGCATGGTGTGGGCGCTGGTGCGGTCGGCATAGAGATCGAGCTGGCATTCCTTGATACGGTTCTCCATATCGCCACGGGCGCAGTAAAGCTCCTCGTAAAGCGGTTGTGCCGCCCAGTATTCCGGTTCCAGCGAGGTGACGATGAAGCGCGGATTGGCCCCCGCCATCGTCCATTCGGCCTTGGCCACCACCCGCCGTCGGCATGACCAGCTGCCCTTCGTCGACCACAGGAAGTCGCGGAAGACGCGGGCAGCCTGGCCGCTTGCCTTGGCCGCAAGGCTCGCTTCCTCCAGGGCCTCGGCGATCTTCTCTTCCAACCGCTTGTTGCGGGCAAGGCCAAAGACATAGTCGACGCCGTTTGCCTCGCACCAGTCCATCAGTTCGTCGCGGGCAAAGCCGGAATCGGCCCGCAGGATGATGCGCACGTTGGGCCAGCGCGCGCGGATCTGCTTGACGATCCGCCCGACCTCCTCGACCGCGCCGGCGCTGGCGTCGATATTGGAGCGTCGCAGCTTGGCCGAAAGCAGATGCCGGCCGCAAAAGATGTAGAGCGGCAAATAGCAATAGCCGTCATAATAGCCGTGGAAGAACCGCCCTTCCTGATGGCCGTGCAGCGGATCGTCGGTGGCGTCGAGATCGAGCACGATCTCCTCCGGCGGCCTGTCGTGTGCGTCCACGAACAGCTCCACGAATAGCGCTTCCAGCGCCCCTGCGTCATAGGCGATCTTATGATAGCGCGTCGGCGCGCCGGGGCGGCCGTGCTCCAGCCGGTTCAACGTGGATTTGCCGGCAAGCACCGCACAGTCTTGTCGCTTCGGCGTCAGCCGCTCCGACAGCAGCGCAAGTACCGGGTCGTGGCGCAGCGTGTCGTGATCGTCGACATCCTCATAGCCCAGCGCGATCGCTGCAATGCGCTGCCCGACCAGCGTGCGCATGCTGTGGACCGTGCACTTGCGATCGCGGCCATCAATGAAGCAGCCGGCCACCCGGTCGAATAGCCCGATGGCCCCATCGACGTGGCGAAGCAGCAGCGCACCGGCATCCGAGGTGATCGCGCCGCCGTCGAAACCAGCGATAACTTTGTGGCCGTCGAAGCCTTCAAATCCGAACTGCGCGGAGATACAGTGTGTTTGCATCGGGCCTCCGTAACGAATCTGGTAAGCCTTTGTCGTAAAAGCAGTTTCTCAGATTCGCAGGCCCGATGCACCCCTTACTTTGAGAGATTCAGGCTAGCGCTTTTCCTCGGTAGAAGGCCGTGCGTAATCAGACGGTATAAAGGTTTCCAGCCGGCGAATGGGTTCGAGAACCTCCAGATGCGACGGCTGTCATGCGACGAATCTTGCAGGTCCTAAATCGTTCGTTCCACAATCAGGTCATGGACCGTCTCCAACCATCTCCCGAACCGCGACGGATCGCCGCCAACCTTCATCTCGCCCGAACTCTGAAAATCTTGAAGTGCGGTTTGGTAATCTGGATCGCCGCTGCGCAGGACATTGAGCGCTCGCGCAGCGCTGGCCGTTATCTCGATGGTGACGTCGCCCCGCTCGTCCCGGCGAACTCCGATCCTGAATGACGGTTGGCCATTGATGATGGCAAACCGAATACTCTGGACATGGCCGCCTGCCAGTTCAACGCCATCCGTATAGCGCTCGACAAGCGTGAGATTGACGTCCAGCGTGAGCCCGGCGTCCGAGGCGGCTTCGCACATCAGGGTGCCCACCATCTCGAACCAGGCGACTGTTCCTTGGCGAAATTTCGCTTGCGCGTCCATGTTCATCAGTCCTTCTGAAAGACCGCCGTTTGTCTTGCCGCAGGGGTCAATTGGGGATGCTTTTGAGAGGCTCGGCTCATTCGACCGTGAGGACGATCTTGCCCTGGATGTGACCCTTCGCCGCCTTCTCATGAGCCTGGCGCGCCTCAGGGAGCGGATAGGTGCTGTCAATGACAGTCCGGATCGTGCCATCATCGAGCAGGCGCCCGATTTGTTCCAGCTGCGCGCCGTTGGAGCGAACCTGGGTCGTCGACACAGTCATGCCCCGTGCCGCCGCCTCGTCCGCGCCGGCGAATCCAAGGGGGAAAATCGGAAACAGCGAACCGCCACGCTTTAGCGTGCGAAGGAAACGCTCTGTCTCCGGGCCACCGACGGCATCGATGACAAGGTCGAGATCGCGAACCACGCCCTCTGGAGCCTGCTTTCCATAATCGATGATCTCGTCAGCGCCGAGGTCACGCAGAAGAGTTTCGTTCTTGCCGGAAGCGACAGCGATGACATGAGCACCCTTCCACTTGGCCAGTTGCACCGCGAGATGACCCACGCCTCCGGCTGCACCGTTTACCATCACTGTCTTGCCAGCCAGCGGCACCGGCTCATGGCGGTTCGGCTGTAGCGGATTGGGTTCGTTGTGGCCAAGTTCGATCAAGAACTGCCACGCGGTGAGCAGCGACATCGGTGCCGCCGCAGCCGACACGTGATCGATGCCGGACGGCTTGCGAGCCAGTTCGGACGCGGGCACGCTCACATATTCCGCATAGCCCCGGCTCTCCCCTGCCAGACCGCTCGGAAACCGCACCATGGAATAGACTTCGTCGCCGATCGAAAACTTCCCGACATCTTCGGCGATGGCGTGGACCACGCCGGAAATGTCCGTGCCTGGAACGACAGGAAACGAGACCTTCGGCTGCCACTCCTGCGGAAGCATCTTGTAGCCCTCGCGCAAGTACCAGTCGGGCGGATTGAGGCCGATCGCATGGACCCGGACGAGGACCTCGCCAGCCGTGAGCGCCGGTCGCGGCGCCTCTTCGTACCGAAGCACCTCGGGGCCCCCGAACTCATGAAACCGTACTGCTTTCATAACCTGGCTCACGACAATCTCCATCGATGCATTCCTCTCAGACCGTTATACCCACTCGATTGCCCGTTGATAATGTTGGTGACTTTCGCTTTAATAATGCCATGAAGGAACAAATAGCGCTGGAACGCTTGACCGGTTTGATTGCGTTCGCACGCGCAGGATCGATGGGAAGCTATACGGCTGCCGCACATTCCCTGGCCATCTCGCCCTCGGCCGTCAGCAAAAGCATTCAACGGCTCGAACAGCGGCTGGGTGTGTCCCTCTTCACCCGCACGACACGATCACTCACCCTTACGCCGGAAGGCCGCGAGCTTCACGACCGCGCGCTCAAGCTGCTCCAGGACGCTGAAGCCATCGAACAGACGGCTATGGCAGCGCGGTCGGAGCCCTCCGGGACCCTGCGGGTCGCTGCGTCGCTGCTCATCGGCGTGCATGTGATAGCGCCGGCACTGCCGGCCTTTCGAGCCCTCTACCCCAAGGTGAGCGTCGATCTGCGGCTCAGCGACCAATATCTCGACATGATCGAACAAGGCATAGACGTCGCCGTGCGTATCGGTGATCCCGCGGACTCGCGGTTGTTGTCGCGCAGGCTGGCGCCATACCGGCTGTGCGCCTTCGCTTCCCCTGCCTATCTGGCGGCTCGTGGAATCCCAACGCACCCGGAGGAACTGGAGGGACACGAAACCGTCAGCCTGCGCTACCAGAGCACGGGCCAGACTTTTCGATGGCCTTTCAAGATAGGCGATAGAACCATTGAAATCCTCCCGCGGTCCAAGCTGATCGTCGACGCGAGCGATGCGCTGGTAGAGATGCTTGCCGCGGGTGGCGGCATTGGCGTTGCCGCGACCTTCGTGACGGCGCCGCACGTGGCGCGCGGAGATCTGGTTCCGGTCCTATCCGAATTTGCCGTCGAGCGGCACAACATCACTGCGCTCTGGCCCGAGAGCCGCAAGACAAATCCAGCCGTGCGCGCTTTCATTGCTCGGCTGCAGGATGTGTTCCGAGAGCGAATGAATGCTGCGTCGACGCCTTAACGTGTTGAGCTAACAGGCAGAAATATGATTTGCGTCATCACCTTCTCCAGATCGTTCTCGCGTGCGAGATTAGCGCCGGCACGATTGAGGATCTCCAAAGCCCGGGTGCGCTCCCGAAGGGCGATCTCGATTTGCCGCTGCTCGGTGCGATCTCTCAGGATCTTCACGAACCCGACCAACTCTTGCCCGTCACCGAAGAGCGGCGTCGTCTCTCCGACGGCCCAGATCCGTCCCCATCTTTTCGCATCCGCCAGCCTTCACCTCCTCCTTTGCCGTTCAGGCGAGCATCGGCGAGCGCAGCTGCCAGCAAATCGAGGGCGCCCTCGTCACTTGGGAAGATTTAGATCAGCGTCTTTCCGAGCATCTCCTCCTGCGACCATCCGAGCAGCCTTTCGGCACCTTTGCTCCAGCTGGTGATATTGCCTTCAGCGTCGAGGGTTATGATCCCGGTATCGATGGCGCTGTTGAGGATTTGTTGAAGGCGTTCGGCGGGAAAATTGATTGGGGATTTCATCGTGCCTCGTGGCTGACCTGCATTGCAGGCAGAACTACCACAACGCAAAAGCCTCGGAAGAGTTCATGCGAGAGGGTGTCCGATGGTCCGACCACGCCACGCGCCGCAAAGGGGAACGCTGATAGAATTCGCATGGATATTGAGATCGCGGCCGGGATCGCCTTATGGCCTCGCGCTCGGTGAACCACTCTGGCTGAATCGGACGGCGCAGGAACAGTGCTGCCTGAACAGATGCTAATCTGCCGTACCGTGGTTTTGCGGCGTAACGCGCGATAACGGACCACTCACGCTGCACTGAAAGCCATCTGGGGCAAAGGAGATGTCGGGAAGCGATCCGAACAAGGACCCCAAAGCTGATCGAACATATCTGGTGCCATAGCCTTGCCGCGTCGGTTCACGCACCGGCGGACCGCCCGCTTCGATCCAGTTCAAGTACAAATTGGGGCCGCCCGCTTCCGCGATCGTCCAGACGATTTCGACCGTCCCGTCGGGCTCGGACAATGCGCCATATTTGATGGCATTCGTTATGAGTTCGTGCAAACACAGTGCTATCGTGGTTCCGGCCTCGCGGCTGACCGTGATCTCCGGGCCGCTGACGTTGATGCGGCTCATGCCATCACCGTTGTACGGAGAAACCGTCAGGCCGACGACGTCGTACAGCGAGACCTCCTCTCCGCCGGCCTCGAAGACAGCAGTATGGACATTGGAAAGCGCCTGAAGACGGCTTGTGAAATCGTCGGCCAAGTCATCGATAGATGCAGCGCCGCGCCTGGTCATCCGGAAGATCGAGCTGACACTCGCCAGGATGTTCTTTACCCGATGATTAAGCTCCAGACGCAGCTCTCGCTCCCGTTCGATGGAATCGCGAACCTGGCGCTGGCGCAGTCGCACCAGCATATTCGACTGGATCGCGTTCACGAATTCCAACGGTGCGATCGGACGCGTATGGAACAGTAGGCGAGCATCCGGCCAGGAAGCCTGCAGTCGGGTGCGTATTCTCGCGACAGGCGCAGAACGCTCCAACAATACGAAGATTGGAACTTCAGACCAGCCAGCCTGCTCCGCGAGATGTTCGGCGATTTTGTCTACGACCTCGGAACTGAGCGCCTCGTGGGTGATAACGATGATCCCGGGTGACAAGGAAAGATGCTGGACCAGATCCTCGTCCGCCTTGACTGCTTTGACCTCAACCGCCTGCTCATGAAGGGACGCTGCTATATACTCGGCATCCTTGCGAAAAGGAGCGAGGACGAGAACCCAGTCCAGTTCGCTTTCGGGCGTAACGATGTTCATTTCGGATCAGGCAAGGGATTGTAGGCCACAACACTCACGCTGCCGCTCTCGATCAGCAGCTCGCGGACGTTGAGATCGTGCGGTCCATGACGCTCTTGACCACCGTGATGTTTCGGCGCAGGCGGCCTTCGTGCTCAACGATCCGAAGCAGGAGGACGGTGTCGCCGAGAAAGCTGACATCGACGTCGATCCCGACATTTTGGCCGAGCAGGCCGTGTTGCGCGACGATGAGCATGGTCAGGACACCGGACCTGGCGAGGTATTTCAGGAGCGATTGGATGTCGCGAACGGCTTTCTCCCGATGCGGCAGAGAGTTGAGGTAACCGGTCAAACTGTCGATCACCACGACCCGCGACTTGTTTTGGGTGACCGCCTCTTGAACGATCTGCCCAAATTCACCGGGCGAAATCTCGTTCGGGTTAAAATCCCGCAGGACCAGCTTACCATCCTTGTGGAATTGCCGCAGTTCCATGCCCAAACCTTCGGAGCGGCGGAAGAACGTCTCCAATCGCTCCTCAAACAGAAACAGCGCGACATTCTCGCCTCGTTCCAGCGCCGCCGTCGCGTAGAGGGACGACATGGTCGATTTGCCGGTGCCTGACTGGCCGATTACCAGTGTGGTAGTTCCGGCCTCCTGACCACCACCGAACATCTCGTCGAGTTCGGCCACGCCAGACTTGATCAGTTGTGGCTTGGCGATTTCTGGCGCTGTGCTCGGTGTGATACGAGGGAAGACGACGACGCCCTCACCTTCACGTATCGCCATATCGTGGTAGCCGTCAGCCACAGGCACGCTACGCATCTTGGAGACCTCGATGCGGCGGCGTATGCCGCCATATTCTTCCAGTGATTTGTCGAAGCGAATGACACCGTGCGCCAGCCCCTCGACCTCCTCACCGCTGCGGTCGTTGCCGGCTGTCTGCGTATCCAACAACAGCGCCACGACATCCTGTTTCGCCAGGAAGGACTTGAAGCCGATCAACTCGCGACGGAACCGCGGCGAGTCACCGGTGATCAAGCGGATCTCAAGAAGTGAGTCGTAGACGAGGCGGCGAGGCTTATGTTTTTCAATCGCGACTTCGATGGCTTTCCTGGTCTCGTCCAGCCGGAGATCAGTGGTCAAGAATATGCTCTGGTCGTCGGCCTCGTTGACCGCGCCGGATGTGGACAGCTCTTCGACGCGGATCCCGTCGAGCGTCCAACCGTGCGACACGGCAATGGCTTCGAGTTCCGCAGCTGTCTGCGAAAGCGTCACGTAAATGCAGCTTTCGCCCGCCTCGACGCCGGCGCGCAGGAATTGCAGCGCGGCCGTTGTCTTGCCCGATCCCGGCGCGCCCTGCAGCATATAAAGATTGGATGCCGGCAGGCCACCGCGTAGGATTTCGTCAAGTCCACCAATCCCGGTGCTGACGATCGAGGTCCTTTTCCGTTTTGTCATATTCGTCTTTCGCTAGGATTGTGTTGCGCAAATGGGACCGATGGCGCGCATCGTCTGGGAAGGGACGCAATTGCTGTTATATTTCTGTTTCTCAAAACATCAACAGCAGTGGATGGCCCAACCGACCCGCATTCGCTCACCTTCCAAACGCAGCCGCGGCGCTGTGCAAGCCATGTGACGGGTTGTTCAGACCTATCTACGCATGGCCTGCAGCAATTCAGCGGCCTGTTAAGTCGGGCTGCCGCTCGACGTTGAGAAAAATGTGCCTCGACTTCATCATCCGAGACGTCCGCTCGAGTATCGTTCAGCGCTTCAAGTACCTTGGTGCGAAACCAGGCGTCATGGGCCTCACTGCCTGAAAGAAGCTCCAGCGGCAGCGCACCCTCGTTGGCGGTCCGGGTTAGTAAGATACGAACCGCGTCCGATACCGTAAGCCCCATATTTCCAAGCACTGCGGCGGGGGATAACGCTATTTTATGGAACTCGTAGCAACGGCTTCGCTGCAGGCAAGCCAATCGACATCGCAATCGACTGCTCACAGCGGTCTGTGCACTCTCAGTCAAAACTAACTGCAGACGTGGACACGACACCTCCGGCGCTTTCGGCCATGATATTCCTCAAGGTGAGAGGAGAGATCATGCGCTTCAAGAACAAGACGGCCTTGATTACGGGCGGGGGAACGGGAATCGGTGCGGCGGTCGCCCGCCGGATTCGATTGGAAGGTGGGAATGTCACGCTCGTGGGGCGACGTCCCGATCCACTCCACGCAGTTGCCGAAGAGATCGGAGCCACGGTCGTTGTCGCCGATGCAGCCGACGGCGCCAGCATGAAGTCTGCCGCCCTAGCCGTTGCCGCGCAGTTCGGCAGCCTGGATATTCTCGTGGCCAATGCCGGCGGCCATGGTGTCGGCCCTACTGTCAGCATGTCAGACGAGACTTGGGATCTGGCGACCAGGCTCAATCTCAACACGGCCTTCGTCAGTGCGCGCGAAACGCTGCCGCATTTGATCGAGAGCAAAGGTAATATCGTCGTGATTGCCTCGATCGCGGGGCTTTTTGCCGGTCCGGATGCCGCAGGCTACGTCACCATGAAACATGCTTGTATCGGCCTGGCGAAGTCGCTGGCTCGGGACTACGGCCGCCTCGGCGTGAGGACCAATACCGTTTGCCCCGGCTGGGTGACGACGGCGATGGCCGACGAGCAGATGGAATTCATCATGGAAAAATTCAAGCTGAAGAGCATCGAGGACGCTTATGCCCTTGTGACGAAGGACGTGCCGCTCGGCTGTCCCGCAACGCCTGAAGATGTCGCCAATGCAGTCTGCTTCCTGGCCTCGGCGGAAGCCGCAATGGTCAACGGCGCCATCCTGACCGTCGACGGCGGAGCCGGAACTGTCGATCTGCCCACGCTCGCATTCACCTGAGGAGGAGACTATAATGAACCAGAATCCGAAAGACTGGAAAACCTACGATCAGTTCGCATACGGGATCGACGCAAACCGTCTGCCGGCGACGAATGCCCTTTCCGGCTCATCCCACACGATCGTCTTTGACGATGGTCGCAAGCTTCAACTCACCTTCCACGAAGACAATGTGCAATGGTCGGACGGCGATGACAGCGCAACCGACACGGTCGAAGTCATCGAGGTCGCGCCCGACACCTTCTTCGTCGAAGTCATTTTCGCGGGGCGACCCAAAGAAGCCGAGACCTTGATCCTGAACGTTTCCAGCCGCCGCGTTCTCTCGATCTATTCGATTGTTCGCGAAAAGGAGCAATCCGTCGGAGAGCCGCAGGTGGCGCAGATTTTCCGACCCGGTATTCTCGAAGGGGGCGCAGTCAGCGGACCGGTGCCTGCCGAAAGCCGGGATCTGATCGGGCTAAGGGCGCATTTCACCTATAGCCCGAACCACGTCTACGAACATACCTATCTCTCGTCGCAACGCTATGCATGGCAATGCCTTGTCGGCGTGCAACGCGGGCACGGTGACGTCGACCTGACGACCACCTACAAGTTCGACGATGATCAGTACATCTTCACCTTCCGCGAATTCAAGATCGCTGTCGCCTCGACATTCTTCTACAATTTCAAGGATATGCGTTCGACAGGCAAATTCCTTGGCATCACTGGTGATGGCCATATCCAGAACAGCCCGGCCGGCGCCTTCATCCGCAAGGCGTCGATGACCTACTATCTCCCCGGGCAGGAACCAGTTTGAGGCAGAACGATGCGCACAGCCTATGAAATCGTGAAGGCACACTACGACGCCAACGCGCGCCGGGATATGGACGGCATGCTTGCCGACATCGCCGCCGATTGCCGATGGACGGAAATGGATGGCTTTCCCTGTGCCGGCACCTATGTCGGCCCGCAAGAGGTTTTCAAAAACGTTTTCTTCGTACTCGGAGAAGCCTTCGACGGCTACACGTTCGCCCTGGAACGGCTGCTGGATGCAGGCAGCGACGTGATCGGAATCGGTGATTATGCCGGGACTTACAGACAGACCGGCAAGTCCTTCAAGGCGCGTGTCGTTCACGTCTGGAGCGTCGCAGACGGCAAGATCCGGCGCTTCGAACAATTCACCGACACGTTGCGTGTAGCGGACGCAATGCGATAAACGCGTGGCGGCCTCGCGAATTCACGCCGGGCCGCCCTTTCTCCAATCGGAGGGCGAAAGCGCATAGCGGCCACGAAACGCCCGGGAGAAATGCGCGCTCGAAGAAAACCCAAGCGCAAAGGCAATCTCCGATATTTCGCCCGGGCGGCATGCAGCGTCCCGTAGTCGGGACGCGGCTCTTTCCAGCCGCAGGCTCCAGATATAGTCGGCCGGCGTCGTGCCATCGGCCTCAAATGCACGATAGACGTAGCGAATGGAACAACCCATACGGCGCGCGATCATGCCGACATCGAGATCGGGCTGCGAGATGTGGTCCGAGACAAAGTCCTTCACACGCCGTCGCAGCAGGTCAAGGGAATGGGCGCTTGATCGTTCCCGCTGCGGATCGACGCCGATCATGGTGCGAACGAGCTCGATCATCGTCTGGCCGAGGCTGGCACGCGCCGTGTCATCCAACCTGCCGCTCTCCCGGATTGTCGAATCCATCAGCGAAAGCAGGATGCGCTGCATCCCCGCATGTTCAGGCATGGCGACAAACGGCTCCATCAGCCGGTTGACCGCTTGAACTGGAAGCGCGCGACGCGGCAATTGCAGGAGAAGCAGGCGGACAGCCGTTCTGTTGGTCAGCACATAGGGACGGCTTGGATCATACATGATGCTCGCGCCGGCGCCGACTGGAACGCTACGGCCATTTTGGTTGAGGGACGAAAAGCCATGTGTCTGGAAAACCAATTTGATGGCATCGGGAGAGTCCGAGCTGAGGGTCACGCGCTCGCCAAAAACCGTGTGCGTATCGGCTTCCAGCAGCGTCAGGCGGCAGGTGCCGAGCATTGCTGACAACAGCCGGCTTTGATCTTCGTCACCCGATTGAAAATCGAGCCGCACATTGCCGAACAAGCTGCGGGCAACGCTCGGAAAATCCCTTCCCCCTGCAACTTTGACGGATGAGAAAACCGGTTCCATGCTGTCTTCCTCATGAGGTCAGGTAGCCGCCGTCGACCGGCAGGCAGACGCCGGTTATGTAGCGTGCTGCCTCGGACGACAGGAAGACGATCGCGTCGGCGACTTCCGCCGCCTCGCCCCATCGTCCCGCCGGTATGCGGTTTCTGATCGGCGCCGAAACGACTTCATCGGCAAACAATGCCCGGCTCAGCGGCGTTACGATCCAGCCTGGCGCGACGGCGTTGACGCGGATATTCTCCGCCGCAAATTCCTGCGCCAACGACTTTGTGAGTTGTACGATCGCTCCCTTGCTGGCCGAATAACCTGGCCGATCGGCCGCGCCGAACGTCGAATACATGGACGCAATGTTGATGATGGACGAACCGGATTTCATCCGGCTGCGGCCCAAGCGACAACAATCCATCACGGACGTCAGGTTGATTGCTATGACCTCATCGAACTTCGCTTTCTTCCATTCGTCGCGATCGCGGCTGACACCGGTGCAATTCACGAGCACATCAATCTGATTGAGGCTCGCGAAGAAATCGTCGAGAGCGCCGGGCTGAAGGACGTTGATGTCCCGGCTCTCGATCCGCTCGCTGCGTGGTCCGCCGGCGGCGCCAAGGCCGCAGCAGACGACCCGGGCACCGAGCGCAGCAAAACTGTCAGCCGTCGCAGCCCCAATGCCCGATGTTCCGCCAGGGATAACGACCGTGCGGCCGGTAAAAAGATCGTTGGCAAAGGTCATCGTCTCTCCTTGAGATCAGCTGGCGAGATAGGCGCCATGCAGGATTTCGGGATTGGCCCTCAACGTCGCGGAAGCACCGTCATAGACCAGCCGGCCGCGCTCCATGACCATCGCGTGATCGGCCAGATCGAGAGCAAGGTTGGCGAACTGTTCGATCAGGAGCACGCCGATGCCGTTTTGGGCCGCTATCTTTAGTGCTTCCGCCAGCCGCTTGACCACAGTCGGCGCCAGCCCAAGCGAAAGCTCATCGACCACCATGAAGCCTGGCTTGGCGATAAACGCCTGCGCCATCGCGACCATCTGCTTCTGCCCCCCGAGAGATCGGAAGCCAGCTGGCGTTTGCGCTGGGCAAGTTCGGGAAATATTTCATAGGCTCTTTCGAGTCCCTCGCGGCGGGCGGAAGGCGATCCATCAAAGGCAGCAACGAGAATGTTGTCTTCCACCGAGAGCTGGCCCAGCACCCGATGACCCTCCGGCACCAGCGCCAGGCCGGCCCGGCGGATGCGATCGGGAGAAAGCCCGGTGAGCGACGTCGCGTCGAGCCGCATTCTGCCGCCAGCGATAGGCAGGACGCCAGCAAGCGCCATAACGGTGCTCGACTTACCGGCGCCGTTGGCACCCAGCAACGCGGTGATTTCTCCGCTTTTGATGGCAAAGGAGACATCGTGGATGACCCGTTTGCCACCGCGCTCGACCGCGAGATTTTCAACGACCACGGATGAGATCGCTGCCATCAGAATTCCCCCAGATAGGCGCGACGCACGTTCGGGTCGGCAAGCACCGCTTCCGTCGGCCCCAGCGCCAGCAGCTTTCCATAATCGAGCACCATCGTCTCGCTGCACATCGCCCGAATGAGCTCGACGTCGTGATCGATCACCAACACTTGCGCTCCGACTTCGGCGGGGATGCGCAAAACGAGTTCGCGAAACATGCCACCCTCCTCTACCGTCAGGCCGGCGGCAGGTTCATCGAGCAGGATGAGCCTGGGATTGCCGATCACGCATTTGCCGAGCTCGACCAGACGGCGCTGGAACAGATTGAGCGACTGGCCGAGCTTATCGGTCACCGTTCGGAGGCCGACAAAAGCAAGAGCGGCATCAATGGCCGCGGCGCGATTTAGCGGCGCCACTACATGATCCGCGATCGCGGCGAGATTGCCCGACACCGTCAGATCCTCGACGACCTGCTCCGTCTGGAAAGACCGGCGAAGGCCGGCGCGCACCCGCTGCAGCGGTGCAAGGTCGAGCAATTGATCGCCATTCAGTGCGACGCTGCCACGAGCCGGCCTGACGAAACCTGAGAGAACATTGAGCAGGGTTGTTTTACCCGCACCGTTCGGGCCAATCAGACCGGCGATTGGCGCAGCAAGCGTCGCAGTCAATTCATTGATCGGCTTGACGCCGCCGAACTGGACGACAAGGTTGTCGATGGCGATCATCGCGCCCTCTCCTTTGCCGAACCGAATCGCAGCCGGGCGATCAGCGAGGCGATCTGTCCGGCGATGCCGGATGGTGCCGTCGCCAACGCCTGGAACAGAGCGACGCCGAAAATACCGATGGTCACATATCCATCGATCCCGAGATCGGTCAGCAGCGCCGGCACCGCCCGCAGCAGCAGTCCGGCAATCAACGCTCCGTACCAGTTGTAGACGCCTCCGACGATCGCCAGGGCGAAGAGGTTCAAGCTTTCGAAGGCGCCAAACGCACGACCATCGAGCTGACCGACATTTCCGGCAAGCAGTGCACCAGAAACGCCCGCGAGGAAGCCGCTGAGCGCGAATGCCCATGCCTTGTAGGTCAGCACATTGACGCCGCTTGCAATGGCGACCGTCTCGCCCTTGCGGATCAGAGCCCAGGCGCGGCCGGGTCGTCCCAGTTTGTGCCATTGGGCGATCAGCAGAGCGATGGTCGCGGCAATGCAAACATAGAGGAAATAGCCGACGGCTCCCTCGGCGACTTCAGGCCGGGGGAGCATAGCACGGCCGGAACCGTCGGCGCGGCCGAGAAAACCGTTGCCGCCGTCGGGAAAGCCCCAGGCGCTGATGATGATCTGAAACGCTCCCGCGAGCATCAGCGTGACAAGGGCAAGATAAAGCCCCCTCAAGCGCAGCGCCGGCAAGCCGAAGGCAAGGCCGACCACGGAAGCGACGATGCCTCCGGCCAGAAGGCTGATTTCGAACGGCGGGTGAAAGGCGTGGCCGACACGAAGCGTTACCCAGCCGCCAACCCCGACGAGCGCGAATTGGCAGAGCGAGACGAGGCCGAGCTGCCCATAGAGGATCGCCAGCCCCGCCACCGAGAGCGACAGCGCCACCGCCGACGTTGCGGCCGACAGCCAGTAGGAATTGGCAAGACACGTAACCACGGCAGCAAACAGAGCCATCGTCGCGGGAACGTGAAGAAGCTGTTTGGGAAACCGGGTCACCGGAACGCGCTCCGGTAATGCCTGTATGGTCTGCTGCGAAGTCATCATCGGTCCTTCAACACGGCCTTGGCCGTACTCCCCAAAATCGTGACCGCGACGAGCGCGATAATGAAAGGTGCGGCCGCGCGATAGGGTGAGATCCAGCCGACCGGGGTGAGCGCAGCTTCGGCAATGCCGATCAGAAGCCCGGCGACGGCCGTTTCCCAAAGCGAGCGCAACTGGCCGAGAATTGCCGCCGCGATTGCTGGGATCACCAGCAAAGTCAGGAACGTGCCCTGGAGGCGGACGAGGTCGGCAAGCAGCAGGCCGGCGAAACCGGAAAAAATGCCGGTAATGACCCATGCCGCCGTTTCTGTGTAGAGAATGCGAACACCGAGAATTGCGCTCAGGTCGCGGTCGTTGGCCAAGGCTCGCATGTCAAGGCCCAGGCGCGTCCGATTGAGCAGCAGGGTGATCGCGCCGACCATCACCACAGCAAGCAGGATGGCGATGATGCGCGTGTAAGTCAGGCGAACGCCGAAGAGGGAAACGAACATCTGGTCGGTCGGAAACTGCAGGCGACGCGGCAGCTCACCCCAGATGATCCCCATCAAGGCGATCAGCACCAAGGCCGGCGCCAAGGTCCCGACGGCACGCACGACCGTATCGCGATGCGATAGCATAGGTGCAAAGATCCGCCCGTAAAGGAAGCTGATGGCCGTAGACACGACGACGGCCGCCGGGATGGCGACGGCAAGCGGCATTTTCCATTCGAGAAGCTGCCAGGCGCAGTGCGCGCCGATAGCACCAAACGCACCGAAAGCGAAGTTAAGGACCCCGGTTGCCCGAAAGAGGATGACAAGGCCGACGCCTGAGAGGGCATAGACGGCCCCAATTCCGAGACCCGATATGAGAAATGGTAAGAAGGTCATGAGGGGATTCCGATATGGCGACCGAAGAGACGGCGGACATCATCCCGTGGCTCAGGCCACGGGATGACGCGGAATGCCTCGATTTACGGAGCAAGTCCGGCGCTCTTTTCAAAGGCGCGGATGTCAGCCAGCTCCGGATCGGGGGATGGCGCGCAATCGGAAATCACCTTCCACTTGCCGCCTTCGCTGACTGCCATGCGCGTCGTTGAATTTGCATTGTGGCGCGGCTGACCATCGCCGAAATACCAAGGCGCGCAGAAAATATCGCTGGCAAAGCCCTTGACCTGCCGGATGGCGGCACTGGTGCTTTCGCGCGTGATGTCCTTGGGATCAAGTGACATCAGTGCCTTTTCCGCAATACGGGCAGCAAGATATCCGGCCTGGGCGAACGTATCGCGCGGATCGGAAGACTGGCCATATTTGTCCATGACGGCAAGCCAGTTCTGATTGTCGGGCGTCGCGGCTTCGAGATCGTTGAACTCCATGTTGACATAGAAGTTTCCATCCCAGCCTGCGCCAATTGTACCGGGCACCGAAAGGTCATAAGCCGATGCGGCACTGAGGAACTTGATGGTCTGGTTGAGCCCCTGTTCTTCGGCCGCGGTCAGAAGCGGGATCGTGACGCCCTTGGGAAGGCCGAGGATAATGACATCAGGCTTGGAAGCCGCCGCCTGCAGGATGATCGAGGTCGAGTCGGCCGTACCGGGATCCATCAGGATCGTTTCGGCCGTAAAGCCTTTTTCCTTGGCCAGAGACTTAATGCCGTCGCAGGACCATGTACCGACATTCGGGATGTTCGGACCGATGCAAACGACCGACTTCGCCTTGAGCTGATCCAATGCGTAGCCCATGGCGCCCAGCGTGGAGACGCGGGGTCCGGCATTCGTCGCTGCATAGTTCTCGGCAAAGAAGCATTCGCGAGGAACGCCGACCCCAGCGACGACGAGAATGCCGGATTTCTTGTAGAAATCGGCGTTTGCGCCACATTCGACAAAGCTCGAATTGCCGACCATCAGCACCGCCTTCTCGTCGTTGACGAGCTTGGCGGCCAGTTGAGCGGCCGTCTCCGGATTCCACTGATCGTCTTCGACCAGATATTTGACCGGTCGCCCCTTGATGCCGCCATTGGCGTTCAAGCAGTCGAAATAGGCGTTGGCGGCCCTGGTCGAGTTCGAAAAATCGTCCGGACCGGTTTTGCCGGTGATCGCACCGATCACAATCGGTTCACCGGTCGCGGCTTTGCCGTTATTGTCGCCGCAGGACGCGGCTGCATGGGCACTGAATGCCGAAAACAGCGTCAGGCCGAGGCCGATTACCAGCCCCCTCATATCTATTCTCATCGTTTCCTCCTCCAGTTTCCGTTATTGTCCGCACTCCCCGCGAACGTCTTCCATCGTAGAATCTCTGCCTCAGCCGGCGATCGCCTTGCCTGTCATGAAGGCGGCCGCGCGCGCCGCAATCATCATCACCGGAGCGTTGGTGTTGCCCGATACCAACGTCGGCATCACCGATGCGTCGCATACCCTCAGACCTTCGACGCCGCGCACCTTCAGATCGACCCCGACGACCGCCATCGGATCGTCTGCTCGCCCCATGCGCGCCGTGCCCGCCGGATGGAAAACGGTCTTGGCGGTCCGACGGATGTAGTCGCGCAATGCCGCGGGATCACTTTCAACACCCGGTTTCGGCAGGACGCGTCGCTTGATAAGCTTCGCAAGTGCTGGCGCATCCAGAATGCGGATCGCTGTCTCGACACCGCGCACCAACGTATCGAGGTCGGCCGGGTCTGAGAGGAGATTGGCGTTGAACTCCGCCCTGTCGTTCGGGTCGGCGCTTCTGAGGCGAATGGTGCCGCGAGAGCGCGGCCTGAGGTAACAGGGGCCGATGCTGAGACCATGACCGGGTTCGGGATCGCGATCGACGAAGCCCACAAGAACTGGCAGCACATGGAACTGAACATCCGGCTGGCCCGTGCCGGCGGTATCGACGAAACCACCGCATTCGACGACGTTCGATGAAAGCAGGCCGCGATGCGACAGCAGGTAGCGCGCCATATGTCCGACCGCGCGAATCCCGCTGTCATGCCCGAGGATGGAGATCGGCTCGTGGGTTTCGCCTTGAACCGGCGCTTCGAGATGATCCTGATAGTTTGCGCCGACGCCCGGCAGGTCGGCCACCACATTGATGCCGTGAGAGCGGAGATGCTCGGCCTCGCCAATGCCCGAAAGCTGCAGGATTTTGGGTGTCGCGATCGCACCCGCCGTCAGGGCGATTTCCTTGGAAGCGCTGAATATGGTGCCGTCCTGCAGCTCGACACCCGTCGCCCGCCGACCTTCGAACAGGATGCGGGCGACCTTGCGTTCGGTCAGGATCGTGACGTTCGGCCTTATCTCCGCGTCGCGCAGGAACGCCTGCGCGGAACTCCAACGACGCCCCCGGTAAGTCGTACTCTGATAGAACCCGACGCCTTCCTGGTCCGCACCGTTGAAGTCCGGATTATACGGAATGCCGACTTCCGTGGCTGCCTGAATGAAGGCTTCGCTCAGCGGATGGCGGTGACGAGGGTTCGAGACGTGCAGGCCGCCGCTGCGGCCATGAAATTCGCCACTGAGGCTCTCGTTATTCTCAAGCGATCGGAAAGCCGGCAGCACATCGTCGTAGGACCAGCCGTGACACCCCATCTGCGACCACGTATCGTAGTCGTTCCTGTGGCCACGGATGTAGATCATCGCATTGACGGAACTGCCACCGCCGAGCACGTTTCCCTGCGGGGTAATGCAAGGGCGGCCGTTGAGGCCCTTCTCCGGCTCGGAGGCATAGGGGTGAATGTCGACACCCTTGCCGAGAACCTTAAAGAAGGTCGCTGGAACATGGATCCAGCGGTCCGTGTCACGCCGACCGGATTCGATCAGCAGGACCTTATTTTCCGGGTTCTCGGAGAGCCGGTTTGCCAACACACAGCCGGACGATCCGCCACCGACGATGATATAGTCGAAGTTCGCCATGGCTCAGCTCAACACCGTCTGGATTGTGGTGAATTCCTTCAGCCCTTCGGCGCCGAACTCTACACCGATGCCCGATTGTTTGACGCCACCGAAGGGGGCGTTCGGCTGGATCGTTCCGTGCTTGTTGATCCATACCGAGCCGCATTCGAGCTGCATTGCATAGCGCTTGGCCTTTTCGGCGTCCGCCGACCAGACAGAGCCGCCTAGCCCGGCGGGATTGGTGTTGGCGCGAGCGATGACCTCATCGATATCGGTGTAACGAATGATCGGCAGTGCCGGCCCGAACTGCTCTTCGTCGACGAGACGAACACCATGGTCGACATCGGCAACAAGCGTGATCGGATAGAAGTAACCCGGCCGATCGATCGGCGTGCCGCCGGCGAGAATGCGGCCGCCATTGGCGCGCGCATCATCGACAAGTTCGCGAACTTTGTTGAACTGCATTTCGTTCTGGATCGGGCCAAGAATGCTGGTTTCATCAAGGCCGTCGCCGATCACGATCCTGCCGGCGTAGTCGGCAAGCCGTGCACAGACGTCTTCATAAATGCTGTCGTGCACGTAAAGGCGCTTCAGCGCTGCGCAGGTCTGGCCGTTGTTGATGAAGGCTCCCCAGAACAGGCCCTCGGCGATCTGCGCAGGATCGGCATCGGGAAGCACGATACCGGCATCGTTGCCGCCAAGCTCGAGCGTCAGGCGTTTCAACGTCGCGACAGCCGAAGCCATGACCTTCTTGCCGGTCTCGGTCGAGCCTGTGAAGGTCATCTTGGCGATGCCGTCATGGGCGGAAAGTGCCGCGCCGATGCTGTTTTCGCCGGTGATGACATTGACGACGCCGGGCGGCAGCACTTCATTCATGATCTCGACAAGACGGATCGTCGAAAGTGGCGTCAGCGGCGATGGCTTGATGATGACCGTATTGCCGGCTCGCACCGCTGGCACGATATGCCAGCAAGCGATCATCACCGGCCAGTTCCAGGGTGTGATCGAACCAACGACGCCAATCGGCTTGCGATGCAATTCGACACGCCCTTCATTGTCGTCCTGCAGAATTTCGATGGGCAGATTCAGCTCTGCCGTATGGCGTGTCCACGCAAGTGCACCGCCTATTTCAAACCGGGAACCGAGACCATTGAGAGGCTTGCCCTGCTCCAGCGTCAAAAGGCGTGCAAGTTCCTCGCCATTGGCTGCGATCTTTTCGGCAATGGCGCGACAGGCTGCCTGGCGCTCTTCTTCCGACGCCTGGCTCCAAGTGCGAAAGGCGACTGAGGCTGCGGCAACGGCATGGTCGAGATCCGCCGGCGTCGCCAGCGGCATCTGACCGACGACTTCGCCGGTCGATGGGTTGCGAACCTCGGCATAGGTTGCGGTCTCGATGCGTGCTCCGCCGATGAACAGACTGTACTGCTTCACGATTGGCTCCTCCCTGAGCTTTGGAAGGAGTATGACGGGGCAGAAGAAAGCCGTCTTGGGCAGGAGCGCGCCGCGACTTGGTCTGAAACGCAACAGGCCGTCGGCTCATCAAGTATTCAAACCGCCCTATTGTGCGGTTGATGTCACCGGCCTGAGCAGATCGGTCGGCGCGCAGTCGAACAGATCCTTGAAGCTGCGATTGAAATAGGAAATATCATTGAAGCCGGCCGAATAGGCGACTTCCGCGATCGTCCTTGGGCTTCTTTGATCTTTGATCTGCGCGATCTTTTCACGCACGAGGCGCAACCGCTTGTCACGGATGACCGTGGTGCAGGTCATGCCAATACCTTGAAAATCCTGCTGCAACGTGCGGATGGATACGCCGATCCGTGTCGCCAGCCACTTGGCGCAGAGATCGCTCTCGGTCAGGTGTCGGTCGATCAGTATGTCGACCATTTCCAGCCGCCGCGAAGCGCTGTCGTTAAGAGCGGACATGGCGTCGCCGTTTGAGACGAAGGCCTGTCGCGTTGCATTGAACATCAGGTGCCGCAGATTGGCAGACGCGGCATCCGATGCCGAATTGGACATAATCTTTGCCACCAGCGCACGCAGCATCATTGCCATCGGGTCAAAGGCCTCGAGCTTGCGGGCGATGTCGAAATCGATCGGGCTTTCGGCATACATGATCTGGCGAGGCAAATGCAGCGACAGATGATTGCTGAACTGTCCACCGAAATGGAATGTCGTCGGCCGGGTCGAGTCGACGAGAATGCAATCACCGACATCCAGGACTGCCTGGTGGCCGACGTGCTCGAGACCACAGGACCCTTCGAGCTGCATGATGAGAAAAAGGTGTTCGTTGGCGTCTCGGCGAATGTCATCCCAATCTCGATGGACGCGATCGAGATCATTGGAAACATGGGCGAACTCCATACCGCAGACATCGATACGCCGGGCTGCCCCCGTTACGGCCTTGCCGCTCTCCATTGCTTTCGGATTGAAGTTGCCGCAGATCGATTGGAGATCACTGGTCCATTGATCATAGGGAACGGTTGCCCATGCGTGTTGCATCAGGGCCTGGTTGTTCAAGAGCTCCAACTCTGCCTCCCAACAGTGTCAGTCAACGACATGTCCGTCTCGCGCGACTCTCCCACAAGCGCAAAAAGGCGGCAACACCTGAGACCGGTAAACTGAAAGAGTGTCGAAGATCGATCGCGCTGTCAATATATTTCACATGTTAACTAGAATGCGTCATTCCGACTCTTCTCACCAACTATGTTTCGCCGCCGCCATTCACTGGGCGGCATACCGGTCCGCGCGCGGAAAAAGCGCGAAAAATAGGCGGCATCCTTCAAGCCCACCTCGTAGGCTATGTCCTCGAGCGATCGGATGGTGAAAAGCAACAGCCGTTTGGCCTCGAGCAGGCGGCGCTCGGCGATCATGTCCTTGACGCCCTGGCCGAAAGCCATGTGCCCGGCCTTGGCAAGAAGATGCGGCGTGGTGCCGAGGGTCGAAACGTAGCGCGCAACCGGCCAGTTCTCACGAAAATGCCGGTCGATCAGCCGTCGAAGGTCACCAGCAAGCAGGCGTTGTGGCGATTGTGCCAGCATCGGCGCGTCGGACGCCAGGCGTCGGATCTGGGTCAGCATGGCGGCAACCAATGGTGAAAGGATCGTATCGGCCTGGCCTCTCCCCTCGGAGTACTCCTCCAGAATTAGTTGCATGGTCCGCCGAAGTCTCTCCCAGAACGCTTCCGCGCCCTGCCCCGTCACCATCACCGGGCGATCCAGCGGCAGCGTCGTCTGACCGGCGATCGACGGCAGCAGACTGTCGGCGATCGACACGACGACCGCGTCTGAAACAAGCGGATCGACGTTGAAGCCGTGGATGACGCCGCTCGGCACGAAGCTGACGGCAGGCGCCAAAAAGTCCAAACGTTGATCTTCTATGAAATAGGATCCGCTGCCGCTGGTCCAGAAAGTGACCTGCATCATCCGATCATGCTTATGGGCTCGAACCTGACCGGAATGGAGATTTGCTCGCGCCATCACCGTTTCGACATGAAGAAATCCGATCTCCAAAGGGCGGTCCGGTTCGCCGTAAACAAAGAAACTTGGGACGATGTCGCTCATGCTGGCCGCCGTAAAAAGTACAAGTGATTTCCCTATTCTGTCCATGGTGGAAGGCGAACGCAAGGACTAGCATTTGTCTCAGATCAAGGGAGGACGACATGCGATCAGAGGATTTCCGGGCCGATACCAAGCGGCCCTTCACCGGTGAGGAATATCTGGCATCCCTTCGTGACGGGCGGGAGGTCTACATCAATGGTGAGCGTGTCAAGGACGTGACCGCGCATCCCTCGATGCGCAATTCCGCCCGCTCGCTCGCCAGGCTTTACGATGCGCTGCATGCGGAAAAGACCAAGGAACGGTTGACATCGCCCACCGACACCGGCTCTGGGGGCTACACCCACAAATATTTCCGTGTTGCAAAGTCCTCCGCCGATCTCGTCGCTCAACAGGGTGCGATCGCCGACTGGGCGCGCATGTCCTATGGATGGATGGGCCGAACCGCCGACTACAAAGCAGCATTGATGAATACGCTGGGCGCCAATGCCGACTGGTACGGTCCCTTCAAGGACAACGCACTCGCCTGGCACAAGCGCGCCCAGGAAGCGGCTCTCTTCATGAACCACGCGATCGTGAACCCGCCGATCGACCGCCACAAGCCGGCGGATGCCGTAAAAGACGTATTCGTGCATATCACCAAGGAAACCGACGCCGGCATCTACGTCTCGGGCGCCAAGGTAGTGGCGACGTCCTCTGCTTTGACGCACTACAATTTCCTGGCACAGAGCTCGGCGACGGTCACGGAAGACCCGTCGCTGTCGGTGATGTTCATCGTCCCAATGAATGCGCCCGGCATCAAGATGTTCTGCCGCGTTTCCTATGAGGAAACGGCAAATCGTGTCGGCACGCCGTTCGACTACCCGCTCTCTTCTCGCTTCGATGAGAACGATGCCATCCTCGTTCTGGACAGTGTCTTCATCCCCTGGGAGGACGTGCTGGTCCTGCGCGACGCGCCGAAGATCCTGTCCTTCCATCCCGCTTCCGGCTTCATGCACGGCTACTGCTTCCAAGGCTGCACGCGCTTCGCCGTCAAACTCGACTTCCTGGCGGGCCTGCTCGCCAAGGCTTTGCGGGCGACCGGCGGCGATGCCTTCCGCGGCAATCAGGCCGCACTTGGTGAAGTCATCGCGTTGCGCCACATGTTCTGGAGCTTCTCCAACGCCATGGCCTACAATCCGATCCCCTGGGCGAACGGCGCAGTGCTGCCCAATCTGGAAGCGGCTCTCGCCTATCGCACTTTCATGTCGGAAGCCTATCCCCGCGTCATCGAGACGGTCCGCAAGGTCGTCGCCTCGGGATTGATCTATTTGCCGTCCTCGGCCAAGGATTTCGGCAATCCGGAGATCGACCGCTATCTCGGCCAGTATGTGCGCGGCTCCAACGACATGGGCCATATCGAACGCATCAAGATCATGAAGCTGTTGTGGGACGCAACCGGAACCGAGTTCGGCGGACGGCATGCGCTCTACGAATTGAACTATGCCGGAGCGCCGGAAGAAGTCCGGCTTCAGGTACTGAAGGGGGCCGAGCGTGGCGGACGGTTGCGCGAAATGGAGGCCTTGGTTGATACCTGCATGAGCGACTACGACGAGAACGGCTGGACCGGCGATACCTGGTTGCCGCCGATCGGCAATGCAGACCAGTTCAAGTCCGCTGCTGAATAGGAGGCGACCATGGAGGAGGCCTTTTCCAAAACCGAGTTCCGCAACGCCATGGCGCGCGTTTGCGCGCCGGTCAACGTCATCACCACCAATGGTCCCGCCGGTCGCGGTGGGTTCACGGCGACCGCCATGTGCAGTGTGACCGACGAGCCGCCGACGCTGCTCGTGTGCATGAATAGCCGATCCGCCCAAACGGCACTGTTTCTGGAAAACCACCGGTTCTGCGTGAACGTGTTAAGTCATGATCACAGAGATCTGGCCGGGAAATTTGCCGGCGCAACCGCCGATATGGAGGCGCGCTACGCCTCTGCGGAGTGGGTCGCAATGCCTTCGGGCACGGATGCTCTCGCGGATGCGATCGTCTCATTTGATTGCGAGCTGTCCGAGGCAAGACTTGTCGGCAGCCATCACATCTTCATCGGGCGGATCGCTGGCATCAGATCCCGCCCCGATGGGCATGCGTTGCTGTATTTTGACCGGAATTACGTTCATGTCCCGACGCAACTTGGCAGCTTCGGAGGTTGAGGCGGGTGAGCTGTCGGCCGCCTTGCCATAACAAGTCGGAGTCGCCGGCTACTTGTGCAGCATCGCTAATTCGTCAAGCATATCCAGCAGCGTATCGATCCGTTCCCGACCAAACCGCTGCTCCAGCGCCGTGTAAATCATACGGCTGTCTGGGCTGACTTCATTGATGACTTTCAACCCGGCGGCCGTGATCTCAAGAAGAATACGGCGACCGTCTTCAGCATCCTTGGTCTTGGTGATGAAGCCACGTTCCTCCAGGGACCGGATGATCCGCGTCAGGCTCGGGGCAAGAATGAAGGCCCGTTCCGACAGCTCCGAGGCATCCAATGTTCCGGCTTCCGCCAGAATGCGGATCACTCGCCATTGTTGTTCGGTCACGTCATGCAGCGCCAGCATCGGACGGAAATGCCCCATAACCGCCTCACGCGCCCGAAGCAGCGCAATCGGCAGCGAGCGGCGGGTGTCACGGGGAAGAAGAGCGTCCTGCACTATGCCGTTCGTCTCAGGGCTTTGTCGGGTCATAATGGTTCTATGGATCAATTTTTTGCGGCGCGCAACGAGGCGAGCGCCCCGCACCGTTGACAACCCCGCATAGATTGTTAACATGTTAAATATATAAGTCACTGTGGCGCGGGAGGAACGATGCCGCATTTCACGATGGACTATTCGGCCAATCTCGATCGAACCGTGGACTTCGACGCGCTTTGTCGCGTGGTTCATGCGGAAATTCTGAAAACGGGCCTGTTCGAGGTCGGCGCGGTGCGGGTGCGCGCCATTCGGTGCGAGGCCTATGCGATCGCGGATCTCCTTGCTGAGAACGCCTTCATCGACATGTCCTTCCGTATCGGCGAGGGGCGCAGCGAGGATGACAAGCGCCGGACCGGTGAGGCAATCTTTCAGGCGGTGACGCAGCACCTGGATAATCTTTTCCAGACGCCGCACTTTGCGCTGACGCTTGAAATCCGCGAGATCGATCCCGCGTTCAGCTGGAAGAAAAACGCCATTCATCCCCGTCTTCGCAAAGCAAACAGCTAGGCAGCCCAGCCACAATCCAGACGCAGCAAACGGAAAAGCGCGGCACAATTGCCTCGCGTCCGGCGCTGCAAGACCAGCAATATCGGAGAAAAAATGTCGACATTTGAAAACAACATTGCAAAAGCGGAGGCCTATCTGGCCCGCTTCCGTGAGCAAGGCGTGCTGAACCATATCAATGGCGAAGCGGTGCCGGCCGCGGACGGCACGACCTTCGATATCATCTCTCCCGTCGATCTGAAGGTGCTGGCGAAAGTCGCGCATGGCAAGGCGGCCGATGTGGACCGCGCAGCGAAGGCAGCGAAGGCGGCTTTCCCCGCCTGGGCGGCAATGCCGGGCGATGCGCGCAAGGCGCTGCTGCACAATATAGCCGATGCCATCGTCGCGCGCGCCGAGGAAATCGCTTTCACGGAATGCATGGACACCGGCCAATCGCTGAAATTCATGGCAAAGGCTGCGCTGCGTGGCGCAGAAAACTTCCGTTTCTTCGCCGATCGCGCCGCAGATGCTCGCGATGGAAAGAGCTTGCGTGCGAACGGCCAGGTCAACATCACCAGCCGCGCCCCAATCGGCCCGGTCGGCGTCATCACGCCGTGGAACACGCCGTTCATGCTGTCGACCTGGAAGATCGCACCGGCGCTTGCCGCCGGCTGCACCATCGTCCACAAGCCGGCGGAGTTTTCACCGCTGACGGCGCGGCTGCTGGTCGAAATCGCCGAAGAGGCAGGCTTGCCGAAGGGGGTCTGGAACCTCGTCAACGGGCTTGGCGAGGATGCCGGCAAGGCGTTGACCGAGCATCCTGCCATCAGAGCGATCGGCTTCGTGGGTGAAAGCCGGACCGGCTCAATGATCATGAAACAAGGCGCCGACACGCTGAAGCGGGTACATTTCGAACTCGGCGGCAAGAACCCCGTCATCGTCTTTGCCGATGCCGATCTGGAACGCGCCGCCGATGCTGCCATCTTCATGATCTATTCGCTGAACGGCGAGCGCTGCACCTCATCCTCCCGCTTGCTGGTGGAAGAAAGCATCTACGACCGGTTCACCGCGATGGTCGCCGAGAAGGCCGAGCGCATCAAGGTCGGCCATCCGCTCGATCCCGAAACCGTCATCGGTCCATTGATCCATCCCGTCCATGAGAAGAAGGTGCTGGATTATATCGAGATCGGCAAAGAGGACGGGGCGACGGTTGCCGCTGGCGGCACGAAATTCGAAGGACCGGGTGGCGGATGCTACGTATCCCCCACCCTCTTCACCGGCGCCAACAACCAAATGCGTATCGCCCAGGAAGAAATCTTTGGGCCTGTTCTGACCGCGATCCCCTTCAAGGACGAGGCCGATGCACTCGTTCTTGCCAACGACGTGCAATACGGCCTGACGGGCTATCTCTGGACCTCGGACGTCACCCGTGCCTTCCGCTTCACCGATGCGCTGGAGGCCGGGATGATCTGGGTGAATTCGGAAAATGTGCGCCATCTGCCGACACCTTTCGGCGGCGTCAAGAATTCCGGTATTGGCCGGGACGGCGGTGACTGGTCCTTCGATTTCTACATGGAAACCAAGAACGTTGCTTTCGCCACCACGGCGCATGCGATCCAGAAACTCGGCGGCTGAACGCCCGGCGCAGATCTAAAAATTCGGAGGAAACCTTCATGCCCTTGCCCACCCCCAATCTCTACCCGCCCTTCAACATCGTGCGCCTCAGCCATATCGAGCTTGCCGTCACCGACCTTGCCAGGTCTCGCGCCCTTTATGTCGATACGCTTGGCCTGCAGGTGACCGATGAGACGGCGGACACGATCTATCTGCGCGCGCTCGAAGAGCGCGGCCATCACTGCATCATCCTGAAAAAGGCCGGTACTGCCGAAGCCGGCGACCTGGCCTTCAAGGTATTTTCAGACGAAGACCTCGACAAGGCGGAACATTTCTTCAAGGGCAAGGGCTTGCCGGTCGAATGGATCGAACGGCCCTACCAGTCGCGCACATTTCGGACCCGCGATCCGCATGGCATTCCCCTGGAATTCTATTCGAAAATGGACCGCCTACCGCCGATCCATCAGAAATATGCGCTTTATAAGGGCGTAAAGCCGCTGAGGATCGACCATTTCAACTGTTTCTCACCGAATGTCGACGAGAGCGTTGCCTTCTACAATGAGATCGGTTTCCGGGTGACGGAATATACTGCCGACGAAGAGACGGGCAGGCTTTGGGCCGCCTGGACACACCGCAAAGGCGGCGTTCACGACATTGCTTTCACCAACGGCCGCGGCCCTCGCCTGCATCATACCGCTTTCTGGGTGCCGACGCCGCTCAACATCATTGACCTGCTCGATCTGATGGCGACCACCGGCTGGCTCCCGAATATCGAGCGCGGGCCGGGCCGGCACGGCATTTCCAATGCCTTTTTCCTCTATATTCGCGATCCGGATGGCCATCGCATCGAGATCTACTGCTCGGATTATCAAACGGTCGATCCCGATCTGGAACCGATCAAATGGGATCTCAAGGATCCGCAGCGCCAGACACTCTGGGGCGCCCCGGCGCCAAAGTCCTGGTTCGAGGAGGGCAGCCTTTTTGCCGGCGCATCGGTGGTAGATTCTGTCCTGAAGGCTCAGCCGATCATCGCACCGTAACGATCGGGCGGCGCAGCCGCCAGGTACACAAGCCGCCTATCCGCTCATCATCAACAGATCGGACCTGGATCATGCTCTTGAAAGACCCCTCACTTTTCCGTCAGGCGGCACTCATCGCCAGCGAATGGATCGCAGCCGATCTGAACAACGCCATCGCGGTCAACAATCCGGCGACCGGCGAGATCATCGGATATGTGCCGAAGCTGGGTGCCGCCGAGACCAGGACGGCCATCGAGGCCGCCCGCGTGGCGCAGAAGGGCTGGGCCGCGCGCACCGCCAAGGACCGCTGCGCGGTTCTTCGCAGGTGGTTCGATCTGATGATCGAGAACAAGGAAGACCTCGGCCGCATCCTGACGCTCGAGCAGGGCAAGCCGCTGGCCGAGGCGACCGGTGAAATCGTCTATGGCGCAAGCTTCATCGAATGGTTCGCCGAGGAAGGCCGCCGCATCTATGGCGACTTGATACCGGGGCACCAGCCCGACAAGCGCATCATGGTGATGAAGCAGCCGATCGGCGTCGTCGCGGCGATTACGCCGTGGAACTTCCCCAATGCGATGATCACCCGCAAAGCCGGACCGGCCTTCGCTGCCGGCTGCGCCATGGTGCTGAAGCCCGCCTCCCAGACGCCGTTCTCGGCGATCGCCATTGCGATCCTGGCGGAACGCGCCGGATTGCCGAAAGGACTTTTCAGCGTCGTCACGGGCTCGGCTGCGGCCATCGGTGCCGAGATGACCTCGAACCCGGTTGTGCGCAAGCTGACCTTTACCGGCTCGACCGAAATCGGCACCGAGCTATACAAGCAGAGCGCCCCATCCATCAAGAAGCTCGGTCTGGAGCTTGGCGGCAATGCGCCGTTCATCGTTTTCGACGATGCCGATCTCGACGCGGCGGTCGAAGGGGCGTTGATTGCCAAATATCGCAACAATGGCCAGACCTGCGTTTGCGCCAACCGCATCTACGTGCAGGACGGCGTTTATGACGCCTTTGCAGAAAAGCTGGCGGCTGTGGTCGCCAGGCTGAAGACCGGCAACGGCTTTGACGAAGGCGTCATCCTTGGACCGCTGATCGACAAGGCGGCCCTTGCCAAGGTTCAAGAGCATATCGCCGATGCCCTGGGTAAGGGTGCGCACATCCTGCAGGGCGGCAAGCCACATGCGCTCGGCGGCACCTTCTTCGAAGCGACCATCCTGACGGATGTCACCAAAGATATGGCGGTCGCGCGAGAAGAAACCTTTGGTCCGCTGGCGCCGCTCTTCCGCTTCAAGGATGAGGAAGATGTGATCGAGCAGGCCAACGACACCGAGTTCGGGCTCGCCTCCTACTTCTACGCCAAGGATCTCGCCCGCGTGTTTCGTGTCGCCGAGGCGCTGGAATACGGCATGGTCGGCGTCAATACCGGGCTGATTTCGACGGCGGAAGCGCCGTTCGGCGGAGTCAAACTCTCCGGCCTTGGCCGTGAAGGCTCGAAGTATGGGATCGAAGAATTCACAGAGATCAAATATGTCTGCCTCGGTGGCATTGCCTGAGCAGAAGCAGGGAGAGAAACGATGCCCCACGCCCACCCGAAATTTGTCAACTTTTCCCGTAACGGACGCGCCGGATATGGCTTGCTTGCCGGAGACGGCGTCGTCGACCTTTTCGCACGCCATAGAGCAAAATGGCCGACGCTCCGCGAAGTCATCGCGGATGGCGCTTTGCTGAAACTCGCCGAGGAAGCGGCTGGTTTGCAGCCCGATTTCCCGGTATCGGATATCCGCTACGAAATCCCCGTTCCCGCACCGGAAAAGATCATCTGCGTCGGCGTGAACTTTCCCGACCGCAACGAGGAATACAAGGACGGACAGGCAGCGCCCTCCAATCCCTCCCTGTTCATCCGCTTCCCGCGCTCGTTTACCGGCCACGATCAGCCGCTGATCCGACCGCCGGAAAGCCCGCAGCTCGACTATGAAGGCGAAATCGTCATCGTCATCGGCAAGGGCGGCCGGCGCATTCCCGAGGCTGAAGCATTGTCCCACATCGCGGCGCTGTCGCTCTGCAATGAAGGCACGATCCGCGACTGGGTCCGCCATGCCAAGTTCAACGTCACCCAGGGCAAGAATTTCGACCGCACCGGCTCGATCGGCCCCTGGCTGATCCCGTTCACGTACGAGGCGCAGATCGCCGACATCAAGCTCGAAACCCGCGTCAACGGAGAAGTCCGCCAGAGCGACCGCACCAGCCGGATGATCTTTTCCTTCAGCAAGATCATCAACTACATCTCGACCTTCACTACACTGGTTCCCGGCGATGTGATCGTCACCGGCACGCCAACCGGCGCGGGTGCCCGCTTCGATCCGCCGATCTGGCTGAAGCCCGGCGACGTCGTCGAGGTCGAGGCCGATGGTATCGGCATCCTGCGCAACGCGATCGCTGACGAGGTGTGAGATGCTGACTTCAGACGAGATCAAACAGGCGGCAGAGCGACTCGACATCGCCGAACGGACGCGCGAACAGACGGAGCTTCTGTCGATCCAATATCCACACATGACGATGGACGACGCCTATGCCGTGCAGTCGGCCTGGGTCACGAAGAAGATCGCCGCCGGGCGCAAGGTGATCGGCTGGAAGATCGGGCTGACCTCAAAGGCGATGCAATATGCCCTGAACATCGACACGCCGGATTCCGGCGTGCTGTTCGATGACATGCTGTTCGAGGACGGCGCGACGGTCCCTGCCGACCGCTTCATCCAGCCGCGGATCGAGGCTGAGATCGCCTTCATCATGAAGGCTCCGCTGAAAGGCCCCGGCGTCACCGTGTTCGACGTGCTGAACGCCACGGACTATATCACCCCGGCCCTGGAAATCCTCGATACGCGCATCCTCAGGGTCGATCCCGGAACAAAGAAGGCTCGCACCATCGTCGACACGATTTCCGACAATGCGGCCAATGCCGGTATCGTGCTCGGCGGGCGCATGGCGCGACCCGACACTGTCGACATGCGCTGGATGGGCGCAATTGTCAGTCGCAACGCCGGGGTCGAGGAAACCGGTCTTGGTGCCGGAGTACTCAACCAGCCGGCGCGCGGCGTTGTCTGGCTTGCCAATCGATTGGCTGAATATGGTGATGGCATCGAGGCGGGCCAGATCGTCCTTGCCGGCTCCTTCATTCGCCCGATCGAAGCACGCCACAACGATACGATCGTTGCCGATTTCGGATCCTACGGCACCGTCAGCAGCTATTTCGCATAGGAGAGATGCCCATGCCGGCGCCAAAAAACACCTTCAAAGCGGCCTTGATAGAGAAGCGTCCGCAGATCGGACTCTGGCTCGCGCTCGCCAATCCTTATACGGCTGAAATACTGGGTGATGCCGGCTATGACTGGCTGCTGATCGACGGCGAGCATGCCCCGAACGATATCCCTCTGATGATGGCGCAATTGCAGGCGCTCAAGGGTTCGCCGAGCCATCCGATCATCCGCGCGCCTATCGGGGAGGTCTGGCTCTTGAAACAGATCCTCGATATCGGCGCGCAAACCGTGTTGGTGCCAATGGTCGAGAGCGGCGATCAGGCGAAGGCGATGGTGCGTGCCGTGCGTTATCCGCCGCATGGTATGCGTGGGGTAGGCGCCGCCCTCGCCCGCGCCTCGGCATTCAACCGCATTCCCGATTATCTGCAGACGGCCAATGAGGAGATTTGCCTGCTGCTGCAGATCGAAAGTCGCGCCGGACTGGCCGCACTCGATGACATCGCCACCACCGACGGCGTGGATGGCGTTTTTATCGGACCAGCCGATCTTGCTGCCGACATGGGCCATCTCGGCAGGCCCGGCGATGTCGAGGTGCAACAGGCGGTGGAAGCGGCGCTGATCCGTATCCAGGCGCATGGCAAGGCCGCTGGTATCCTGACCGCCGATCAGGCGCTGGCCAAGCGCTACCTGGAACTCGGCGCCAGTTTCGTCGCCATTGGAAACGATGTCAGCCTGCTGGCAAACGGCGCCTCGCGGCGGCTGGTCGACTTTCAAAAGGCGAGTGCTGCTACCGCTGGAAGCTCAGCTAAGACAAAAGTTTACTGAAGTGTGCCGGGTGAAGCGAAGCAAGCCGTTGTCAGTGTGCTTTTGCGGATTCGCTAGATGCGTTCGTTGAGCCTGGCCCCTAGAAGCGGCGTCAACTCACCGGCCATTTCCCTGTAGTTGGTCGCCTTGATGGGATAGGAACCAAAAAACCACACCTCACTTTGTCAAGGTATTGAGAAACCAACTCTTACGACGCGAGTTATATTCTGGCTGCGCCGCCGAAGTTTTTGCTCTCCTGCATTGCCCACAACTTTGAGACGTTGCGCGGACGAATCAGCGTTGCCGGCATGGAGAAGACTCTTTTTGGTGCGACTGCCGCGCAAGTGCGGTTTACGCTGTTAGAAATCAAGCTCGGGGTGAACAAGGCTGCACTGTCAGCCGGGATGGCTTGGCTTCGTGCAACAGATTTGCACCCCTGGTCGACGAGACCTCACCTTCTAAACTCATGACGAAATCCTTACGACAGGCCCGCCGAGAACTCCATGAGCGGCAGGGTTTAGTCGAACATCTTTTTGATCGTCGCGATTGGGATGAACATCCGCATCGCATTTGTTGGCAGAGGCTGGAAGCCGTATTCCTTGTAAAGCTTTACTCGTCTCTCGGTCCGCTCTGCATCACCGCAATCCAGGACATCGAGCATGACGATTGCCGTACCTATGTCATCCGAGATACGCGCTATTCGCGTCAAGCAGTCGATCAGCAGGTCACCGCCGTATCCGCTGCCAGCGAATTTCAAGTCGCGACCGATCATTGAGATGTAGGCCGCGGGAATTGACCCATGTCCGGGCCGGTCGCGGGCGAACCTTTTCGGAAGCTCCGTATAATCAACAGCGTGGCTGTTGATGGCGTAGAAGCCCATCACCGGGCCTGCGTCCTGCGTCATCACGAAAACACGAACATTGTCGCTCTTCTGAAGCTTGTTTGCGGTCTTCTGAAAGAAATTGTCGACCTGCTCAATGCCGCACGAAAAAGCCGCCCGATCATGTTTTAGGGGATCGAGCGGCTCGATGATTGGCTTTGGCGCTTCGTTTTGCGGCATTATTTTGAATCGACAGTCTCGCTGTGACGCTTGAAAGCAGCCTTAAGGCTATCTGTCGGCTCTGGCGGGTTGTCCAGTGCAGCAAAAAACGCAGCATGATCGGCTGGCTGCAAAAAGGTCCGTTCATGGACGGCGATCGTCGTCATGGCGGCTTGATAAGCAGCGTTGATCGTGAAAGCGGAGTCGTCTACACCGGACAGCGCAGCAGCGCGTTGAATTGCCGTCTTGATGCGCGCCTTCGTACGGAAGCCCATACGTGCGTCGTTTGGTTCATCGATTTCGGCAGTCATGTCTTTGAAAGCAAGCATAGTCGCCTCCTCTTCGGGTGTAACTGTCTGGCTATGTGTACGTCAAAATGACGTACCCGTCAAGTTGATATACGGATCTTTGTACGTCGCGTGTGCGTACGTGCAGTGAACGTCGCGCGACAGTTCCTGCGCACTGTGTATGTGGGCAGGCGAACGTCAACGGCTCATCGTTAGTCGAGACTGGCCTCGTTACGGCAGCCGAGATGATCGGACGGGATTGATATCGAGCATCTGGGCAAGCGGTGCCCCATTCAATTTGTGCCAGCGTCAGCGATATCGCGAGAATAGAGGCCCGTGCATACGACAAGCCGTGAAGCGACGATATTGCGCCAGCCCAGGGTCGGATTTGTATTGAAGGGTATGAAGGTACAATCGTTTTTGCGGTTGCTTGGCCTTGCCACGGCGACCAGTGTCTCAGTTATCCCATGAGATACGCAGGGAAGCGCCGCTTCAGCCGTCCGGAATGCACGCGCGGAACTGGCGAACCGTCGCAATTTGAGGGCAGCAAGTGGCCGCTAAACCAAGTTCGAAAGCGGAAGCCTGGAAGATTTTCGAACCACATTGTTGCAGTTGCAGCACCTGACGGGGAACACAGCAATCCATGGATTCTCGGATCGGACGGCCAGCCGCACTTCCGTCCAGACTACGAGACCCTGGCGCTGCTGCTTGGGGTTCTGCTCCATCTGAAAGCGGGAACCCAGACAGGAGTTCCTGCTCAGCTATGAACCTCGCAGAGCCGGATTCGGCCCAGACCAGGTCTGGCCGAGGCCGGTAAACCCTCGCGTTCTCCCCGCGCCAGTCGCGGCTTTCATCAATTCACTTCCCGTAGCCATTCGAGCCAAGGCGGAAGCCCATTTGATCTCGAGGACATCGATCCCCGCCGTTACGTCTTCTTCGGCGTCCATCCTGGGAAAGAATTACCTGAAGCAGGTTGATGTCATCATCACCGACTGGGTGACCGGCCCGGAATTGCTGATATCGACGAAGCGGATGGATTCCTCCTATGGAAAGAACGCGCCGAACCGCATGGAGAATCCTACGGCGACGCCAAGAATCTTCGCTTGCGCCACCCGCTTGCGGCTCTCGGGTTCTTGTTCGGCCTCCGGTCTGACATCCTGAAAAGGGAGCCCAAGACGGCCGAGTGGTTGTTCGACCGCCTGGCCAAGCTTGGCCATGCCGAGGCTGCGGAGCGTTCATTGGCCAACATAGCCTTCATGGGCGATGCGCTGATTTGCGAGGCCGCCAACTTCATAAGCGAAATTCGCAAAGCTGAATGGAGGCCCCGGAACGAACAGCCGAGATATTCGAGCATGTTCCCCAGGCATTTCCCCTGCCGGCTATAGCAGTGCTTTGAATGGCTATGGGAACCCGAGCATTCAGTTGCGAGAGGCGATCGAGACTGTCGCGCCGCCGATACCGATAGCCGCTCCACGATTGAACAGCCGCATCATCCTCGGCGACTGAAAGGACAGACGCGCGCGCGCGCCTGCGATCGCGAACGGGAACTGCGCTGCAGACAGGATCAACGCCGTCAAAAGAACAAGCACGGCGCCATCCAGCAGTGTAACCTCATGAAGATCCAACACCGTCGGTACGATAGAGACGTAGAAGAGAATGGATTTTGGATTGCCGATCGTCACCAGCACACCAGAGATAAACGCGTTTGTGCCGTGGCCAGTATCGTCACCCTCGTCGATGTTCAGCCCCTCGCGAGAGGTCCAGAAACGATAAGCAAGCCAGCAGAGATAGGCGACACCTGCCCATTTGATCGCGATCAGAAGTAGACTGAATGTTTCCGCGATATAGGCGAGACCGGCAAGAACAGTTGCCAGATAAAGTACGTCGCCGAGAACCATGCCCGCGGTCGCCCATGCAGCGCGCCGGTAGCCGCTCTTCAGGGCGTGCGCGACGATCGCGACGATCTGGGGCCAGGTATCACCGCAGCGACTGCCAAGGCGGTAGAATAGGCTATGAAACCGGACAAGGTCATTGGACTAGAAACCTGTAGATCGGCGTTTTGGAGGCCTGAGGTAGCGCGCATTTTCAACCGAAGCAACCCTGATTGCGAGCCGTTTTCGCGACCTCAGCAAGCGCACACCTCGTTTTGATGCGACATTTAAATCATAAACCGCGGGAATGCTGCGGCAAGGGCGTCGACCGCCAGGCGCACCTTGAGCGGAAGATGAGGTGTCCGTAGCCACAGCGCGAAAGCGTTCTCGCCTCTTCATGGACGAGGTTCATTCGTTGATTGGCAATTGCTTCCGCTATAAGGTTTGTCTCGCGTGTAGACATGCCGCAAAGACTGAAGAGGAATTGAGATGGCGACCGGTACTGTTAAGTTTTTCAACAATGATAAGGGATTTGGCTTCATCACTCCGGAGAATGGAGGAGTGGACGTATTCGTTCACGTGTCCGCTTTGCAGCAAGGCGGCTCGCTCAGAGAAGGTGACAAGGTCAGTTTCGAGGTAGGCCAGGACCGCAAGACCGGGAAGTCCAAGGCCGAGAACGTCAGCGTGCTCTGATTGCGGGTTCCGCGTGACAGCCTGACCAAGAAATTCGGTCAGGCTAGTCGCGTCTGAGATCCGCGGGCTCACGGAATTCCGTTTTAAATCCGTCGCCTTGAACGGATCGGAACCCTCGGCACCTCATTTCTTGCGCCGAAGTCCGTGTTTGATTTCAGCGATTTAGCAATCAGCTTGGTCAGGAGGTCAGCGCGTTGTTGAGGTCATGCAACCCGACCAGCAGCATCATGGGGTCGGACGGGGAAGGCAGGAAGCCAACCGCTTCGTAGAAGGCTCGTGCGTCATCCGAAATCGCATGGACCAAAACGCCGCGAATCCCAAGTATCTCGGCGGAATTGATCAAGCGCAGACCTGCGTCGCGCACTAACGCCCTGCCGAAACCACGTCCCTGATAGGATTGATCAATGGCAAGGCGTCCAAGCACGGCGACTGGTATCGGATCAGGCATGTTCCGCCGGAAACGTCCCGGCGCTTCCGATTGCTTTACCGCGCCGGAAGCGAGGGCGTAGTAGGCGATGACGCGGTTGGCCTCACACACGACGAAGGTACGCGATGCGCCGCTCGCCTGATTTGCGCGAGCGCGGAGACGCAGCCAATCGTCAAGCTCAGGGACACCAGAATGGAATTCGGCTAGCTCGTGATGGTCACCAAGTGGCGCGGGTACGCTTAAGGTCACACCTCATCCCACGGCGCTTTGGTCGACATGGTTCGTTTAAGACGCTCATTGGGCTGTGTTGGCGCATCGAGCCGGGCCAGATACTCTGCGTAGACTTCTGCGCTGACAGTGAAGATCGTCCGGTCAAGTAGTACTTCCTCGGCACGGCGCTCGGAAGCCTCCAGCATGAAATCTGTACGTGTCTTGCCTAGCATCTCAGCGGCGCGGTCAATCAAGTTGCGCGTCGCAGGCTTGATGCGCATATTCAGCGCCACGCTTGCGTCCGGGCTTTTGCTTGTGTGCGAGGTCGGCATGGGAAGCTCCTGTCTAGAAGGACCATATAGCGTAACGACATCATCTTTACAAGGTTCGTAAAGATGATGTCGTTACGCGTTCGTTCTCAGCTCTTGAAAGGACTCGAACCGGTCGCGACGCGGAACTATCGTCCGTTAATCGAAGATCTTAACTACCTGACCGTGACGATCGGCATGTACTCGCCGCTGCCATTGCTGGAAAAGCTTCTGTCATACGTTTCCCGAGGCGCTTCTTTCGAGTGCCAGACTTGCGCGGCTTAATCTGCGCAAGACAACGCCGACGGTTGGTTCATAAACGCGCTTCACCAAAATGGGCTGAAGAAATTCGCAGCCATGCTCCGCCAGGACATCAACCGGCTGGACCGATAAGGATGAATCCGATCAACTTGCCGCAGTCGTCGCTTTCAGTGCTTGAAGCAGTTCTCTCGATGCCATTGCAGGAACTGAGAATGCGGCCGCTCATGCGAACCGCACCCATAATGTCGTCGGTGCTGCGTAACCCTTATTTATGGAACTGCCGCGTGGCGTGTCTCTAGACCTGGATACAGGAAGGCCAGGAGCCGCAGGACCCCTTCAGCATCCCGTGAGCAAGGCCGGCTGCCACCCGGCTGACAGACATCGAGTGTTCGCGCGGCTGTGCGCGATCGTTTGAGCTAAGTTGGCATAGTCTCGGCGGCTCGCGATCAGCGCAGCGGCATCGCGATTGGCCGCATCGGCGTGCCGGTTGCTCCCCGCAACTTGATGCACGCGCCGAAAAACGCGAACTCGTAGAGCTTTTCGGCGGCCAACTCTTCAAGATAGGCCATCTCGAGTATGGGCACGCCTGCTTCCGCCAACAGGTAGGTATGGACGGGGAAGAAGTTGAGCTCGTGCGCCGACGGTGTCTGCTCCAGCGTCAGGTTGTCGGCGCCGATCATGATCGCGCCGTGCTTGGCGATATATTCCGCGCCCTCGCGGTTGAGCCCGGGCGTATTCTTGGTGAAAGCCATATCCGGCCAAAGCAGCATTTGGCCGGTGCGCAGCAGCACCACGTCGCCGGGCAGGATCTTCAGCCCTTGCCTCTTCAGGGAGCCCTCGATGTCGGCGTTGCCGATTGGATGGCTCGGCGGCAGCGTATCGACGCCATACATTGCCGCGATATCGAGAAGAATACCGCGTGCAAAAATCGGCGGATATTTTTCCGGGCCGCAAATATCCCAGGCTCGGCTGCCGAGGTGATCCCGTGCCGTGAAACCATTGAAGATTTCGCCATTGTAGCCAAAGTGGTTGAACGTATCGATATGCGTGCCGCAATGGGTGTACATCGAGATACTGTCGCCGGAATAGCCGACGAGTTCGTTCTGTTGGCGCGTCACGCCCATGGTGTTGGCGACGATCTCGCCCTGCGGTGTGTGGGTCATCCAGATCTGGTAGGGCTGGTCGCCGGCGCCGAACCAGCCTGGCATGCCGACGAAATGGTCGACCGAAAGGTCGAAGACTTTCGAGGCATCGGTGCGGCCGATGATCGCCGAACGCGAATTGGCGTCGATCAGGTTCAGCATGCCGATCTCGTCGTCGCTGCCATAGGGGCTCTTCGTCACCTTATGGAATTCGGCATTGTAAGCGATGATCTTGCTCTTGGTCGCTTCGTCGACATAACACGCAATGCACATTGCAAGTCTCCTTGTTCATGTTCGCAGCCGCCGGAGCGACCGCCTTCAAATTGTCTCGCCGCGAATGACCGGTTCGGCCGAAAGCGCCACCGACAGCAGCCGCTCGTCGCTGCGCGCCAGCCCCGACAGCAGGAAGCCGACCGGCATGCCGGCGGCGCCTGCCCCGCAAGGGATCGACACCCCGCACCAGTCGAGAAAATTGCCGAGCAGCGTGTTGCGCAGTGTCTTGCCGTTGGTGGCCACGAAGAGCTGATCATCGGTCTTCAGGGGCTCGAGCAGCGGTGCCACATGCGCGACCGTCGGGAAGGCGATCAGCCGGTCGCCGACCACCCGGTCCGCCGCTTCTATCAGCCGCGTGCGGGCAGAGAGAATGTCGAGGTAGTGCGAAAGGGTGATCTCCTCACCGAAGCGGGTGCGCGAGACCACACGCGAGTCGATCAGTCCGGCATCCGGCCCGGTGATCCGCGTCCTATGCAGCCAGTAGGCCTCCGCCGTCACCAAGGCTCCGTGGCTTGCCATTAACTGCAGAATTTCCGCGAAGGCCGGGATTTCCAGCCGCGTGCAGAGGACGCCGGCAGCGGACAGCCGCTCAACCGCCGCCTCGAAGGCCGCAACGACACCCGGCTCAGCATCGTCGAAGACGACGTTGGCGGGAAGGAGAAGTTCGAGCCCGGTAAGCGGACGGTGGCTGGCCGTCGGGGCTGTCAACCCACGCATCGCCGCATCGACCCAGACGGCATCCTGTACCGAGCGGCAGAGCGGCCCGAGCGAATCTAGGCTGCCGGCAAGCGGAAATACGCCTGCCATCGGATAACGCCCGCGCGTCGCCTTGTAGCCGACGATACCGTTCAGCGCCGCCGGGATGCGCACCGAGCCGCCTGTGTCGGAGCCGATCGAGACTGGAACGAGACCGGCCGCCACCGCCACGCCCGACCCGGAGGACGAGCCGCCCGGGATGCGGGCGACATCAGCGCTGCGGGGGTTTTTCGGCGTGCCGAAATGCGGATTGATCCCGAGCCCGGAAAAGGCGAACTCGCTCATGTTGACCCGGCCCGCTGCCATCATGCCGGCGGCGGCCAGCGCGGAAACGACGGCGGCATCGGCCACAGCCGGTGCCTCGTCGCGAAGAAGCAGCCTGGACCCTGCTGACGTGACGCTGCCGGCGACGTCGAAGAGATCCTTCCAGGCAACCGGAATACCTTCGAGCAAGCCAAGCGAACGACCGTCTTTCAGCCGCTTCGACGAGGCATGCGCTTCCGCCATTCCCCGCTCTCGCGTCAGCGAGACGAAGATCGCTTTGTCGTCATGGTCGTCGATCGCCTCGAAGACCTGCTCCGCCACCGTCACGGGATCGACGCTGCCACCCTGGATGAGGGTGGAGAGCTGCGCTATCGAGAGGGAGCCGTAAGAAAGAGTCATTCTGTCGTTCCAGTTCTGCTCACGCCGCCACGAACTGCATCCAGCGGCGCACCAAATAATTGTGTTCGTCCATGGTCGTGTTCCAGACGGCGATCGAGTTGGCGCGCTGCCAGTAGGAGCCGCCGCTACGCAGCGCACCCGTCTTGACGCGGAGGAGGCCGTCGGGGCCTGGCAGGTCGGTCGCGGCCGGCAGGCCTTCGTACCAATAGTCCCATTCGGCCGGCGTCATGTGCGGCCGCGAGCGTGTCGGCGTCGACATGTAATAACCCTGCCGGGCCACCACCGCGCCGGGCCAGCCGGAGATCCACCAGTTGAGATAATCGTAGGCCGCGTCGAGCATCCGGCCGGAGAGTCGTTTCGACAGGCAGAGCCCGCCATGCCAGGCGCGATAGCCCTCGGCGGGATTGGCAAGCTCGACGGGAAAGCCGCGCAGGTTCAGCTTGCTGATGCCGAGTGACCACATCGACTGGATCTGCGTGTCGCTCTTCGTCATCAGGTTCGCCGCGTCCTCGGCCGAACGCCAGAAGCCGCGGAAGAAGCCGGCTTTCTTGCGCTCTTCCAGGATGTCCAGCAACCGATCGATTTCCTCGATGCTCATGTTGCCGAGATTGTTGAAGGTCATCAGTCCGGCCGACTGCGCCGCAAGTGCTGCGTCGAAGATGCCGATCGCCGGCTCATTGACGAGGGCTGCTCGCCCGTGCCAGCGCGGGTCGAGCAGTGCCGCCCAAGAAGTCATCTGGTTGGAATTGGCCGCATCCGTCCGGTAGGCGAAGCTGTCGAAATTATGCGTCGTCGGCAGCATCGAGATGCGCCGCGACGGCGTTTCGGCAAGCGCCAGGTTCGGTTGCACGAAAAGCTTGGTCACCGGCGCATCGCCCTGCCCGATCCGCGCATTCGGCCCAATGCGGCCCGTTTTCGTCAGATCGGTGATCTCGTCCCAAAGCGTGATCCGCTCGATGTCGATCGGCTGCACAGCGCGCCAGTACCAGACGATATCGAGGTTGTGGAAGCACTGGTCGTAGATGTCGTAGGTCATCGGCTCCAGCGCCGCCTTGTGCTGGGCGGTCATGAAGTCCTGATTGTCGAATTCGATATCCATGCCGAGATCGCTCTCGGCACCGAGCCGAAGTTCCTCGAGAAGCGAAATCGCCGTGCCGAGGATGCGCAGCTTGATCCGGCCCTCTGTATGAAGGGCGGGCGTCGGAAAGCTCTTCGACGTCGGCATTTTTCTCATGGCTGCAACTCCTCGATCCGCTTCGGCGCGACTTTTGCCACGCCGAGCCCATTGAAGGCGTCAAATGATCGCTCGATCGCCGCGGGCGCGATGCCGTCGACGATGAAGACGATGCGGGAACGCCTGTCCCCGCCGGGCCAGGATTGCATATGAACGGGCGTATGGACCAGATGCTGCACCCCGTGGATCGCCACGGGAAAGTCTTCGCCTTCGATGTTGAGAATGCCCTTGACCCGAAGGATGCGATCGCCGTGCCGGTTGAGCAGCATGGTCAGCCAGATCCCGAAGGCCGTCCAGTCGACCCTGCCTTCGCTGACCAGCACGAAGGACCGGATGCCACCGGAATGTTCGCTGGCAAGAACCGGCCCCGGGTCGTCGCAATAGAAGCCGCCCGGCGACTGCATTGCCTCGGCGCGGCCGGTTGTCATGTCCTCCATCAGACTGACGACATCGTCCGACGAAAGGACAATCGGCGCATCCGGATTGATCTGCCGGATCATCGCCGTAACCCGCGCGACCTGGCCGGTCTCGGCAATATCGGCCTTGGTCAGCACCAAAAGGTCGGCCACCGCCACCTGCCGCATCGGTTCGCGATAGGCGGCAAGCTGCCTCCCCGCATTGACTGTATCGACCGTGGCAATCACGCCCGAGGACCGGAAATGATGCCGCAGAACCGGATCGGCCTTCAACGTGGAAAGAACGGGAAAAGGATCGGCAAGCCCGGTGCTCTCGATGATGATCCTGTCGAAGGGCGGGACGATGCCACGCTCGCGCTTCGAATGCAGATCGCGGATCGCATCGGCCAGTTCGCCCCGCACCGTGCAGCAAAGGCAACCGGACTGTAAAAGCACCATGTTTTCGTCGATGCGCTCGAGCAGGTGATGGTCGAGGCCGACCTCGCCGAATTCGTTGATCAGCACAGCGGCGTTCGAGAGCGCCGGATCGGTCAGCAGCCGGCGCAACAGCGTCGTCTTGCCGGACCCGAGAAAACCGGTCAGCAACGTGACGGGCGTGAAGGCCGGAAACGCATCAGCCATGACGGTTCGCCTCCAGCCGGTCGAGAAGCGGCTCGGCCAGCGGATCGAGCGGCCGGCCCGCAAGCCGCTCGGCCGCCGGCCAAAGATGTCCGAGATCTTCGATGATCTCGGTCTTTCCGGTCCGGGTCGACAGCAGGAAGGAGGATCCCTGCCAGTCGGAGATGGAGAGACCGAAGGCGTCGAGAATGCAGTTGGCGATCGCAACACGGCGGGCGCGCTCGCGCCGGCGGTCGATCCGCTCGGCGGAGCGGGTATAGACCCCAGGCCGCGCGACCGCGTCGGCCCAGTGCTCGTTGCCACCCAGAATGCCGCAGAGCGAACACATCGGCTTTGCCTCTTACTTCTTGCGCGGGAAGCGTTTGGCGAAGTCGTCGACGATCTCGTTCATCGTCACGAACTTGACGCCGGGATGCTTGATCATGTGGGCGTAGAGACGCTCCAGCATCATCAGTACCTGCGGCCGGCCGGCGACATCAGGGTGGATCGTGATCGGGAAGACGGCGTAATCCATTTCGCGATAGACCCAGTCGAACTGGTCGCGCCACATCTGCTCGATGTCGTGCGGGTTGACGAAGCCGTGGCTGTTGGGGGCCTTCTTGATGAACATCATCGGCGGCAGGTCGTCGAGATACCAGGACGCCGGGATCTCGATGAGGTCGGTCTCGCGACCACGCTTCAGCGGTACCATCCAGTCCGACGGCTTCTTCGAATAGTCGATCTTGGTCCAACTGTCGCCGACGCGGACATAGTACGGCGTGAAGTCGTTGTGCATGAGCGAATGGTCGTATTTGATGCCACGCTCGAGCAGCAGCTCATTGGTGACGTTGGAGAATTCCCACCAGGGCGCCACATAGCCCGTCGGCCGCTTGCCCGAGAGCTTGGTGACGAGATCGATGCACTTGTCGAGCACCTCGGTCTCCTGCTCGCGCGTCATGGCGATCGGATTTTCATGAGTGTAGCCATGGATGCCGATCTCGTGGCCGGCATCGGCGACGGCCTGCATCTGCTCCGGGAACGTCTCGATCGAGTGGCCGGGGATGAACCAGGTGGTCTTGATGCCGAAGCGCTCGAATAGCTTCAACAGCCGTGGGCTGCCGACTTCGCCGGAAAACAGGCCGCGCGAGATATCGTCCGGCGAATCTTCGCCGCCATACGAGCCGAGCCAGCCGGCAACGGCGTCCACGTCGATGCCGAAGCTGCAGAAGATTTCTTTTGCCATTGCGGGGTCTCCTTGTGATGTTCTCGTTGGTCCGGCTTTGATCGGCCGGCTTTTCAGTGGGCGGGAATGACGGTGGCGTTTTCGGGCTTGAAGGCGAGCGCGACCGGCGCATCGACTGGAAACGCACGGGGCGGATACTTGTCGACATGGGCTTCGAGCGCCAGCATACGTCCGTCCGGCAGGGCGACCGAAAGATGCGAGATATGCCCGACGACGTCGAAGCGGTGGATCCTGGCGTCGATGACATTGCCGCTGGAGGCCTCCGCGATCGCGTCGCGGCCGCCCCCGTCGAGCGCATGCACCTCGACTGCTTCGGCAGGGATCACGACGCTCACCGCATCTCCGTCTGCGACCGCGCCATTGGCATCGCCGGCGAGAAGGCCAAGTGGCGTGTCGACCATGACATGTCCCTTTTCGTGGCCCTTGACTGCACCCTTGAAGATTGTGTTGCGGCCGATGAACTGCGCGACGAAAGGCGTATTCGGCCGCGTGTAGAGCTGATGCGGCGGGCTGATCTGTTCGATCCGACCCTGGTTCATCACGACGATCCGATCGGAAAGCGCCAGCGCCTCGGACTGGGCGTGGGTCACGAAAACGAACGTCACGCCGAGCTCGCGTTGCAGCAGTTTCAACTCGCTCTGGATCGTCTTGCGCAGGTTGGCGTCCAGGGCGCCGAGTGGTTCGTCGAGCAGCAGAATATCAGGCTCGACCACGAGGCCACGCGCAAGCGCGATGCGCTGTCGCTGGCCGCCGGAAAGCTTGTCGCAGCGCTTGTCGGCAACATCCTCGAGACCGAGCTTTTCGAGAATTCGGTCGATCTTTGCGTTGCGCTGGGCCTTCTCCATGCGCTTAACGTCGAGGCCGTAGCCGATATTGTTGCGCACCGTCATGTGCGGGAAGAGTGCATAATTCTGGAAGATCATCGAGGTCGGCCGCTGCGCCGGGCCGATATCGTTGATCCGTTCGCCCCTGACCATCAGATTGCCGGAGGAGATGCTCTCGAAGCCGGCGATCATCCGCAGCGTCGTCGTCTTGCCGCAGCCGGACGGACCGAGAAACGCGATGAACTCGCCCTTGTCGACGGTGAGGTTGAAATCGATCACGGCCGGCGTTCCGTTATCGTAGACCTTGCCGATCTGGTAGAGTTCGAGGTCATGTATCATGTCGGTCATTCCGGGTTGCAGGTGGAAGGACAGGCGACCGGAGCCGCCTGCCAGTTGGCGCCCTCACCGCATCTCAAATGGGATGCCCGGCGCTGGGAGTAACGCGTCAGGCGCTGAGGAATTCGTCCCACTTCTGGATGAGGTGGTCGTATTCATCCGGCCACTGGTGCCAGTAGGCGACGTTTGCCGCGCGGGTTTCGAGCGAACCGCCGTCGCGCAGATCGCCCTCCTTGATGCCGCGCTCAGCGGCACCGACCCATGGCTTGCCTTCGTACCAGAAGGCATATTTCTCCGGCGCCATCTTCTCCTTGATGTTGGTGGTCGGCGAATAATAGCCCTGCTCGGACACCGTGATGCCTGGTTCCCCCGACAGCCAGTAATCCGCATAGGCGACGACGGCTTCCTTGTTGGGCGTGCCCTTCAGCATGGTGTTGCCGATCGACCAGGCGCGGTAACCTTCCTTCGGGATGGCGTATTTGCAGGGCTTTCCCTGCGCCTTGACGGCCATGACCGCCGGCTGCCAGGCGTCGCAGACGACGATTTCGCCGGATGCCAGGAAGTTGACGAGTTCGCCGAAATCGCCCCAGAGCGCACGGAACTGGCCTTCCTTCTTCTTCGAGATCAGGAACTTCGCGGCTTCGTCGATTTCTGCGGCAGTCGGATTACCGGGGTTCTTGACGTTGGAGAGGCCGAGCGTGTTCATCGCCATGGCCGCCTGGCCGAAAGCCGTCAACGGGTCGGTATTGAGGCCGGACTTGCCCTTGTACTTGCTGTCGAAGATCGCCGTCCAGCTGTTGGCTTCCTCGTCGGAGAGCACCTCCGGATTGTAGCCGACCGAATCGAAGTTGAAGACCGAAGGCACCATCCAGAGCGCCGTCTGTGTCTCGTCCGTCCAGATCTGACCGACGATCTGCGCCTTGGGGTCGAACTTCGGATCGGGCTTGGTAAATATCTCGCGGATATTCGACCAGCTCTTCAGGCCCGCGGTTTCGATCGGGTCGGCATTGTCGGTCATGACGACAGAGGGAAGTCGCTCGCCGATCGTTTCCCAGACGTCATAATCCTTCGAACCGGAGAGGATCCGGGTCTGCGCATCCGGGAAGGTCGCCGCCGTGCCGGATGTCGTGCCGACGCCGCTTGCCGCCTTGAAGTCGGCCAGGATGCGTTCCTGCACGGTGACCGAAAGGCCGATCGTGCGCAGCTGCTCGCCGGCGAGGCTGGCGGCCTGCGCATAGGCCGCCCGCGAAGAAAGGAAATGCGTGCCGCCGCCGATGGCAAGCGCCATCGCGCCTGCGGATCGCTTCAGCAGTGAACGTCGATTCATGTCCATCGAAATTGTCATTGTCGTTCTCCGGTTTTTGTTCCCCGGGATGGCCTTCATGACCACCCATCGTTCTCGTCCGGCCTCGGCGTCAGGACGGGATCTCCTGACGCGCCCGCCGTCAGTATCGGCCCACGAGGAGCCCCCCATCCACGACCAGCGTCTGGCCGGTCATGTATCTTGCGCTGTTCGACGCCAGGAAGACGATCACGTCGGCAATGTCCTCCGGTTCGCCGAGCCGCCCCATTGGGATGAAGGCGCTTGCCGCTTCCGCACCCTTCGGTCCCAGCGAATTTTCTGCCGACAGAAGCTGTGCGGTGCGGATGTAGCCAGGCGCCATGCCGTTGACGCGGATGCCGTCGCGGGCAAGTTCGACCGCCAGGCCGCGCACGAGGCCGACGACGCCGGCCTTGGCTGCGGAATAATGCACGTGCTCGTCCCAGCCGTAGGCGACACCCATGATCGAGGAAAGCGCCACCACCGCGCCTGATTTGCGCGCCTTCATGCCGGGTACGGCGGCACGGACCACGCGGAAGATACCCTTGAGATCGATATCGAAGGTCAGCTCCCACTTGTCGTCGTCGAGCACGTCGAGCGGCGCCTTATGGGCGATACCGGCATTGGCGATGATCACGTCGAGGCGGCCGTAACGTTTCTCCACGTCGGCGACGAGGGCATCGACGGCCGACGTCGAGCGGACGTCAAGCGCGATGAATTCGGCCGAGCCGCCCGCATCCTCGATCTCCGCCACGGCGGCGCGCCCCTCGACCTTCAGGACATCCGTGACGATCACATGGTCGCCGAGCGCGGCGAACGCCTTGGCGGTCGCCTTGCCGATACCGATGCCGGCGCCGGTGATCAGTACGATGCGGGGTGTCGAAGAGATTTTGGTCATTCTGTTTTCCTGACTAGAGCATGACGTCGCCGGAGTTCGGGCCAAGCGTCTGGCCGACGAACAGGCTGGCGGCGGGCGATGCGAGAAACGAAACGGTGGCGGCAACCTCTTCCGGCTCGCCGAAACGGCCGAGCGGCAGTTCGGCGGCCTTGCGGACGCGCCATTCCTGCGAGAGTTCGCGCACCAGTGGCGTGTTGATCGGCCCCGGAGCGACGGCATTGACGCGCACGCCGCGGTTCGAGACCTCGCGGGCGAGCGATTTCGTCATGCCGATGATCGCCGCCTTGGCGCCAGCATAATGGACGAGTTCGATGCCGCCGATCTGGCCGAGCTGCGAGGCGACGTTGACGATGACCCCATCGCCGGCGGCGAGCATCGATGGCAAAGCCAGCTTGGTCATCAGAAAGGTACCGCGCACATGGATCGCGAACATCCGATCGAAATCGGCAACCTCAAGGTTTTCAAACAGCGCCTGATGGACGATGCCGGCACAGTTGACGAGCAGCTGCGGGTGGCCGAAGGCCGAAACTGCGACCTCGTAGACGTTCGCCGTATCCGTCTCGGAAGAAACGTCGCCGGCAATCGCAACGGCCTTGCCGCCAGCCGCTGCAATCTCCTCGGCAACCGTCTGCGCCCGGTCGAGGTGGAGATCGTTGACGAGGATGGCATAGCCGTCCTGCGACAGCCGGATGGCGATTGCCCGACCGATGCCGGAACCGGCGCCCGTGACGATGGCTGAAGGCATCGGCATTACGCCTCCTCCTGAATCGCGACGCGCTTGGCGCGCCTGATGGAAAGCATCATCAGGATGGCGTAGACGCCGAGCAGCGCGAAGGAGAAGATCGTCGTCAGCACCCCGAAGGCGAAGACGTTCGGATGCACTTCCACTGAGAAGGTCCCGTAAATGGCAAGCGGCAGCGTCAGGTCGCGGCCGGATGCAAACAGGGTGCGCGAGAATTCGTCGTAGGACAGCGTGAAGGCAAAGAGCATGGCCGAGAGCACGCCCGGAAAGATCAGCGGGAACGTCACCCTGCGGAAGGTGCGCGCCGGCGACACGCCGAGTGACCACGACGCCTCCTCGACACTCTGGTCGAAGCGGTTGAGGATCGCCAGCATGACGAGAAAGGCGAAGGGGTAAGTGTAGACAACGTGCAGCACGAAGGCCGTTCCCCACCAGTGCCGGTCGATGCCGAGCGCATTGGCGACGAGCGCCATGCCGAGACCGACCAGAACGCCGGGAACCATCATGCCGAGAACGATCAGGTAGAAGACGACGCCCGAGCCAGGGAACCGGCGACGGAAGGCCTGCGCCGAGGTGACGCCGAGCACGGTGGAAACGATCATCGTCATCACCGAGAGCATCAGCGAGCGGACCAGGGCTTCGTTGATCGGCAGCGGCGCGATGCGCGACGGCGGAGTCAGGCCGAAGAGATGCTTGTACCAGTAGGTCGACCATTCGATGATCGGAAACTGCGGTCCGCCTTCCGGCCCTGTCTGGAAAGACAGAATGGCGAGCACCACCATCGGTGCGTAAAGGAAGATCAGGAAGAGCGCGGTGTAGACGCCGAGTGAAAGCTTGATGCCGCCTGCCTGCATGTCAGAGCTCCTTCCTGAGATCGACGACGCGCAGGAGTGCTGCGACGACAATGCCCATGAGCAAGGTAAGCACGACGCCGACGACAGCGGCGAAGGCCCATTTCAGCGATCCGACCTGCGTGACGATGATATTGCCGAGAAGGTTCACCTTGCGACCGGAGAGCGCGGCGGCAGTTGCGAATTCACCAAGCACCATGACGGAGACGAAGATCGCGCCGACCACCACGCCCGGCATGGTGAGCGGCAGGATGATGGTGCGAAAGATGCGCCAGAAGCCCGCACCGAGATCCTGCGCTGCTTCGATGATGCTCTGGTCGATGCGGCCCATCATGAAGGCGATCGGCCCGACCATGAAGACGCAATAGATCTGTGTCATGCCGATGATGACCGAGAGTTCGGAGAACAGCAGCACCTCGATCGGCTGATGGATGATGCCGAGACCTTGCAGGATGAGATTGATCGTCCCCTCCTTGCCCAGCATCGGCCGCCAGGCGAGCACGCGGATCAGGAAAGAGGTCCAGAACGGGATGACGCAGAGGACGAGAAGTGCCGTCTGGATCGTCTTGTTCTTGACGAAGAGGCCGACATAGAGGGCCGCCGGATAGCCGACGACCAGCGTGGAGACAAGCACGATCAACCAGATCCTAATCGTCGTCCAAAGAGCGCTGAGATAGGTGTCAGTGGTGAAGAAGGTCACCCAGCTCTTGATGGTCAGATCAGGTGTGATCTTAAATGTCGTCTGGGTCCAGAAGGACACGTAGATCATCATCAGGATCGGCGTTACCAGGAAAAGCAGCATCCAGATGACGCCCGGCGCCAACAGCCAGAGCGTCTTGCCGGATGCCTTCTTGACCGGTTCCACGGCGGTTTCGGTCTCGGCTGTTGTGGCACTTATCAACATCAATCAATCTCCCGTCCCGCGCTGCGCGGTAAGAGTATCAGGCGTAAACCAGGGCATCCCGGCGCTTCCAGACGAGTGCGTAACGCGACTGCGGCGTACAGGCGGGCGGCAGGCTTTGGCTCAAATGAGATTCCACTTCGACGACGCGGCCGTCATCGAGCGAGAAGAAGGAGTTTATCGCGGCGCCCGAATATTCGTCGGCGACGAAGGTCGCCTCGAGCTTCACCTCGTCGTCGGCGATAGGCGCTTCGGCCGGGCGGATCGCAACCCGGTCGTAGCGGATCGCGTAGCCGGTGCGGTCGTCGCGGAACTGCATTTGGTCGCCGAGCGGGAAAGCACCATAGGCGCCGAGGAAGCTCTCCCCGGCGAGCCGGCCTTCGAAAAGATTGTAGCAGTTGAGGAAGCCCGCGACCGACAGCGAGTTTGGCCGGTTGTAGATCGTGTCGGCGTCTGCCGCCTGCGCGATCCGGCCACTGTCGAGTACCAGCACCATGTCGCCCATGGCAAGCGCCTCGCTCTCGCTGCCGGTGACGTGCAGGAAGGTGACGCCGCAGCGCTCACGGATCAGCCTGAGCTCGCTGCGCATGCGGGCGCGAAGATTGGCGTCGAGCGCGCCAAGCGGCTCGTCGAGCAGCACCAGCGACGGTTCCGTCACCAGCGTGCGCGCCAACGCCACGCGCTGCCGCTGACCGCCCGAGATCTGCCCGACGCCGCGATCCTCCAGGCCCGATAGGCCGACGAGCGCAATCATGTCCTTGACCCTGGCCTGCACGATATCAGGATCGGTCACGGAGTTCTCGACACGGTTTTCCAGCCCGAAAGCGATGTTCCTGGAGACCGACAGATGCGGAAAAAGTGCAAAATTCTGGAAGACGAAACCGATGTCGCGCCGGTGCGGCGGTACCGTCTCGATACGCTGGCTCTTGAAGATCACCGTGCCGAGGTCCGGCTGCTCGAAACCGGCGATGACGCGCAGCAGCGTCGTCTTTCCCGATCCGCTCGGCCCCAGAAGCGAAACGTAGCTGTCGTTCGGCAGCGACAGGTCGATGCCGTCGAGCGCGTTCAGCGTACCATAAGCCTTGGTGACACCTGCGAGCTTGAGAACCGAAGACAAGAGCCTCTCCATTTTGCACCAGCCACGGATCGCTCCTATGCCGCCGCGCGCCTTGCGAAACGGCAGCCGAAACCGTTCGTGGGCGGCAAGGCACACGGCGAAGATCGATCGGCAGTCTGACGTTTTTTGCCGTTCACCCTTGGAATGCTTCTAGCGGCATCCCTATGCAGAATTGATGACATAAATGATTTTTGTATTCAATAGGCTTTTTCATGAAGCGGCCGACATTTGTGCAGGGCACACAAGTCACAATGCCGCGGTCGTGGTGCAGAGATTTTGAAAAAACGCAATGCGGGCATTCCTGACGGCTATGTGCCGCTTTTCGCCCTGTTTCTGGCAGGAAGCGGGCATTTCTGCATCATCTGCGCGCTCGACGCAAAGCTATCCGGACCCGTCTGACCATCTGTTGGGCAAAATGGCCTAGACAAGCTGGAAATCCCGCTGCACGCGATGCTACGCAAGATGCAATTGTGGTATGCAAAAGACATTTATTTTGACATGGTCCAGAACTGCAAAATACACTAAAGAGAATTCCGATTTTGTTGCCATCCGCGATTGGATGGAGGATGCCCCGCCCAATGATACGCAATCTCCCAGCACAGACGGCCCAGCGTCGGTACGAGATTGCCGAGCATATCCTGCGCGACAATATCGTCGGTGGACAGTTGCCGCTGGGTCTGGTCCTGCTCGAGGGGCCGATCGCCGATATTCTCCAAACCTCGCGCGCGCCGGTGCAGCGCGCCCTCCTCCGTCTGGAGGCCGATGGCCTCGTCCACCGTTTCCAGGGACGTGGCTTCCTGGTCGGCCCTCAGGACGCGGGTCTCACGCCGAACCGTACGGACATCAAGTCCTTTGGCCTCGTCATCGCCCAGCATGCCGACGAGGCGTTGCAGAGCCGTTCGTCCTGGGCGCGCATCTACAACACGGTCGAACGCGACGTGGCCGGCTGTGTCGTCTTTGGCCAGTACCGCATCATCGAGATCGAACTCGCCAATCATTTCAAGGTCAGCCGCACGGTGGTGCGCGACGTCCTCAGCCGGTTGCAGGAACGCGGCCTCGTCCGCAAGAATCAGAGTTCCCACTGGATCGCCGGCCCGTTGACAGCCCAGACGATCAAGGATCACTTCACGCTTCGACGCATGCTGGAGCCCGCGGCGCTCAAGGCCGGCGCTGCCGCCGTCGACCGCGAACGCCTGACCGAGCTCTTCACCCGCCTGGCCGGCCTCGAAGCTTCGCAGCCAGTCGACCACCTCGAAAAGCTCGAGGAACTTCAGGAGCAGATGATCGATATCTGCGTGCTGACGACGGCAAACGAAAAGACGCGGGAACTGATCCGCAACAATCTGTTGCCCGTCAACGCTGCCGAGCGGCTGCTGCGTCATCTCGGCCTGCCTGATGATCCGACCGCAATCACCGAGATGCGGCTGATCGTCGAGCTTTTGATGCGCGGCGCCGTCGACGCGGCCGCCGCGATGCTGGAGACCCATCTCGACGCCTCGATGAAGCGCATGATCGCCCAGATGAAGATCGTTGCCATCATCCCTGGCCCCAGCGTGACTGCCGATTACCTGACGCACGTCGAGTGATCGACCAGCCATCATCATCACCTCACGACAGGCTTTGGCGCAGGCGGTCGAGCAGTGCTGCTCGATCGGCCCTCGCCTTCAGCGCTTCGTCCATCGTCACCTCGACAAAGCGCGCCGGCGTATGCGGCTGCAACTGGCCGATGAGGTCCATGTCCGCCGAGATCACCGTGCCGACCATGAAATAGCCGCCGCCGGAGACGGCGTCGCGGTGGAGGATGATCGGCTCCGTCCCGCCCGGTACCTGGATCGAGCCGTAGGGATAGCAGCTGTCGACGATGTTCGACGGATCCGAACCGGCGCCGAAGGGCTGCTTGCGGTCCAGGAATTCGAGCCTGCGCCCGCCGCGGAAGCGGTAACCCATGCGGTCGGCCTCAGGCGCCACCTTCCACTCGTCGGCGAAGAAGCTCGTCTTGGCGGCATCCGTCAGCCGGTCCCAGTAGAGCCCCGGCAGCACGCGCAGCTCTGCCGGGGTTCGGGGCTTGCGCCGCAGCTCTTCGGCGACGGTTTTTCCTTCTTTGGCAAAGTCGGCCTTTCCGACCGGCAGTTCGTCACCGGCCGCCAGTGCCCTGCCCTTGAAGCCGCCGAGCGCACCGATCGGATAGGTTGAGCGACTGCCGAGTGCTTCCGGCACATCGATACCGCCCGAGACCGCGATCAGAATGCGCGCGCCGGATTTCAGGAAGTCGAAGCTCAGCACCTGGCCGGCCTTGATTTTGAAAGCCGTCCAGCCGGGCTGCGCCACACCATCGACCTTGGCCGGCATGTCGGCGCCGGCGACAGACACCAGAGCATCCTCGGTGAATTCGAGCTTCGGTCCCATGAAGACCGCCTCCAGACCCGCCGCCCCTTCGTCGTTGCCGACGAGCAGATTGGCGGCGCGCATGGCGTAGCGGTCCATGGCGCCGCCGATCGGGATGCCGAGGTGGAAATAGCCCGGACGGCCGAGATCCTGGACGCTGGTCGACAGTCCGGGGTGCAGCACCTTAATGGCCATGGAGAATACCCTCCAGCGCGGCGTTGTAACCGTCGATATCCTCGCTGAATTCGCGAAGGTCGAACCGGACCTCGCGGATCGGCGGGCTGAAGAGCCTCTTGTCGACCTCTTCGACTGCGGTGTCGTAACCGTCGCGATCGACCGGTTTGAACTTGACGATATCGCCAGGACGGAAGAACACCATGAAATCGCGCAGGTAACTTGTTTGCTGCGTCGGGTCGAAGATCGGCATCGGCGTGACGCCGAACATCTGGTAGCCGCCGGCGCCGCGCACCGAATAGATGCAGCCGAAGCAGCCGCCATGGCCGACCGTCAGTTTGGGCGTATCGGTGCGAGGTCTCAAATATTTCGGCACTTCGATCTGCCGCTGTCGCTCGACCATCTGGTACATGAAAGGCAGCCCGGCCACGAAACCGACCATCGACACGAACCAGGGGGAACCGGCATGCGCGGCGACGAAATCCTCGACGCCGCCGTAGCCGTTGATCCGCGCGGCATAATCGAGGTCGGTTCCACCAGGTTCCTGATGCCGCTCGCGAAAGCGCATCAGCGTCTCGTGCGTCCATGGATCATTGTAGAAGACCGGGATCTCGATGATGCGGGTCTTCAAAACCGGCTCGGATCTTTCCGCAACGCCCTCGATCGCCTGGACCTCCCGCAGAATGTCGTCAGGCTTGATGAGATCGGGATTGAACTTCACCTGGAAGGAGGCATTGGCCGGGCAGATCTCGGTGATGCCCTTGATCCGGCTTTCGCGGACCGCTGTCGCCATGGACAGGCTCTTGAAGAAGGCCTCGAGCGACATCTCGCTGCTGCATTCGACGAAGAGGTGTTCGTCACCTCCGAACGTATATCGCGCAGGCATCAGGCAACCTCCTGGGTCCGGCCGGCCAGAGCGGGAAAATCGTGCTCCAGCCATTGTTCGAGAAAGCGGGTATGGAAAGTGCCATTGGCGACGTTTGCGACGCGGGCGAGTGCCAGATGCAGCGGCACTGTCGTCGGCACGCCTTCGATGGTGAGTGCCGCGAGCGCTGCGGCGAGCTTTTCAAGGCAGGCTTCGCGTGTCTCTGCGTGCACGATCAGCTTGCCGAGCAGGGAATCGTAGAAAGGCGGGATCGTGTAGCCCTCGTAGAGCATCGTATCGAACCGGATGCCCTCGCCTTTCGGGACGGACAGCGACGTGATCGTACCCGGCGACGGCTGGAAGGCCTTGAACGGATCCTCGGCATTGATGCGGCACTCGATCGCATGGCCGCTGGCCGCAATGTCTCGCTGGGCGACTGAAAGGACTGCGCCGCCCGCGACCTTGAACATCTCCTGGACCAGGTCGAAGCCGGTGATCATCTCGGTAACAGGATGTTCGACCTGGATGCGGGTGTTGACTTCGATGAAGTAAAAGTCGCCCGTTTCGTCGTCGTAGAGATACTCGACCGTGCCGGCGCCGCAATAGCCGACCTCGCGCGCGAGCGCCACGGCACTCATGCAAAGCCGTTCGCGTATGTCGGCAGGCAGCAGAAAGGCGGGCGCCTCTTCCCATACCTTCTGGCGCCGCCGCTGCAGCGAGCATTCGCGTTCGAAGAAATGCACGAAATTCTGTCCGTCGCCGAAGATCTGCACCTCGACGTGCCGGGCGCGGGCGATGACCTTTTCCAGATAAAGTCCGCCGTTGCCGAACGCGGCCAGCGCCTCGGCCGAAGCCAGCGGAAACTGCTGCTCGAGCTCGGCGATGCTGTCGACGATCCGGATGCCGCGTCCGCCGCCGCCGGCCGCGGCCTTGATCATCACGGGAAAACCGATCTCGCCTGCGAGCAACCGCGCGTCGTCGAGCCCGGCGACACGCCCGTCGCTGCCGGGCACCGTCGGCACGCCCGCGCGTTTTGCCACCTGCCGCGCCGCCACCTTGTCGCCGAGCGTGCGGATCGCATCGCCGGAAGGACCGATGAAAATCATGCCGGCGTCGCGCACCGCATCAGCAAACTCGCCGTTTTCGGACAGAAAGCCGTAGCCCGGATGCACGGCATTGACACCGGCCGCCTTGGCGGCGGCGATCACCGCCTCGATGTCGAGATAGGATTTCTTCGGCGCCGGCGGGCCGATGTTCACCGCCTCATCGGCGAGCCGCACCGCCAACATGTCTGCGTCTGCTGCGCTGTACACCTGTACGGTGCGGATGCCGAGCGCCTTCGCCGCCTTGATGACGCGAACGGCGATCTCCCCGCGATTGGCGACGAGCACCGAGCCGATCGTCATGCTTCGACCTCCGCAATGACCTGCCCGGCCATGACAGGCTCCTCATTGTCGACGAGGAAGGTGATCGTCTTGCCGGTAACACCGGCCGGAACTTCCTGGAATGTCTTCATCACCTCGATCACGCCGATCGTCTCGGCCTCGGTGACGTCATCACCGTCTGCCTTGAAGGGCGGAGCATCCGGCGCCGAAGCCCGGTAGAAGGTGCCCGGCAGGGGCGAACGGATTTCAATCTTGCTCATTGGTCGGTCTCCGCAAAATCTATTGGCCAAGGATCTGCGACACCGGCGCGATCCGGATTCCCGCACCGATCAGAAGCTCGCGCATGCTGAGAACGATATCGAGCGCGCCGAGCGTATCGGAATGAAAGCAGATGGATTCAAATTCGATGTCGATATCGTTGCCCGTGACCGTGCGGACCTTGCCTTCCTGGCAGGCGCGCAGCACTTTCTGCGCCAGCACCATCGGATCCGGGCGGCCGGCATCGCGGGTAAAGACGATCGAGCCGCTGTCGTCGTAGTCACGGTCTGCGTAGAACTCGCGCACGACAGGCTGTCCGGCATCAAGCGCTGCCCGGTGCGTCGCCGAGCCGCCCATGCAGAAGACAAAGGCGTTGGGCGAGACGGTGCGCAGATACTGGACGAAGATCTGTGCGAAATCCGAATTGACCGCCATCTCCATGTAGAGCGCGCCATGCGGCTTCACGTGCTGCACCGGCACGCTGTGACGGCGGGCGAACTCGCGGAGCGCCCCCACCTGATAGATGATGTCGTTGACCAGCTCTTTGCTGTTGCCGACAATCTTGCGGCGGCCGAAGCCCTGAAGGTCATTATAGCCAGGATGGGCGCCGACCCCGACCCCATGGGCGGCGGCAAGTGCCACGGTCTCGTCGATGAGGTTCGGGTCGCCGGCATGGAAGCCTGTGGCGATATTGGCCGAGCTGATGTGGGAGATCAGCAACGAATCCTGCGTATCGCCGATCCGCCAGCGTCCGAAGGACTCGCCCATATCGCAGTTGATGTCGACGATGTTCTTCAAACTGTCTTCCCGCCATTGTCATCTGACGAAAACGCTACGCGACAAAACAGGATTTGAAAAATTCATTTTTTACGGCATCATTATCAAGAAAAAAGATACCTACGCTCAAATCGAAGGCAAGAACTTTATGTTTTTTTCCAATGACTTAATTAAGTTTCGTTTCGAATGCGCGAGGCTCGCGCATAAATCATATGCAGCCAATCGAATTTATTGACGCTGACTTCAGATAATTTGATGGGAAATACGGAACCATGAGCCTCAGCTTCCGCCAACTCCGCTATTTCGTCGCAACTGCCGAGCAGGGGCAGATTTCCTATGCGGCTGCACAACTGTCGATCTCGCAATCGGCAGTGACGACCGCAATCAAGGAGCTGGAAAAATCAATCGGCGTCGCACTGTTTACCCGCATGCCGCAGGGCATGGAACTGACCGCCGCCGGCCGGCAGTTTCTTTCCTACGCCTACGAGATCCTCGCCAAGGTCGATGAGGCAACGCATCTGAACTATGTCAGCAGCGACATCGAGGGCGATCTGACCGTTGCGGCGACTTACACCGTTATCGGCTACTTTCTGCCGCTCCACATCGAGCGCATGCGCCGGCTCTATCCCAAGCTGCGCATCCAGCTTTACGAGTTGAATCGCGAGTCCATCGAGGAAGGCCTACTGGTCAATCGTTACGACATTTCGGTACTGCTGACCTCGAATATCCTGAATAGCGCACTTACCACGGAGACGCTTTTGCGTTCCGTCCGCAGGCTCTGGGTGTCCGCGCAGCATCCGCTGCTGAAGCATGCGGCCGTCGGCCTGCGGGATATCGCCGAGGAGCCCTACATCATGCTGACGGTGGACGAGGCGGCCTATTCGTCATTGAAGTACTGGAGCACGACGCCCTATCAACCACGCGTAATGCTTCGTACCTCGTCGATCGAGGCGGTACGCTCCATGGTCGCCAACAACCTCGGCGTAGCGATCCTGTCCGATATGGTGCACCGCCCCTGGTCGTTGGAAGGCCGGCGGATCGAGACGATCAACATCGAGGATCCGGTGCCACCGATGGATGTCGGCCTCGCCTGGCGCGCCAACACCGACTTCACTCCGGCCATGCATGCCTTTCGCCGATATTTTCAGCAGGCGTTCGCCCTGCCGGGCACCAATTCATGAATTCGTCTTCGAGCCTCGGCATGTTACGAGCGGCTGCCGGCATGCTCATGCGATTGTCGCGCGCCTAAGAAATGCTCTGCAAATTCGGCCGATCATCTGAAAAATCCACCGGATCAAACCGCCTTGAGATACTCAACCCAGCGCGGATCCTGCATAGCCGCGCGAGCGCGCATGTGTTTCCAGGCGCCATATTTGTAGAAATCAAAATCGAGCGCCGAGACGACATTCTGGACCATGGCCCAAGTCGACCATTTCACATCGGCAAGCGCTCGGTGCACGGCAAGACGGGCCTTCATTCGCGGATCGAAGCGGCCGAAATATTCCTCTATGACTTCTGCCTCCACCGCATCGGAGAAGAACATCTCGCCGCACCAGATGCCGATATCGTAGCAACGGTCGTTATTGGAGGCATATTCGTAGTCGATGAGCATCAGCGACTTGTCGTCGGCGACCATGAAATTGCCCGCCATGGGATCGTTGAAACAGGCAACGAGATCGATGCCGGAGGCCTCGAGAGCCGCGCGTGCCAGCCGATATTGCTTGTAAAGCCAGGCAAAATCGATCGGGAAGGCACCGTTCAGTTCGCGCACTTGCTCGATGTGTTCGTCGATCATGTCGAAAATCGTCTTGGTCAGCGGCAGTCTGCCTGAATCGTTGAAGGTGCGGTAGAGCCCGACGACGGCTTTGCGCACCGTCGGATCCTGGAAATCGCGGTTGGTGCAGGCACGCCGGCCTTCGATGTAATCGGCGATCTCGACACCCCTGTCAGCGAGATATTCGTAAATCTTCGGGCCGATGCCGAGGTCCTGTGCCCGGCGGCTGGCGTCCAGCGCCGCATTGCGGTCGATGAACATCTCGGTGCCGCGGCCCGGAACCTTGACGAAGAAACGGCCCTGTTCGCCAGCGACCCTGACACGCCAGTTCGAATTGCTGATACCGCCATGCACCGGACCGTAATGGAGTTCGCGCCCCGACCATGGCTCAATTGCGCGCAGCAGGGATTCGATTTCCGCTTCCGCTTCGGTTGTCGCTTCTCCCAATCGTTTTTCCATGGCTTGATCTCTCAGAGTGTGCGGAGCATGAATTCGAAACGCGGATTGCGAAGCGCCATCCGGCAGCGCAACAGGCGCCATTGCGCATATTTCAGGAATTCGATACCGCCACGCGGCGAAACCCTGTCCATCAACATGCCCCACATGCCCCAGAAGAGATCGTCAGCAATGGCGTAAAGGCGGCAGCGGTTGAGCGACGTCTGGCGAAATTGTCCCTCGAAGATTTCGAGCGCCGGCTGCATTTCGCTGTCGAACTGGAAGGCCTCGTTGAGCAGGATGCCGATGTCGTAGAACGGATCGACATTGCGGGCCTCGTCGAAATCGACCAGTTGCACTCTACCATCCGGCGCGATCATGATGTTGGAGGCAAGGCCGTCGGCATGGGCTGGTTTTTCATCGAAGCCGGTGGCGATGATCGCCGCTTCGATATCTCCGACGCATTCGCGCATCCACCATCCGTCTGCGGCAACCTCTGCGATGCCTGCATCGGCAAGCGCCTTCTCGACGACGCGGATGCGGTCGAACACCGTCCACGTTTCGCCAAGCGGCCTGCTGCCATGCAGGATGCTCTTGGCGGCGATGACACTTTCCAGAACATTGCGCTTGCGCAGGTCGTCCATTCTGGCGGTATGCCAGGCTTCCGGCAGGCGGTCGAAAACGACCGCCGACATTTCCGGGCTGTGCCAAAGGGGCGCCGGCGTCAGGCCCAGGGTTGAAGCCTGACGCGCGGCGCTAACGGACCTCTCCAGATCGATGAAATCCGACTGATCCGTATGGAGAATTTTCAGGAAATAGGTGGCGGGCGCATCTCCCCTGGCAACGAGCCAGTTCTGGCTGTCGACGGCGCGGTGCGTCGGCGAGGCGACGCCCGCAATGCCCGGCGCGTAACGCATATCGGTGTTTGCCCAGCCCGGAACGGCCCGGATGGCCGCTTCCGCCGCCTTCTCATCCACTGTGGATGCTTGCCCGAGTGCCTTCATGCTCCCAATCCTTCAGTCCATGGTTTTCAGGATGTTGCCGTTAAGACAGAATTTCCACAGCATGGCGCTGAGGATTTCCGCGCCCAGCAACCGGTCTTCCGGCTTGGTGAATTCCGTCGGGTGGTGGATGACGCCGCCGACGCTCGGCACGGCGATGACGACTGCCGGGGAAACGGCCGTCATGCTGACCGCGTCATGTCCGCCGATGGTGTCGAGCAACAAGGTTTCGAGGCCGAATTCGGCCGCGGTATCCTGGGCCAGGGCGACCAGCCCTTCATCCATGTTCCCGGCGCGGCGGCGGTCGATCGAGCGGACCTCGAAGCCGACATCCGCTTTCTTGGCGCAGAGGTCAGCTTTCTCGTTGAGCTGTGCTTCCGCCCGGGCAAGCACATCTGGCTTGGCGGAGCGCAGTTCGATGAACATCACCGCCTCGCCGGGCACGACGTTCGGGGAATTCGGATAGACCTCGAGACGACCGCAGGAGGTGTGCAGGTCGATCCCGGCTTGGTCGGCAAAACCCTTCAACTCGGCGATCAGGTAAGCTGCGGCCAGGAGCGCGTCATGGCGCTCGTCCATCGGCGTCGGGCCGGTATGCGCCTGGCGGCCGATGAAGGCGAGCCGGTATTTGACGTTGCCCCAGAAACGGTTGAAGACGGCAAAGCGCATGCCTTTCTTTTCCAGCTCAGCGGAACCCTCGATATGCAGCTCGATCAGGGCATCGGGGATAACGGGGATAACGGGGCCAGCATAACCGATATCGTCAAGCGCTTGCCTGACAGAAATGCCGTCGCCATCCTTGCGGGAGAGCGCGAAATCGAGTGTCAGTTCGCCGGCATTGACGCCGCTGCCGAGAAGGCTCGGCTGGAAGCGGGCGCCCTCCTCGTTGGTCCAGTTGACGATGCAGAAATTGACTTTCGGCGTGACCCCAGCTGTGGCCACATGCTTGCGTATGGCGTCGATCGCCGCGCAGGCGGAAATCACGCCATAGGCGCCATCGAAACGGCCGCCGTTCGGCTGGCTGTCCAGGTGCGACCCGCTCATGACCAGAGGCGCATCCGGCCCTGCCCAGTCGAGAAAACCGTACATATTGCCCATCGGGTCGATCTCCAGGCGCAGGCCCGAATTCTTCAGCCAGTTCGCCAGCCAATCGCGTGCCGCCTTGTCTTCCCGTGATAAGGTCAGCCGCGTCATCGCACCACCCGGCCCGCCGCCAAAGACGGAGACTTCCTCCATCATCCGGTGCAGGGCTTCGGCATCGACCTCAGGCAGGGATGCAGGTTCACTGCGGATTTCAAGCATAAATCACCTTCACTTGCGCCTCCTCAAGCTTTTCAAGAAAATCTGCCCGCGGAGGCGCATCAGTGATGAGCAGATCAACGTCACGAAAATTATAGGTGCAGAAATTACCCTGGCGGCCGAACTTGCTGCTGTCGGCGAGCATCACGACGTGCTTGGCATGGCGGCGCAACGCCCGTCGCACCAGAGCCTCGTCCTCGCCGAGGTCCATGAAACCGAGATTGACATCGACCGTCACCGCGCTGACGAAGGCGATATCGAAGAGATGTTCGCGGATCACGTTGAGCGTATCGGTGCCGAGAAACGCCCGGTAGCTCGGCCGCAGAACGCCGCCGACCGCGACCACGTTATTGGATTCCACCCCCGACAAGGTCTGGATGATATCCAGCGAGTTGGTGTAGATATTGATCAGCGGCCGATCGACAAGATAGCGCGACAGCGCCAGCATCGTCGTGCCGCTGTCGAGGAAGATCTTGGTATGGTCGCGCAGCTCCCTGGCAGCGAGGGTTGCGATTTTTGCCTTTTCACGGGCATTGACGCGCATGCGTTGCGAGATCGGCTGATCGGCATCCCGACGCGGCGTCACGCCGCCGCCATAAATGCAACGCAGGTGCCCTTCCATCTCCAGCTGCTTCAGGTCGCGGCGCACGGTTTCCGGGCTGACGGAAAATTCCGTCGCCAGTTCCTTGACCGTGACCCGGCCATGCTTGGCCAGCTCTTCGAGAATGTGTTGCAGACGAGCCTGAGGATGATCGGTCATGCTGTTTTTCCCGATCAGTGGCCCGTCGGCAAGTCTGTCGAACCAGCGTATCCCGCCGCGGTTTTTGTTTTTTTCATCATCCGATCCTCCCGGGTTTCGATGCAATTTGGGGTTTCAAGCTGCGGCATGGGAAAGCGTGTTTTCCACCAAAAAGCAAGCAGCCAGATCCTTGTTGCCGCGGGCGGTCAGGACCGGGCTTTGCTTGTGACAGCGGCCGAATGCGTTCGGGCAGCGGCTGGCGAAACTGCAACCGGGCGGCAGGTCGATCGGGCTTGGCGGCTCTCCTTCCAGCAGACACTCTTCCGGCTTGTAGCGGCGCTCCTCCAGCGTCGGCACGGCGCTGAGCAAGGCCTTAGTGTAGGGATGGCCTGGATCGAAAAACAGCCGGCTGTTGTCGGCGATCTCGACGACTTCGCCGAGATACATGACGGCAACGCGGTTGCAGACGCGCCGTACCATCGCCAGGTCGTGGGAAATGTAGACATAGGTCAGGCCGTGCTGGGCCTGCAACTGCTCGAACAGCTTCAGCAATTTGAACTGCTCGGTCTGGTCGAGCGACGAGAGCGTCTCGTCCATGATCAGCACCTTCGGCTCCAGCACCATGGCGCGGGCGACGTTGACGCGCTGGCGCTGACCGGCACTCAAACCCAGGGGAAGCTCGTCGTAGAGCGTACCGGGCAGGCCGACCTCACGCATCACGGAGAGCACGCGGTCACGCAACTCCGCGCCCCTGATGATGCCGTGCGTCTTCAGCGGCTCCTCGATGATGGCGCCGATGGCGGTGCGTGGCGGCAGCGAATTGAAGGGGTCCTGCAGCACAAGTTGAAAATCGCGCCGGAACTTCAAAAGTCCCTTGCCGGAAAGCCTGGTGATATCCTGCCCGTCGCAGAGGACCTGGCCGCTATCGGGCCGTTCCAGCCGGCTGAGCAGGCGCATGAGAGTGGACTTGCCGCAGCCGGATTCGCCGACGATGCCGAAGTTCTCGCCCGGAAAGACGTCGAAGGTGACGTTGCGGACGGCACGCACCGTGCTGTAGCTGGCAAAGGTGCCGCGCTTGCGCACCCGGTAGGAACGGGTGGCATCACGAATGCTGATGATCGGCTCGCGGGTCTCGGCCGGCAGGTCGATTGCGACCGCTTCGCTTGTCCAGATCTTCGGTATCTGGCTGATCAGCTCGCGGGTGTAGGGATGCTGCGGCGTGTCGACGAGTGCCTTCGTTGCCTGCCGCTCCACGACCTTGCCTTCGGCCAGAACCAGGATCTGATCGGCAGCGTCACTCACCAGCGGCAGCGACGAGGATATGAAGACGATCGCCGTGTCGAAACGCGTCGTCAACTCCCGCATCAGGCGCAGCACCTGGGCGGCGACCGTAACATCAAGCGGCTGGGTGACGTTGTCGGCGACGAGGAAAGCCGGATTGCTGACCAGGGCATCGACGATCAGGGCACGCTGCATCATGCCGCCGCTGAATTGCGATGGATATTCGTGATAGCGCATCTGCGGCGAAGGGATGCGCACCGCGCCAAGCAGATCGATGACCCGCTTCCTGGCTTCCTCATGCGCAATCTCCGGTGCGACCGCGCGCAGTTTCTCGACGATCTGCTGGCCGACCGGCAGGGTCGGATCGAGAGCGCCCGCCGGATTGGCGCCGACATAGGCGATCTCGCGGCGCAGCATGCGCAGTTTCTGTGCCGGCAGATCGAGGATGTTTTGGGATTTGTAGACCACCGATCCGGAGGTAACTTTTAGTGGCGGATCGATCCAGTTGACGAGTGCACGCGAGAGCACGGTCTTGCCGGCGCCGCTCGCCCCGATGATGCCGAGAATTTCGCGCGGGGCCAGATCGAAGCCGATGTCGGAAATGATCGGACGTATGCCACCGCCCGTTTGCAGGCCGACGCTCAGATCGCGAACCTTCAGAAGCGGTGCGCCAGTCACGATTTGCCTCCATAGATACGATTGCGAGCCCGTTCGAGCGATGCGCCCATCAGGTTGATGCTGGTCAGGCACAGGCACAGGAACACGCCCGGCATGGTGGCGATCCACCAGGCATTGAGCAGATACTTGCGGCCATCGGCGATGATGTTGCCGAAGGTCGGCGTCGGCGGTTGAACGCCCAGCCCGATGAAGCCGAGGATGGATTCGAAGATCATCATCCGGGCGACATCGAGCACCGAGACGAAGATGATCGGCGGCAGCACCAAGGGCGCCAGCAGACGCACCATGATGCGGAAATCCGATGCGCCGTAGATTTCGGCGGCGCGCACATATTCCCGCTTGCGCTCTGTCATCACGACGCTGCGGGTGACGCGGGCATAGACCGGCCAGCTCGACAGGCCGAGGACGAGGATGATCGCCGGGATCGTTGGACGCGAGACGCCAAGCACGGTGATCGCCAGGATGATCATCGGGATCGACAGCTGGGCATCGGTCAGGCGCATGATCGCCATGTCAACGCGGCCGCCATAATATCCGGCGATCGTGCCGAGCGAACAGCCGATAATCAGCATGACCAGAACGGTGGAAAGACCGATCAGCAGCGAGTAGCGGAGGCCAACGAGGCTGCGCACCAGCATGTCGCGGCCGATCTGATCGGTGCCGAGCGGCGCCGTCCAGCTCCATTTGTCGCCCATGAACGGCGGCGCATGCAGGCGCGTGGCGACACTCATCTTCGTGGGGTCGATGCCGCTCAGTGCCGGATAGAGTATCGCTGCCAGCACAAGCACGATGAAGATGGCGGCCCCGACGCGGAATTCGTTGGAGGCAAGGGCAATCCGCCAGATGCGCCGGGCAACCGAAGCGCCGCGTTGCGTTGCCGGGACCGCGTTTGCCGGGATGTCTGTCTCGGTCATGCTCATCAATATTCCAACCTTGGATCGATCATGGTGGCAATCAGGTCGACTGCGATGTTGATGAAGACGAAGATCGCGCTGGTGACGATGGCGATCCCCTGGATCAGCGGAAAGTCACGCTGCAGCACGGCGTTGATGGTCAAAAGTCCAAGACCCGGATAGTCGAAGATGAATTCGACGACGAGGACGCCGCCCAGAAGGCCGCTGATCTGGATGCCGATCAGGTTGAGCAGCGGAACGGACGCATTGCGCAGCGCATGGGCGACGATGATACGGCTGCGGCTCAGGCCGCGGACATTGCCGACTGCGATGAAGGGCTCCATCATCACGGTAGCCACCGATCCGGTCAGCGTCCGGATCAGCACCGGCGCCAGCTCGACGGCCAGAACGATCGCCGGCAGGATGGTATAGGCAAAGCCGGAGTAGCCGATCGCAGGCAGCCAGCCGAGCTTGACCGACAGAAGCATGGCAAGGACGATGCCGAGCCAGAAGTTCGGCAGCGATATGAAGATCGAGGAAATGTAGAAGGCCACGCGATCCGGCCATCGTCCGGGCGCCAGTCCACCGGGAATGCCGACCAAGAACGAGAAGACCAGGGCGAAGAATATTGCCAGCCCGCCGAGTTGCAGCGTCATCGGCAGGGTGTCGCCGATCAGGGTCAGCACTTCGGCGCGCTCGCCGCGGGTGGAATCGCCGAAACTGGAACCGCCGGTGGAAGCACCGCTTGCAGGCCGCACGAAGGATTGCCCGAGATCCCCCCTGACGACCCCGCTCATGTAGCGGCCGAACTGCACGAGGATGGGATCACGCAGGCCCATATCCTTGGCGATCTGCTCGATCAGCGCTTCGGGCGCCATGCCGCCGGCCATCAGCCGGACAGGATCGCCGGGAACCACACGCAGCAGCGTGAAGATAAGCAGCGTCACCAGAAAGACGATCAGTGCACCTTGCGCCAGCCGTCGAACCAGAAAACTGAGAATGAACATGTCATATCCTGGCAGCAATCGGAGCGATCCGCCCTGAGCGGCGACGGTCGCGGTCGTTTGTTGACATCATCAGCGAAACGAAAATCTCCGCGGCGCCGGCCTCCGGTGCCGCGGAAAACGCAAGCCAGCGTCAGCCGAACGCGGCCTTCGAGGCGTCCATGGACCCGTCAGGATAGATGAAGAGGCCGGCCAGCGACTTGTCCATCGCGTGGATCATCACCGAAGTGAACAGTGACAGGGCCGGCACCTTTTCGGCAAGCATGGGCATGGTTTCGGTCTGCAGGATTTTCTTGCGCTCATCGAGCGACGGGGCACTGCGCTCCTTGTCGAGTGTCGCGTCGAGTTCCTTGTCGACGATGCCGGTGATGCGCTTCGAGGTTGAATGGAAATGCGTGCGCAGCACGAGGTCGGGCTCAGGTGAACCGGTGGACCAGCCGCAATCGACCATATGGCCGGGGCCGCCGCCCGGACGATCGTAGAGGCGTTCGTTCCAGGCGGCGATTTCCAGAACGGAGAGCGACACCTGAAAACCCTGTTCCTGCAGCATTGCGGTGATGACCTCGCCATATTCCTTGGTCTTCGGGTAGAAGCCGACGGAGGTGATGTATTCCAGCAGCGGCAGACCCTCGCCCTTGGGGAAACCGGCCTCGGCCAGCAGCGCCTGGCATTTTTCTGGGCTGTATTCCGGATAGTCCGGCAGGTCGATATAGCCGAACTTCACCGGCGACACGTAATTGGACGAAGCATGGCCGGCCGAGCCCAGAATTTCGACGATCATCGAGCGGTCGATCGCGTGGCAGGCCGCCTTGCGGATGAGCGGGTTGTCGAACGGCGCCTTTGAGCAGCGGAACCAGAGATACTTGTTCTCGACCGAAACGACGCTGCTGATGGCGATCTTGTCGTTGCCCTGGAGTGAGGTCACCTGTTCCGGTTCCAGACGCTCGACGATCGAGGCCTGGCCATTGAGCAGGGACAACATGCGTGTCGTGCTGTCGCCGACGAAATTGAAGCTGATGCCGGGAATCTTCGGTGTGCCGAGGAAATAGCCAGGATAGGCTTCGAGGATCGTGGCATTGCCCTCCTGCTTGACGAACTTGAACGGGCCGGTGCCGTTCAGGCGCTGCGTCAGCGGCCCGGTCGGGCCACCGGCGACATCGGTCGCCGACATGATCGGCAGATATGAGGCAAGGAAGATGAACAGATGGGCCGGGTATCCGCCCTTGGAGGTATCCACGATGACGGTGTAGTCGTCAGGGGTGGTAATCGTCAGCGTCTCGGTCGGGCCGGGGTAGAATTGGGCCGGGCGGTCGGGGCGGGAGCCGTATTCGAAGGTCGCCTTGACGTCTTCTGCCTTGAAGGGTTTGCCGTCGTGGAATTTCACACCTTCGCGCAGCTTGATCTCGAGTTTGTTCGGCTCGAGAAGCTTGATGCTGGTGGCGAGTTCATAGACCACTTCGTCGGGCTTTTCGACTGTCATCGGCGTCCGCGTCAGGAAACCCATGACGAAGCCTTCGATATTCTTCTGCGACAGCGTCGTATGGCCGGTCGGGTCCCAGTTGCCCGTAATATTTTCCGCCGACAGGAACACCACCGTCTTGCCCGATTGGGCAAAGGCCGAGGAGAACAGAAAATCCGGGTTGATCTGCAGGAGACCGGCACCCGTGCCAGCCGCACCAAGCCCGGCGAGGAAATTGCGTCTGCTGATGTCATTCATAAGCTGTTTCCCTTTGTTGTGGTTTTATGTGGCTTTCTTATTATTCCACGATATCGGGCATTTTTTCCTTTTTCAATGAGCTCTCGTAAATTAGAAAGTCGCAATGCCATACTTCCGTCGTAAGTCGGCTCCGACGATTTGTATTCTGTTGATTGTAAGTGAAATTTCGGAAAATTCCTTCTGTGCAGCGCTAGCTAAGATCTCAAGAATGGCGAATTTTTCAGCATTTATCTATTGCGCAGGCAGAATAGGCGGATCAGATATTTCTATAAATATCACAAAATCACATTTTGGCGCCTAAAAAATACACAGGGAAAGGCAGCGCGCGCAAACCTCGCCATCTCCACTGACACCAGTTGCTCCTTTTGCGTCCATACCCACACGGCCACCGCCAAGGCGCGCGGGGACGGAGGCGCAGCATGCCGAACTCCTTTCGGTCATCGGCGTTGCCGCTCCAACCAATAAATAACTGTGCGATCCGTCGTTGAGCATCGGCGGTGTTGAAGGAATTCGAACCGCCGATCACATCCAATCCGCGCTGTTTGCGTTAAGCCGCTGGGGTTTATATGCGACCCGCCGGACTCCCACGTAAGGCAAACCATCACCGGGGTGCCTAAGTCCTGCGATAAGAACGCCTATGGTGCTGAGACGTTGCCAAGCCTAGCAAGGCTGCCGGTCCACCACACCGAATTGAGGACTCTTTGTCCAGGCGCAAGTGGCTCACCGCTTACCCAATTCATCCATGGATGCCTCCTCTTTTGTGGGTGACATAAAGCATCGCCAACATGGCACATTGCGATACCGGTGGGAGAGGCTCCAACCTATCAGTGGAAATCAGAAACGCGGAGATCCCTCGTGCCTTCGCCGTCACCAAATCGTGCGGATCCAGTTTCCACGTGGCGCCAATCCCGCCGCTTGGGCCGTCAAGTACGCGCAACGGGAAGTGCGACCCCGTCCCCACGCGGGTCATGGGCGCCCGCAAGCGAACCATCCGCCTGCCGCGCGATGATGCCGGCTTGTCCGGAAAGGGGACTGAGCCGATCGATGGGGGATAGCACATGGCCACGTGCGGCGAGCTCGGCGAACACTGTGTCGCCTGCGTTGACTTCCAGCTTCAAGGTATCGCGGCTGTCCGAGAAGGTTTTGCCCAGCAGGAAGCGCTGCCCGGTGAGGGCCGTCATCGGATCCTCGCCGAAATCGATCAGGCGCGTGAGGATCATCGACAGTGTCTGTGGCTGGCCGTCAGCTCCCTGCGTTCCGTAGATATAAGCTGGTCTACCGTCTTTCAGCCCCAGTCCCGGATTGAGCGTGTAAAAAGGGCGCTTTTTCGGGGCCATGACATTCGGATGCCTGGGATCAAGGGAAAAGGCAGCGCCGCGATTCTGCCAGAGAATGCCGGTGTCGCCGACAACGACCCCGCTACCCCAGTCGAAATAGGTGCTTTGCAGAACGCTGACGCTTCTGCCCGAGGAATCGGTCACGCCGAAGAAGACGGTGTCACCGGGGCGAAAAAGCTGCGGCCAGTCCATTGCGCGTTCAAGATCAATGGAGCGTGCCGATCTTGCCAGGTGTGGCCGGCTCAACCAGTCCTCCACCGGCTGGTTCGCGAAGTCCGGGTCGGCGATCAGGCCGCGATCCAGAAAGGCTCTTTTGACCGCTTCAACGCAAAGATGAATATGATCGGCGTCGCCGGATGTCAGCTGTTTCATATCGAAATGAGACAGAATGCCCATGATCGCCAGCGTCGAAATGCCCTGCGTCGGCGGTGGCGGGGCCAGCAATTCTACGCCGCGATAAAGCAGGCTTGCCGGTTCGCTCTGGCGTGTCCGGGTCGCGGCAAGATCGGCGGAGGTGAGCGGCGATCCCGCAGCCAGCAACCCTTTTGCAATCCGTGCCCCGAGTTCGCCTTCGTAGAAGCTGCGCGGACCGTCGCGGGCGATCAGTTGCAGCGATGCCGCCAGCTCTTGCTGCCGGAAAGGCGTCCCGACCTGAGGGGCGATGCCGTCAGGCATGAAAACCTCGCTGAAGCCCGGCCAGTTCACGACCTCGGACTTTCTGAAATCCAGCCAGAAGCTCTGCGAATTCGTGACAGGGAAACCGTCCGCCGCGTGCCCGATCGCATCGTCGAGCAGACTGGAAAAGGAAAGGCCTCCGCCCCAATTCCGGACAGAATAGTTATGGGCGTGACGCCAGGCATCCACCGCGCAGGCGGATGTGAGCGTCGAAAGTGGTCCTCGCAAGGGGATCTCGCCGTCAAAGCCGGGCAGAATGCTGGCCGACTGGCCGATACCGAGGAAGCAGTCCTTTCGGCCCTCTTCATCTGCGACGATCCAGACAGCGTCGCCGCCAAGACCACAGAAATGCGGATAGACCACAGCGATCGTCGCGCCGATGGCGATCGCAGCGTCGAGCGCAGTTCCGCCATCCCGCAGAATACGAGCGCCGGATTTACTCGCCAGCGGATGCGGGCTCGTTACCATGCCACCTCGTCCCTGCGCAAATCCGGGTCCTTTGGTCCGTGGTTCGCTCAGCGTCATGCGTTCTTTCTTCCAAGGCTTGTCTTTTGCGCAAAACCGGTTTCAACGTGTCTCCAATACACGCCCAGGAGACAAGCATGGCCATCGATCTCGTGATCCGCAATGCATTTCTGCCGGGGTCCGATGGCTTTACGGATATCGCGTTTGCGAATGGCCGTATTGCTGCAATGGCGCCCCACTTCATTTGCGATGCGCCGGAGTACGATGCCCGCGGCCGGTTGATCAGCGGGGGCTTGATCGAAACGCATATCCATCTCGACAAGGCCGGGATTATCGGTCGATGCGTGCTCTGCACGGGGACGTTGGCTGAAGCCGTCAGCGAGACGTCGAAGGCAAAGGCTGCCTTCACCGAGGAGGACGTTTACGCGCGCGCTGCCGCGATCGTAGAACAGGCGATCCTCAATGGCACGAACCGGCTGCGCACATTCGTGGAGATCGACGGGCGCGCCGGGTTCCGGTCCTTTGACGCCATCAAGCGGCTGCGTGCCGACTACGCTGCTGCCATCGACATCGAAATCTGCGCCTTCGCCCAGGAAGGGCTGACCAACGATCCGGGTACGGAGGAAATGCTGGACACGGCATTGGCGTCCGGCGCGGATCTCGTCGGCGGATGCCCCTACACCGATCCGAACCCGGACGACCATATCCGCAGGATCTTCGTAAGCGCACAATTCCCCGCACCTGTTCACTGAACGGCGAATGAGGGAGTCTGTGTCCACAAGGGAGACTGTGGACACAATGACATTGGATAACTTGAAGGGCTCAGGGGGTCTTCGGGCAGTGAAGGTTCTTCCCAACGGGAAGCGGCGTTTCGATCCGGTCGAGAAAGACCGGCTGATCGACGCCGCAATGAAGCCCGGCGTATCGGTTGCCCGTCTGGCACTGGCGCACGGCGTCAACGCCAATCAGTTACGCAACTGGGTGAAGCTTCGCCGAGATCGGCAGGCCCAGGGTAGTTTGACGGCTGCTGCAGGGCAGGAAACGTCGGCCTTTGTTCCTGTGGTTGCAGCGTCGCCGATTGCGCGGCAGCCCGACATGCCGGCCCGGCCATCATCGGCAGGAATGCGGCTGATGGCGTCTTTGCCAAATGGTGTGCGGCTTGAGCTTGAGGATGTGGATGAGCGGGCTCTTTCGGCGATGATCGAAATTCTGGGGCGGTGCAATGTTCCGGCTGGCTGACGATCTTCGCGTCTATCTTCACCGGGACCCGATCGACTTTCGTGCGGGGATCAACAGCCTGGCGATCCTGGTCGAGCAGTCGATGGGCCTGAGCCCGTTCGAGCGTGCTGTCTTTGTCTTTTGCAACCGCCGGCGCACCCGGATGAAGCTCCTGTTCTTCGAGCGGTCAGGGTTCGTGCTTGTATTGAAAGCCTTGTCCGAAGACCGGTTTCGCTGGCCCCGCCGCGAGGCGCCGGTCGTGACGCTCGATACCGAACAGTTGCGCTGGCTGCTTGACGGCATCGATCTCGACGCGATGGTGCGCCATCCTGTTCGGCAATATGAGTTTGTCGGCTGAAGGCTGTTGACGGAGCGGGGCGGCTCAGATTCAAAGCTACGATGACACGAGCCGGCACCCCGACCGTTGCGGAACTGATGGCGCTTCTGGCGGCGAATGCTGCCGAGAACGTCGCGCTGCGGGCTGAGAGAGACGCCCTTGAGCAGCGTGTCTTCAAGCTCGAGGAAGAACTGGCGCTTGCACAACTGCATCGTTTTGCGCCGCGCAGCGAAAAGCATATGGATCGCGTCTTCAATGAAGCCGAGAACGCCGCTCTCGAGGCCGATGCTGATGAGGGCTTGGCCGACTGTGACGAGACCGACGCCACTGAGCTTCCCGACACGGGATTGCCAGAGGTGGAAAAGCCCGAAGGCCGCAAGCGCGGGCGTAAACCTCTTCCGGCAAATTTGCCCCGCCAACGCGTTGAATATGACCTTGCCGACGATCAGAAGACCTGTCCGTGCTGCCGCCATCCGTTGCATCGCATGGGCGAACTCGTCACCGAGCAGCTGCATATCGAGGTGAAGGCCACGGTGCTGCAGAATGCCCGGGCCAAGTATGCTTGCCGCAACTGCGAGCGCACCGATATCAGCACTCCCGTTATCATCGCGCCGATGCCCGCACAGCCCTTGCCGGGGAGCATTGCCACGGCCTCGACGCTGGCCTTTGCTCTTGTTCATAAATATGTCGACGGCACACCGCTCTATCGCCTGGCACAGGCCTTCGAGCGCGCTGGCGTCCCTGTCAGCCGTGGCGCTCTTGGCCATTGGGTGATCGGGTCCAGCGAAAAGCACCTCGTTCGCATCTACGATGCACTGAAGCAGCGGCTCTTGTCGCAGAACGTCATTCACGGTGACGAGACCACGGTGCAGGTGCTGAAGGAAAAGGACAGGAAAGCAACTGACGAGTCCTACATCTGGGCCTATCGCAGCGGGCAGGATAGTGTCGAACCGGTTGTGCTGCTCGAATATCAGCCCGGTCGTGGGCAGGTGCATCCGCAGACTTTCCTTGGTGACTATCGCGGCATCCTGATGAGCGACGGCTATCAGGGCTGGCGCACCCTGAAGGGCGCAACGCATGTCGGGTGTATGGCTCACGCCAGGCGACGCTTCGTCAACGCCTTCAAGGCCGGGAAGAAACAAAGCGGGCCGCCCGCGCAGGCATTGAAGTTCTTCGACCAGCTCTATCGGATTGAAAGGCAGGTGCGGGACGAAAAGCCGGATGACGGCGAAACGCAGGCCGATTGCATCCGGCGCTTGCGCCAGAAGCATAGCGTTCCAGTCCTTGATGCCCTGAAGGAGTGGCTCGACAGGATGGCCCCCAAGGTCGTGCCCGACACCAAGCTCGGCGATGCGATCTCCTATACGCGAAACCAGTGGCAATATCTGACCCGCTACACCGAAGACGGCAGGATGCCGATCGACAACAATTTATTGGAACGCGATATCAGAGTTTTTGCCACTGGAAGGAAGAGCTGGCTATTTTGCGACACTGTCGACGGGGCCAAGGCAAGCGCTGTCATCTACAGCCTTATGCTGACCTGTCGCGCCTGTGGCGTCGAGCCATTCACCTGGTTGCGACACGTCTTTACCGAATCGCCGCAGCGTCCGGACGGCGCCAATATCGACGATCTGCTCCCATTTAACTTCGCCAAATCCACTGCCGCATAAGCCGCTGCGGGCGTCACAATCCACTGCGTCAACGCGCAGCGAAATGAGCGCTTACGGATCTTCGATCTTGGCGAGCGTTACGGCGTGCCGGTCGATTTCCATCTGGACTTCGATCTCGATCCGGCCGGATCCAATCTTCCCCTGGTGATCGCCGAAACTCTGGCGCGTGGCTACCAGGGGCGCGTATCGGTCGGTCATGTGACGAAGCTGTCTGCCCTGCCGCCGGAGGCATTCGAGGCCGTCGGCCGCAGTCTGACGCAAGCCGGCATTGCGGTAACCGTGCTGCCGGCAACGGATCTGTTTCTGACGGGGCGGGCGGCAACGCATCTTGTTCCGCGCGGCGTTACGCCGGCGCATCGGTTGGCGGAACTCGGCGTCCTCACGACGATCTCGACCAACAACGTCCTCAACCCGTTCACCCCCTTCGGCGATGTCAGTCTCATCCGCATGGCCAATCTCTATGCCAATGTCGCGCAGATCGGGACCGCCGAGGCCCTCGAAGCGGTCTTTGACATGATCACGATCAATGCCGCCCGGCTCCTGGGCCTGGAGCAATATGCGCTTGACGTCGGCGGTCCCGCCACGCTCGTTCTGTTCGATGCGGTATCCGGTGCTGATGCCGTAGCCAGGCTTTCCCCAGCAGTGACCGGGTGGAAAAATGGTCGGCAGACGTTTTTGCGGCCGGCATCTCGATTGCTCTTCGGGCAACAACACCAAAATCTCGATGGTCGGCTAGAATAGCGGCTTTAGGCGTCTAGCATTCCGCGGCTCTCCGCGCGACGGTGAAGCGTCACCAAATATTCCTTCGACACGCGAAGCCCCCTGATTGTCATTGCCAAAGGGGAGAAAGCTGCCCGTAGAGGTCGCGGTAGCGGCGATAGGCCTTTCTATAGTGGACGCCGTTTTCCCAGTTTGGTTGCAATTGTTCGGCGAAGGTGACGAAACGCGTGATGCCGCGCCAATCATCTGTCAGCCCTGCGCCGATCGCGGCGGTCCAGGCCGCGCCTATGCAGGAGCCCGGATGACCGGACAGGCGTTGGACCGGGGCTTCGAGAACATCGGCGACGATTTGCATCCAGATCCGGCTTTGCGCGCCGCCGTCCGAGACGAAATAGCGCTTCGGCCTATGGCCCATGTCGATGAGGACCTCGATATGATGGCGGATAGCATAGGCATAGGATTCGAGCAGGGCCCGCCAGATATGGCCGAGATCATGCGACAAGGTCAGACCTTCGACCACGCCGCGTGCGGCCGGATCGTGAATGGGTGTTTTTTCTCCGAGAAGATAAGGCAGGATTGTCAATCCGTCGGCGCCGGCACTTTTTTTGTCCGCCATCCCGTCGAGGTGCTGGTGGATCGTCAGCCCGGCGGCTTTCGCGGCTTCCTTTTCCCCGCCGGCAAAGGTTTCGATGAACCAGTTCAGCGCCGAGCCGCCGGTCGACATGCATCCATTTGGCATGAAAAGTCCCGGCACCAGATGATAGTCGAGGAAGAGGCGAGAGTCGGGACGCACGACATCCGTCGCGGTCAGGATATCGACGGCGCCGCCGAATTTGAGAAGCACATCGCCCGCATCGACGACGCCAGCGCCAAGCGCCGAAGCGATCATATCCGCTGCTCCGGCAACCACCGGCGTGCCGATGGCAAGTCCGGTTTCGAGCGCGCCCTTTTCATCGATATGACCCGTGATCGCATGCGACGCCCGCTTCGGCGGAATGACTGAGCGCGGTATATGCGCGAGTGCGACGAGGCCGTCATCGATCTCGTGCCGCGTGACATCGACGAAACCCGCTTCGAGCGCCCAGTTCTGCTCCACGGTAAGCGCGCCCGTTAGCCGGTAGTTGATATAGTCATAGGAGCCGAGGACAGTGGCGATGCGCTTGAAGTTGTCCGGTTCGTGCCGTTCGATCCAGCGCAACTTGGCAGTGACGAGTTGCTGGTTTATGCCGTTTCCGGCCTTTGCCAGGAATGCAGCTTCGTCATATTCGGCCTTGAGGTCGGCGACTTCCGCGCCGCAACGGCCGTCGCTCTGCTGGATGCTGGGTCGGATGACAGCCCCGTTTTCGTCGAGCAGAACAACGGCCGGCAGCATGCCTGTCGTGCCGATCGCCCGGATGTCGCTTGCCTTCGCCCCGCTCCTTTCCAGAAGCTCCGGAATGATCGAGCACACGTTTGCCCACCAGTCTGCCGGATCCTCCTCCGCCCAGCCGATATCCGGCGATCGAAGGGAAACGGATCGAGATGCGGTGACAAGGATTTCGTCAGGCAGCCTCAGCAGGATACCGATGGTCGAGGTCGTTCCGATATCGAGGCCAAGGACCATGGTCATTCGCCAATCTCCAATCTAGCGCAGCGTTTCGACCAAATCCATGAACCGCTTGACACGGCTGCCGTCAACGGCGTTCCACGTATTGCCGTCGATCTTGAAATGCGTGCCGATTACCACGCCTTGCGCGATGGACAGGACATCACGCACATTGTCGAGATTGACGCCGGTGTTTGCAAAGACGGGCACTTCCGTCACTGCCTCGCAGACCGAGCGCAGATCGGACGCTTCGGCCGGCTGGCCGGTGATCGGACCAGACACCAGGATCGCGTCCGCCAGCGACGAGAACACCGCGCTCTTGGCCCGCAGCGCGATGGGCCGCTGGTCGAGCGAATAGGCGAATTCGGCATTAATGTTGAACAGCAATTTCATGTCGTCGCGACGCAGGGCAGCGCGTAGACGCGAGGCACTGGCGCAATCCGGCTGCCAGAGGCCCATGTCGGATGCAAACAGGCCGGTGAAGATTTCCCGTACGAAACTGGCGCCGGTCACGGCGCCGATGGCCACGCTTGCCGATGGATCCCAGAGATAGTTGACGCCGAAAGGAACCTTGATGGCGGGTTTGATCGCCTGAACGATGGCGGTCATCGCCGCAATGCTTTCCGGCGAGCCCTTGAAGACGTAGGGCCGGTCGTTTTCGTTCCCGAACATGATGGCATCGACACCGCCGTCCTGCAGCTTCTCGACATCCGTCAGGACGTCGTCGATCAGTTTTTGAACGCCGCCGTCCGCATTGTAGAGCGGCGAGCCGGGAAGCGCACCGATATGCGCCATGGAGATCACGACCTTCTTGCGGTCGCCGAAGCAATCAAAGATCATTGTATTTTCCTTCCTTGCAGGCATGCCGTTGTCCGGATCGAGGTGAACCGGGTCAGGCATATGCGTGTTTCCAGTGTTCGAGTTTGTCAGGTGATGTGCTGGATGTTTGTCGATCATTTCTAGGCCGCGACGCTTTGGCGGTAGGCCCGCCAGCCGCCATAGGCTGTGATGTCGGGTTGGCCGTCGATGGCCGTGCTCTCACAGAGGAAGCCGGTGACCTCCGAGCCGTCCTCGAGTGCCAGCTTTCCGACACCCAGCGGTGCTGGAATGCGGGCGATGAAATCGCCAAATCCGGCGGCCGGCAAGGCCCAGACTTCGACCGCGATGCCGGCGCCGCCATCGGCTGCGCGGATAAGGCCGGGCTTGGGCGGGACGGTGCCGTTCAGTGCGTAGAGCCGGTAGGCGTCGGTTGTCTTTGCCGCGCGGCGGAAGATGCCGCCGCGTGTCGTCAGTTCGTGATTGAGCGGCATGCCCGAGAGATGGGCGCCGACAACGGCGATCTCACGGTAATCTTCGTCAAGCGGCAGGGCTGCCGCTTCGGGATAGGGATTGTCAAACATGGCGAGCGAGAGACCGGTCGAACGGTGGAAGGCAGCGGCGATCCCCGCCGCCTTGGCTTCCTGAAAGCCAGGCGCCAGAAACGTCACGCCAAGCGGCAATCCGTCGTTGCGGAAACCGTTGGGGACGGCAATGCCGCAAAGTCCCATCAGGTTGACGAAGTTCGTGTAGATACCGAGCTTAGCATTCAGCGAGATCGGGTCGGCGGCGATTTCATCCTTTGTGTAGATGGTCGGCGCGGTCGGCACCATCAAGACGGCGATATCCTCCCAGACGGGCCGCGTGTCGCGCTTGAGTTCGGCGATGCGGTGGCTGGCCGCAAACGTATCGAGGGCTGTGAACTTACCCGAATTGGAGAGGATCTGGCGTGTCACGGGATGAATGGCGTCGCGGTGTTTTTCGAGCACGGCATCGAGGCTGAGAGCACGCTCCGAAATCCACGGGCCCTCGTAGAGAATGCGCTGCGTTTCTTCGAAAGGCGCGAAATCGATCTCGACAACGTCTCCGCCCAGATCCTGCATCCGCGCCACGGCCTCTCCGAACAGGCGCTCGGCCTCCATATCACCGAAGAAGCGCAGAGCTTCGCCCTTGGGGATGCCGAAGCGGAACCGTGGTGGCGGGGTCGCTGGTGTCAGCGGGACGGCCTCAGCCTCCGGTTTGGAGAACGGGTATGTCGGATCGTAGCCGCCGATCAGGTCTGTCACCTTCATGCCGTCCTCGACGGTCAGTGCGAAAACCGCAAGAGTCTCGATGGTTTTCACGCATCCGCCACCGGAAACGCACGCATTGCTGATGAGACCCGGAGTCGGCTTTATGCCGACGATGTTGTTGAAGCTTGCCGGCACACGACCGGAACCGGCCGCATCGTTGGCAATGGAAAAGGACGAGAGGCCGGCTGCGACCGATACCGCCGAGCCGGAGCTTGACCCCCCTGAAATGTAACGCTCGTCGAAAACCGAGGAGCAGGCGCCGTAAGGTGTGCGCATGCCGACGAGGCCGATGCCGAACTGGTCCATGTTGGTCTTGCCGATCAGGATGGCGCCGGCATCGAACAGCCGCGTGATCGCCTGACCGCTGGAGGTGGCGATATAGGCACTTTCCTTCAATGCATTGGTGGTGGGCAGGCCGACGATGTCGTTGCAATCCTTGACGGAGAACGGGATGCCCCAGAGCGGCTGGCCGTCATACCCCTTGGCTTCAAGGGCTGCCGCCGCTGCCAGCGCATCTTGCCGCGATACGAGATGGATCCAAACGTGATCGTCGCCGCGCGAAGCGATACGGTCGTAGATGGCTGAAATGACCATGGTCGGCGTCAAGGCGCCGGTGGCATAGGCCTTGGTCAGTGTGTCGAGATCGAGGCTGCCGGTTGCGGCAGACCAGTCTTGCTTGGACATCGCAGGTTCCTCAGATTTTTGTAAGGGCCGCTTTTACGGCGGCGGCGGAAGCAACGGTGCCGAACAGACCATTGCCGAATGTGGTGATGCGCAATTGCGCGGCATGGCGCGTCTCGCTCGTGCCTTGGCAGGCATCGGCAACGGCAAGGCACTCGAAACCCATATCGTTGGCGGTGCGTTGCGTGGCGTGAACCAGCCCTTCCGTCGGTAATCCGGCGATCAAAAGATTGCGGATGCCACGGGCCTTCAGCTTCGTTTCGAGCGGCGTCCTGTAAAAGGCATTGTCGCCGGGATGATCGACCACCAGTGCTGTGTCTGGGAGAATGAGTTGTGGCGGAAAGGTCCAGTCGCCGGGGCCTTCGGCAGGCACGACATCGCCCATGGCATAACGGCGTCGCGCGACATCGTCACCCGCGGGTAAGGCGACGCGGCGCGAAGCTGCGACGAACAGGCCGCAGTCGAGGGCGACCGACAGCAGGTCCAGTGCCGTCGTAAATGCCGGCATGGCAGCCAGCGCAGAAATCGGCCCCTGCTGAAAACCAAGCAGCAACAGGGCGGTATCAGCCGATGACCAATGCCCGTCGAATGGAAAGGAATACGGTTCCGCATGGATCTGGCGGAGTGTTCTGATGCCGCGGTCAGACATCGGTGTGCTCCAGCATGGTTTGGAAGGCGGCAAGGCAAGAGACACCTCCCCAGCGGCCACCAAAGGCCTTAAGGATCTCCAGCGTCGCCAGATGGTTCGGCGTTTCGACGGCGGCGGTGCAGTCCTCGAGCAGGACGCATTCGAAGCCGCGCTCGAAACCGTCGCGCATGGTTGACTGGACGCAGCAGTCCGAGGTGACGCCGGTGATGACCAGACGGGAGATGCCGAGGTTGCGGAGTTCCGCTTCCAGATCCGTTTGGTGAAAGGCAGACTTGCCGGGCTTGTCGACGACCAATTCCTCGGCTTCGGGAGCGAGCTCCGGGATGATCTGCCACCCTGGCTCGCCGCGGACGAGGATCCGGCCCATGGCGCCCATGTCGCCGATCCCCAGCCCATGGACGCGGGTGCGCCATTGTTTGTTGGCGTGGAGATCGGACAGATCAGACAAATGCCCCTCGCGCGTGTGGATAACGGCGATGCCGGCGGTCCTTGCAGCGGCAAGTGCCTGGCTGATCGGCGGAATGACGGCGCGGGTGTTGGAAACATCTTCGCCGAGCTGATCGATCCAGCCGCCGGGCGCGCAGAAATCGATCTGCATGTCGATGAGTATAATCGCCATCGCGCTTTTGACGGACGTGCCGCCAAGTGGCCAGAAGCCTGATGCGGGGTGTTCGCTCATAGCGCCATGCCTTTTTCAGCGTCGAAGATGTGGATGGCCAAAGGATCGACCGCGAAGGTCAGCATATCGCCCGTCGTGACTGGATGACCGCTGTCGATCATCGAACGCAGGCGCGGGCGGACGGACATCAGGTCCTTTTCTTCTTCAATCACGGTGGAATGGATCATGGTGGCATCCTGGACATCGAGATGAACCAGAAGCGTTGCGCCCAGGTCCTCGACAAAGGCGGTGCGCGCCGAAACCGTGCCAACCCCGCCGGTATCGCCCGACCGCTTGAGTGCTTCGGGGCGGATGCCGATGATCACCTTGCGTCCGGGCACGATTTTGGCGCGCTCGCCTGTGGCACCGAGCGGCAGGGTGAAAGCGCCCAGTTGGACCACAGGCTTTCCGTCTTTTGCCGCAATGGTCCCTTCGAGGAAATTGATCGGCGGCGAACCGATGAAGCTGGCAACGAACAGATTGACCGGCTTGTCATAGAGACGGCGCGGCGTGTCGAGTTGCTGGAGGGTGCCCTTGTTCATCACGGCGACCCGGTGGCCCATCGTCATCGCCTCGACCTGATCGTGGGTGACATAGACGGTCGTCACGGCGCTCATGCGCTGCAGCTTGGCAATCTCTGCGCGCATCTGGCCGCGAAGGCGGGCGTCGAGATTGGAGAGCGGTTCGTCCATGAGAAAAGCATGGGGGGAGCGCACCAGAGCACGGCCCATGGCAACGCGCTGCCGCTGGCCGCCGGACAACCGGGCGGGCTTGCGATCCAGATAGTCGGTGAGTTCGAGCAGGGCCGCTGTCTCGCGCACTTTTTTCTCGATGATCTCGTGCTTGACGTTACGGACCCTGAGACCGAAGGCGATGTTGTCGGCAACCGTCAGATGCGGATAGAGTGCATAGGACTGGAACACCATGGCTATGTCGCGGTCGCGCGGCGCCAGATCGTTGGCGACCTGTCCGTTGATGCGCAGTGTGCCGCCGGTGATGTCTTCAAGGCCGGCAATCATGCGCAGGGCCGTGGACTTTCCGCAGCCGGACGGCCCGACGAGAACCATGAATTCGCCATCGACGATATCGAGGTTCAGTCCATGCAGCGCGGAATGACCGCCCTCATAGGTTTTGGAAACATCCTCAAAGGAAATCTGGGCCATCGATCGGCTCCTATTGTACGCCGTTGGTCGCGCCCTGAACGAAGTACCGGTTCAGGAACAGCGCCATCAGGACAATTGGAATGGTGGAGAAATGCGCCAAGGCACCGAGCGAGCCCCAGGTGACATCCTTGGTGCCGTAAGCGGTCAGCAGGGCCACGGAGATCGGCTTGGAATCGAGTGTCGTCAGGAACATCGGGTAGAGAAAATCGTTCCAGGAAAACATCACGCAAAACAGCACGCAGGCGATGATGCCGGAGCGAACCGCCGGCACCGCGACCTTGAGAAACGCGCCGATCTGGGTGCAGCCATCCGTAAGTGCCGCTTCTTCCATATCGCGCGGCAGGGCGCGGAAATAGGAAAACATCATCCAGGTGACAAAGGCGCAGTTGAGCATGGTGTTGATGATGATCACGGCCCACCAGCTTCCGAGCAAGCCGATATCGCGCATCATCAGATAGAAGGGGATCAGCGCCGCAATGGCCGGAACCATGCGGATCGCGAGGAAGAAATAGGCGAAGAAATTGGCGTAGCGGGAACGCGAGCGGGCAAGGGCATAACCGGCGGGAACGCCAAGGAGCAGTGAAAGAACGGTGGTGCCGAGGCTGATCACGACGGAGGATCGCAACAGCGATACGACATCGAAATAAGACAGTATCCCGCGAAACTGGTCCAGCGTGGGTTGGAAGCCGAGCTTCGGGGGAATGGAGAAGATCTGATTGGACGGCTTGTAGGCCGTGGTGATCAACCAGAGGACCGGCAGCAGGAACAACACCGTGATGACCAGCACGGCTGTCCGCTCGAACACGATCTGACGTTTGGAGACCTTCGACATCGGCATTACTTCCCGTTGATCCGGACATCAGCACCGCGCACCACGAGCAGAAGCACGGCTGCCATGACGGCGATGAACAGCATGGTGATATTGCCGATTGCCGAAGCGTAGCCGACGTTGAAGAACTGAAGTCCCTCCTTCACCGCCAGCACCATCAGCGTGTTGGTCGCATCGTTGGGGCCGCCGCCGGTCGTGACGAAGACGGAATCGAACACACGGAACGCGTCCATCATGCGCAGCATGAGCGCGAGGAAGATGGAAGGCAGCATCAGCGGCAGGATGAGGAGAGTGAAGCGCTGCAAGGCCGTGGCCCCGTCGGTGCGGCCTGCCTCCAGAACGTCGTTTGGCAGGGATTTGAGCCCGGCAAGCAGGATCAGCGCCATAAGCGGGGTCCATTCCCAGCAATCGATGAGGATCAGCACCCAGAGTGCCGTTCCCGCATCGGTGAGGAAGCCGGTTCGCGGACCGATGCCGGCGTCGGCTAGAAAATAGCCGACCAGCCCGTAGTCCGCGCCGAGAAGGGCCTTAAAGATGAGGCCGACGACCAGCGGCGTGATGGTGGCGGGGACGAGCAGAAAAGCCAGCGCGATGCGGTTGAAGCGACTGTCACGCCACAAAAGCAGCGCCAGTCCGAATCCGAAGATCAGTTGCAGGCTGACGCTGGCGATGGTGAATTGAAAGGTGTTGGCGATCGCCTGGCGAGCGGAACGGTCCGAAAAGATTTCGACATAGTTTCCAAGGCCGACGAATTTGGTGCGGGCCGGACGCAGCAAATTGTAATTGAAGAAACTGTACCAGATACCCTGAGCCAGCGGCCAGACACCCACGGCCAGCACATAAAGGACAGCCGGCGCCGCCATGAAGAAGAGAAAGAAGCGGCGGCGATCGGAAAAACTGCGGCTTATCGGGAAGAGACTCATGCCGTATCGCCGCTGTCCGCCGGCGGCTTCGCCCGTGGCGAGGAATGGCTGGCTCATGTCGGTTTCATTCCTGACGTTTTGAACGCGATACCCGTCCGTTTACCTGCTCCCCGCCTTTCGGCGGGGAGGCTGATCTTCGCTGGATCAAAGCAGGAAAGTCTAGAAAAGTTTCTTGGCTTCCGCCTGAGCCTCGTCCAGAGCTGCCTTCGGCTCGGCAGCGCCTGCCAAAACGGAGTTGACGGCGGCGCCGAGGATGTCCTGGATTTCAGGATATTCAGGGATGCGCGGACGATAGTCGCCATTGCCGTTTTCATAGGTCTTGGCGACGACAGGCAGGAAGTCGAACTTTGCTGTCAGGTCCGGATCGGTTATCTGGCTCTTGCGCATGAACGAACCGGCACCTTCCAGATTGAATTCCTTGTGGATCTTCTTGCTGGTGAGCCATTTGATGAAGGTCCAGGCGGCTTCCTTCTGCTTCGCATCGATATCGGCATTGATCGCCATGCCCCAGCCGCCTACGCCGTATTGCGGCGAAACGCCTGCACCGACCGGTGCGGTGGTGATGCCGACCTTGCCGACGACGTTGGATGAGGCCGGATCGGAATAGCCGGGCGCGCCGACCGACCAAGTCTGCATCATGGCCGCGACACCCTGACGGAAGCTCTCTTCGCGTCCGCCCCAATCATATTCTATGGCGCCGGGAGGTGCGGTCTCGACGAACAATTGCTTGTAGACGGCGAGGCTCTCGACGTTTTCGGGCGAGTTCAGCGCCGGCAGGCCGTCCTTTCCAAGGATCGAGCCGCCCATCTGGTTGTTGTACTGCATCCAGTCCTGCGCGACCGCTGGACCCTTCTGGCCGTTGGCCACGAAGCCGTATTGCTTCTTGGACGGGTCGGTCAGCTTTTTGGCGTCCGACACCAGCTCTTCCACCGTCTTCGGCACTGCGAGGCCGGCAGCCTCGAACAGGTCCTTGCGATAGGCAAGAACATTGGCGTAGGCGGCGAAGGGGAAGGCAACATAGTGGCCGTTGTACTGGCCAAGCGATTCAAGGATCACCGGATAGATGTCGTCGAGGTCGAGTTCCGCTGCATCGCGCTTGACCCAATCGGTCAAATCGACGGAATAGCCATTTTCCGCATAGGCGCCGGCCCAGACGATGTCCATGGTCACGAGATCGTAGCCCTTGGTGTCCCCGACGAAATCGGCGGTCGTCTTGGTCAGCAACGTGCCGTAGTCCATGACTTCGACCTTCAGGTCGGCGCCGGTGTCTTCCTTGAATTTCGCAGCGAGTTTGGTCAGGACGCCGCCAAACGGATCGTTCTGCGAGGCAAGCGTAAGAGTGACGCCATCCAGCGGCTTGGCATGTGCAAAAGCTGTCGATGTCATCAGCGTCATAAGAGCGATGCTGAGCAGGCGGGTCGTCCGGGGCATCGGGAATTCGGAGATCATGGTCATGTTCTGCCAGCCTTTCCTACGAGATTGAAGATCTGACGCGAAGCTATCTGAGCTTGAGCGGCTGTCAAACAAAATTTCACATTAAACGCGCAAATATAACGAAATTGAACATTGATGATGAATAGTTCTGCGGACTGATTAAAGATTCGGCGGGACCTGCATTTTATAACGGCGTTTTTAAAGATTCCGTCCCGGCAACCCACTAAATCGGGAGAAAAATTCCATGCCTAAGAAATGCACACCTCTTTTGCGAGGAGCGAAGATCTCTATTCCAAGGTGTGGCGCTGATGGATTCCGGTGTTAATTCCCAGCTACAAATGCGGAAGTGAGAGAGAAAAATAACATAATCACACACTTTACAACTTTCCCGCAGTCACTATTCTCGCCTCAAGGTCGACGGGGAGCATGAATATGCAGAGCGCGAAGGGCATTCCGGAGACGTCAGCAACCGATGCGAGCAGCGCACTTGCCGGGGTCGCACCACGAATTGCGGATGACGACGCCCTTACGTTGCTTGAAAAGCGTGTCCGGCTCGAACTGGCGGTTATCGAGGCGCCCTTGCGGGATTGGATTCCTGAGCGGCGCGATGACGATGGCCGTGTGATCAACGATGTGGTCATCGTCGGCGCCGGGTTGTCCGGACTGTCGCTGGCCTTCGGGTTGATGCGCCAAGGTGTGACGCGCGTAAAGGTGATCGATGCGGCGCCCACAGGGCGGGAAGGACCCTGGCTCAACACGGCGCGGATGCGCACGTTGCGGTCTCCCAAGAATCTGACGGGTCCCGACCTTGGCGTGCCGTCGCTGACCTACCGCGCATGGCACGAAGCAAGGTATGGTGTGCAAAGCTGGGAAGCGCTCGACAAGATCGAGCGCCGTGACTGGATGGCCTATCTCGTCTGGTTTCGGGGCGTTGTCGGTATGGAGGTCGAAAACGGTGTGCGCCTCACCGGCATCGAGGCGCGCGACAATCATCTTGCCTTGCGTGTCGAAGAAGCCGGCCTTGAGCGCGTGATCACCTGCCGCAAGGTCGTTCTGGCGACCGGCATGGATGGCGCTGGCGGGCTCAATGTGCCAGCCGCTATTTCCGGCGCCCTGCCGCGCGAACGCTGGACGCACAGCGGAGAGGTCGTCAGTCTGGATTTTCTGTCCGGCAGGGCGGTCGGCGTCATCGGCGCGGCGGCGTCGAGTTTCGACTGGGCGGTGGCAGCGCTCGAGGCCGGTGCAGCATCGGTGACCGTACTGGCGCGCTCGCGCAGCCTGCCACGCACCGAAGTGCTCGACTGGTCGAATTTTGCCGGTTTTCTCAATCACTTCGCCGATCTGGACGACCTCAGTCGATACCGGTTCGCGCGCCGGATGTTCGCCTTCAGAACGCCGCCGACCACCGAGATGTTCGAGCGGGCAATGCGTTTCCCGGCATGCCGGCTCGTCATGGGTGCCCGGGTCGAAGCGCTGGGGATGCAGGATGAGCGTATCGCCGTGGCAACCGCTGCCGGCGATTTCGCCTTCGATCATCTGTTGCTCGGCACCGGATATAGCGTCGATCTCCGGCGCCGGCCGGAACTTCGCGGCATCGTCGATGCCGTGGCCACATGGAGCGACCGTTTCACCCCGCCGGAAGGCGAGGTCGATGGTGATCTTCTGGCCTATCCCTATCTCGGCCCTGCCTTCGAATTTCAGGAGAAGACGGCCGGGCAATGGCCGTTGCTGCGCGATATCCACATCTTCAACAGCGCGGCCGTCCCAAGCCTCGGACCGGTCTGCAACGGCATTACCGGGCTGAAATCGGGGATCCCACGGCTTGTTGCCGGTCTGTGCCGCGGACTGTTCCTGCAGGATGCGGATCTGTTTTACCGGTCGCTCGACGACTATGACAAAATCCATTTCGAGCCGCCACCGGCGTCTGGCAAGTCAGGCTAACCCGGATATCATTCGATGAGTCCGACCCGGCGTGCTGCGACGACACGATAGAGCGGATCGCCGGTGTGGCGGTATTCCTCGAGTGCCGAAAAGACGAGCGAGTGATCGTGCTCGTCGTCGGAGGCGACGGCGGCTGCGGCGATCGCCTCGTCAGGCGGGACTTGCAGCTTGCGCCAGGCGTCGAGCATCTCGGCACTGGGCAGATCCGGCATGCCGATCTTGGTGTAAAGCGACAGCACGACTTCCCAGAAATGAACTGCGAGGATTTGCGGTTTATCGAGATGGGGGCTGACAAGGCGCAGCCAATGGCTGCCGGTCAGAGCGTGAAGCGCCTCGAAGCTCATCGTACCCGCGTAAAGCGCCAGAGAGGCCTGGCGCATCCGGATCAGAACATCGTCCGTTGGCGCAAGCCGCCCGAGGCGCTGCTGAAAAGCGGGTATATGGCCCAAAGCTTCGATCCATTTCCACAAAAGCGTCGAGGAAACGGCAATGTCGCGGAAACTCGGTTCCGATTGCATCGACAGGATCAGTTCGGCCGGGTCGTCTACGGTTGGCGAGCCGGCGAGTGGCGGCGGCGGAAAGGCGAGATAGGTCGCGGCCCAGTAACCGAGCGCGATGCCGATCTCCGTTTCGTCACGGCGCAGGACGGCATAGGCAAGACGCATAAGGCCATGGGTGGCGGAGGCCGCCACGCCGGGGAAAAGCGTGGGCAGATGAAGACGGATGGCTTCGTTGCCACCAATCCTTGAAACGACGTCGGCGAAATAGTCGCGCAGATCGGTTTCCCGATCGCGCTGGCCAAGCGCCGAGCGCCAGGTCGCATCGGTGAGCGATGAAACAGCCGGTGGCGGAAAGGGCACTGCATGGGCGAGTGTATAGTGACGGGCATAGGCTTCCAGCCGCTCCGGCATTGCGCCGAGCCTGCCCATGGCCTCCAGCACCATAGGCAGGTGATTGGCAAGATAATCCGGAAATTCGCCGCTGCGCTGGCCGACGTCTGCGATCAGCGGCCGCAATCGCGCACTGGCCCTCGGATGACGGTAGATGGCGCTTGGTGAATCAGGCTGGGTGTCGACAGTGATCTGAGGGTTTCGTTCCATCGTTTTCATCCATTCCCCCGCGCTACCGCGTTGTCCGTGCGGCGCAATTTCATCAGTCCATGCGAACGCCGCCGGTCACGTTGATGCCCTGTCCGGTCATGAAGCGGGCGCCGTCGGAGGCCAGGAACCGAACGACCACAGCCACGTCTTCCGGCTCCTCGATTCGCCCCATTGGCGTCAGCGTCACATATTCCTGACGCACCTCGTCTGGCGTCATGTTGCGAAGCTTGCCTTCCCAAATGATTTCACGCTCCTGCATGGCTGTGCGTACGAAGCCCGGGCAGACGGCATTGATGCGGATGCCGGAGGGAGCGAGTTCGCGTGCAAGCGCCTGCGTCCAGCCCAGAACTGCAAACTTGCTGGCGGAATAATGTGCCAGCAGCGGCGCTCCGACCTTGCCCGCGAGCGAAGCGGTATTGACGATGACGCCCTTGTTTCCCGTCGCCAGAAAATGGCGAACGACAATCTGGTTGCAGAGAAAAACACCCTTGGCGTTGACGTCCATGTTGAAGTCCCAGTCCTCGTCCGTCAGATCAACCGAGGCCTGCATGGTCGAAACGCCGGCATTGGCGCAAAGGATGTCGATGCCGCCCCGCTCGGCGATCACGGCATCCATCGCCGCCTGCACGGAGGCGCGATCGCGCACGTCGATGCTGCCGAAAAAAGCACTTTCGCCCAGTTCATCGGCAAGAGCAGCGGCGCGGTGACCATCAAGATCGAGGATCGTGACCCGCGCGCCATCTGCGTGAAACGTTCTGGTAATTGCCGCGCCGATGCCTGATGCACCGCCGGTGACCACGACTGATTTTCCTGCGAATTCCGACATGAAGCCCCTTGATCTCGCACGCTTGGAAACGAGCGCCATTTAACGATTTTGTGCATCTTTGAACATTATATAACAAATAACAACCTTTATTCACGCGTATGCCTGTGTTACGCACAAACAGCCGATGAATCGCGACCCTGGCAGCAACCGTCAGGAACGACGCGAAACGGCCAGACGCTCTTTGGCAACCCGTTTACGGAAACAAGCATGGAAAAAGGCCAACCCGCAGACACCGAGGTGGATCTTGAGCCGGATGCCGGTCCAAGCGAAGGCCGGACCGACCGGGTTCCGGCGGTGCTGCGGCAGACGCATATCATTGCTTCATTCGAAAAGAACGGTTTCGTGTCGATCACCAGCCTTGCCGACGAGCTTGGCGTTTCCGGTATGACGGTACGCCGCGATCTCGATCTTTTGGGAAAGCGCGGACTGCTCGAACGCACGCATGGTGGTGCGGTCGCCGCAGGTCCGCTGGCGACGCTCGCCTTCGACGAGGACGAGCCACCGTTCGAGCAGCGCATGCGCCGGCAGGCAGTGCAGAAATCCTCGATCGCCGAAGCAGCGGCGAAGCTGGTCGCCTCGGGCGAATCCGTCGGCCTCGATGTCGGCACATCCATCCTGGCGCTCGCGGGGGCCTTGGCGTCCCGGAGGGATCTGCGCGTTTTTACCAACAATCTGCGCGTCAGCATGCTGATGGCGGACGGAAAAAGCAACGTCTACATTCTGGGCGGGCAGGTACGCTGGCCAGAATATTCGGTGATTGGGCCGCAGGCGGTTGAAGCACTCAAGAGCCATTTTCTCGACAAAGTCTTCATCGGCGTTTCCGGTCTGGATCCAAGCGGCTTCTACGACTATTCGCCCGAAGATACCGAAGTCAAACGCGCCTTTATCGCGAATGCAGGCAGCGTGATCGTGCTGTGCGATTCATCCAAATTCGGACGCCGGGCCTTGTCGCGGATCGTCCCGCTTGAAAAGGTGAACATCCTTGTCACCGATGCGCCGCCCCCCGCCGATCTCGTCGCCGCATTGGGCGAGCGCGGTGTCCGGATCATCGTGGCCGCATGACGCGCTGACGCCAAGAGAGTGAGGATGCCACGTGGCGACACTTTTCTCCAATGGAAGGCTTGCCGAGGCCGGTCCGGTCGATATCAAGGTCCGCGATGGCCGGATAGAAGCGATATCGGCGGCCGGCACGGCACCGGTCCAGGCCGGCGAAACGGTGGTCGATCTCGGTGGGCGGATGGTCCTGCCGGGCTTGGTCGAGGGACATATCCATCTCGATACCAGCTTCTACGGCGGCAAGTGGATTCCCCACAGGCCCTGCACCAACGGTTTCGACGTGCGCGAACGTGTCTCCTTCCAGCATGAGAACATGGCGATCGCCGAGCCGATGGATGTGCGCGCCCGCAAGCAACTGGAGCTTTGTATCGCCAACGGCACGACCGCAATGCGCAGTCACGTCATGGTCGATGCTTCCGTGGGTCTCAGTTCGCTCGAAACGATCCTGACGGTCCGCGAGGAATATCGCAGCCTCATCGATCTCCAGCTTGTCGCCTTTCCGCAGAGCGGCATCCTGACAAGCCCCGGAACATCCGATCTCCTCGACAAGGCGATCGAGTTTGGCGCCGATCTGGTCGGAGGTCTGGACCCAGGAAGCTTCGACCGTGATATCGAAGGCCACCTTGCCGTAGTGTTCGGCGTGGCGGCGCGGCGCGACGTCGATGTCGATATCCATCTGCACGATGCCGGTTTGCTCGGCGTCTTCACGATCGAGCAGATCTGTGCCCGAACCCGCGCGCTCGGCATGGAGGGCCGCGTGGCCATCAGCCATGCCTATGCTCTCGGCGACGTCGCTCCCGACGTTGCGAAACGCGCAGCCGATGAACTGGCGCGCAGCGGTGTGTCGATCATGACCAATGCACCCGGCGCACAGTCGTTTCCCCCGGTCGCCTTGCTGCGCGCCGCGGGTGTCACGGTTTTCTCGGGAAGCGACAACATTCGCGATTCCTGGTGGCCCTATGGCGATGGCGACATGCTCGGCCGGGCGATGATGATCGGCTACCGTTCGGGATTCTATACCGATGAAGAACTGAATGCGGCATTCGATGTGGTCACCGCCTCCGGTGCCAGGGCCTTGCGACTAGACGGATACGGTCTCAAAATCGGCGCAAAGGCCGATTTCATTGTCCTGGAAGCGGAACATGTAGCCGAGGCTGTCGTCTCAGTTCCAAGATCGCGCTCCGTCTATAAAGGCGGCCGGCTTGTCGCTCAGGATGGAAACCTCCATTAAGTACAGATACACCTAAGTAATGGCTTCAGCCATCAGCGTCGGGGGCTCATCGATACGATCGACCATCGCAGGCCGGCGGTCGCGCCCGTGTCTACCTGCCATCGAATGCCAACCGTTGCCCGGTGTGAAACGGTCGGCTCAATGCGAACGTTGCAAAACCGGCATCCGCGCCACGATAACCAAACCGGAAGAGGTCCATTGGCGGGATACACCAACAGAATAGTCACCCATCTTCGGCAGGCCGGTGCCGTCGATCACCAGAAAGGCATCTGAAGCCCCGACAATCTTGGCGGCCTGCACTGCCAATTCCGCCTCCCCGGCAGGTCGCATGCTTTAACGTCACGATCCGCCCGTTCGAGCCGAGCGCCCTCTATCACCACGTCGTGTTCTGGCAAAAAGGCTGGCATCTTGGTCCTATGTTGCAAGAGGCCGCGAGTGTCTCATCGAGTGCGCGCAGGATAAGTCGAAGCGCCATAGCTGCTAAAGCGACGAACTACGTTTTGATTTTGATGGGAACCGAACCGACGACGCGTCAACCGGTACGCCGCGCGCTCACACCAAAATCGACAAAGCAGAAACGTAAGACCTTGACCACCACAACGGACCCGAACAATACCTAAGAGGCGGGTCACTTCTCAGTGCAAATCCCGGGTCAACTCTCAGCGCAAATCAACACTCAAGCGGGCCTATCTTTATCTCGTGAGAGTGCCAACCATTCGATTGACGCCGCCCCAATATTCCTTGTGCATGGTTTCGGCTGCCTCCGAGATTGCCAGCTTCCAGGCAGGTCCGCGATTCCATGCCTCTTCCACGGCATCAGCCAGTGAAGGCCCGTGGCCGGTGACCGGCAGGGCGTCGAATAGCATTCCTGCCTGTCTCAGGTCTTTATCCCGTTTGGCTTGGCCGCCAGCGTCATTTTGGCGGCGACCGGCAACGATAAGCTTATGCACTGCATACCTGCAAGGATCAGGGATGACCACCGAGATACCGGCACCATGTAGCAGGATCGAACGAACGGGATCACGGATCAAGAAATCCATGAACCTTAGCGGTTCGGCCGACGCGCCACCGAGAGCGGGCATGTTGGCGGGTTTGTCAGAATATTCTTCAGCTCCTCTGTTCGTCGTCATGAATTCGACCCGGTAGCCGGTTTGATTCCGGAAGGCATGAGATCGAGGGCTACCGCTGATGTGCGGCACGGCCCGGAACGTTGGATCAAGCCCTTTCAGGAGATCGAGGATCGGCGGCAGTGAATCCGCTACTTCGGCAGAGATCGCGAAATCCTGGGCTAGGTCTGCATCACCTGTTAGGATCGCCGCCGAGGGCAGACGGATGCCGAGATATGCTGAGTAGCATTGAAAAGCGACAGTGCCGATGAGAACACCGCGCAGCCGGAAGAGACCGGCCTTGGCAAGCGCTTGAACGACATCGCCGGTAAAGCGATCAGGAGCAATCAAACCGGCTTCCCGCGTCAGCGTGGAAACGAACTTGCGGCGTGCCTTATAGTCCGACTTCTCGCCCTTGAAGGTTTCGACCCGTTCCGAAATCACGGGATCGTCGGCAGGCCCGACATACCGGCGCTTCTGCCCGCCCTCACCGTCGGGTTGGTCGAAATACCAATAGCGCCGACCATCGACTGCCACCGGCACAAATCTACCCGACGGGGGGAAGTCTTCCGCCCAATCGTCATCGAATGCCCGTTGCTGAAGTTCCGCGACCATGGTCCGGAACATGAGATCAATCTGCTTGATCACGGCGGCCTCTATATTGTTTTCACAAATCTAGTATAGACACTGTCTTTGAGCAAGCGGTAGTCGGTACTACCCTGGGGCACTGACCCCACCTTCACGACACGAATACCGGGCTCCCGGCCAAGGCAGGGATATTCAGTCTAACACTTGTCACTATCCAAAGGCCTCTCTATATTGTTTTCGCAAATCCAATATAGTGAATCAGTTGAAACGCTTCTCCTTACTGTCTGCGTTTATAAGTTCGCTCCGCTCATATTCTGGTCCTCTCGGGACCGGATTGCAAAAAATCAGAGGGGTCAAGTCATCGCGCCTCCAAGAATTCCTCGGCTTAGGAGCGCAGCAAGGTTGTCAGCATTTCATAATCAGGTAGCTCATTGAGCAAGTCGCACGCCTTGAACCGAACCGAACCGGCGACCCTAGCATTCTTCCTATTCTAGTGGCCTTCCTATTCTAGTGGCGTCCTAAGCTGCTGTAAAAGTTAGCTGTTGAGGCGTAAGCAGATTTATGGAACTGGCGTTTGAAGAGGCGAATGGCCAGCCCAGCAATCGACACGGCTACTCATGGACCAACAATCAAACCCACAGTACGGCTAAGACGGTATCAACGTCCCAGGATCGGACTGCGTGTCCTTGAGGATAAAGTTGACGGCATATTTTTTGCCGCCGATATCCAGCCTTGAGCGCGTCGCTGACCAGGCCGAAATTCGTCTGCTTCGGAAAATGGGCTCAGCGGCCTGGATCGGGCGTTCGCCCAGGCGACATTGATCGTATTGACACCCGAGGCGAAGGAATTGCGGACGCTCGCCGGTATGGCAAATGCTGCAGCGGCGCCTCCCGCGATGCTGGCGGTGACGCGCAGAGACCGCGCCGTGTGATATCCGGATGCTTGCCCAAATTGTCATCCCAGACCAAGAGCGTTGGATAAATCGTCAGACCGCGACCTCTCTCTCCATGCGGGATCGCAGGCGGTTGCGGAGAAAGCCGCCGGCTTCCTCGATCGACTGCATGCCCTCGTCGAGCATCGGCGCGAAAAGCTGCCAGGAATGCACCATCCCCTCGAAGATATTGAGTTCGGCGGACACGCCTGCGGCCTTGAGCCTTTCGACGACGGTCACCGAGTCTTGTGGTCTTGCCGCTCTCGGAATCGTGGATTGCCTGGTTGATCTCGTCGAAGTCGTAGAATTTCACGAGCTTGTCGAAAGGGAAGCGGCCCTGGGCGTAGAGCTCGGCCAATATCGGAATGAAGGTGTCCGGGTTGGATTCGCCCTCGACGATCCCGATCAGACGGCGACCGCCGCTCATGAAGTGCACTTCGTCGAGATTGATCTCGGTGCCCATGGCCGACGCGCCGAGAATGCCGCAGGCGCCCATCGGCGCCAGCGCCATCACCGCGCTGCGGATAACGCTAGAAATCCCCGTCGTATCGAGCGCGAAATTCAACCCGTAGCTCGTGATCGCTATGATCTCGGCTGTCGCATCCACCTTGCCGGGATTGATCGTGTGCGTGGCGCCGAGTTCGCGCGCCATGGCCAGCCGCTCGTCATTCATGTCCACCGCGACGATGGTTGTCGCGCCGACGACCTTGGCCGCCATCAGGGCGGAGAGGCCGACCGAACCGGAGCCGAATACGGCGAAGGATTTGCCCGCCGAAACCTTGAGCGCGTTCATGACTGCGCCCGCACCGGTCTGGATACCGCAGGCGAGCGGTCCCAGCAATTCGAGCGGCGCCGTATCCGGTACCTTCACGACATTCACCTCATGGCAGATGGCGTGGGTGGCGAAGGATGACTGGCCGAAGAAGTTACCGTGAATACGCTCGCCGCCTGCCGAAAGCGCCCTCGAGCCATCCGTGCGTGCGGCAAAGAAATTGCGCGGGAAAAATTCGTGGCAATAGCTGATGTGGTGATCCATGCAACAGTGCTGATTGAAGCTGTTGAAGATCGGCGCCCAGGTCCGCGTCTCAGTCCGCCGCATCAAGGTGGCGATGGCTTCGGCCTGCCCCTATGCCGAGGAGTTTGCTCTGGCTCACGCCCGAATATGCGCTGCGGCCCGATGATGCCGCCGGACCTGAACCCACCCACCAACGAAAAAGGATACATCACCGGCCCAGACAAAACGCCCCACATCGCGGCGACGGCCGCGCGCGTCTTCGGCTGCGAGCCCGGCCCCGACCGCCGCCAACAGCCCAACGTCAACCAAAGCCACAGGCGCTGGTAGAGTCGAGGACAGGCGCGGTGACATGAGTCCCGTTTCCTGTCCCCGCTCGTCAAACCGGACGTGCCGATTTCCGGCATCCGGCTTTCCGACTGGCTTCACCGCATAGCTCTCGGAGGTGGCCCGATGTGGACGCGTCGAAGGCGCAGCACACCGCCCTCTCCAAAGACATAGTCATCGGAGAAACGGTGCGACCCGCGCCCTGCCACCTTGTGCCGCCGCGTGAGGAAGTTTCGCACACGCTCGTAAACATGGTTGTCGACCGCCCGATATGCCGGAAGGCGGGAGCCATAACCGAAGTAGGTCGACCAGCCGCGCAAAAGGCGGTTGAGCCGGTTCCGCACGTCGGGCCATGTCCCCATCTCACCGGGCACGAGCAAATCGCTCACCTTTTTCTTGAGCCGCTGGACACTTTTCCGAGATGGGCTTGCGCCCAGATACCAATGACCATCCTTGCGAAAATGCTCGGGGCCAAAGCTATAGCCAAGGAAGTCGAAATGCTCCTGTCGTGCATTCCTCACCGAGGTTTTCGCCTCATTGAGGGTGAGCCCGAGCTTCGCCATAACCAGCCGCGTCCACGACAGAGCCTCTTCCGCATAACCACGGCTGAGGATGACGAAGTCGTCGGCGTAGGAAACGACGTGGGCTTGGAACGCTTCTCCCCGTGCGGTCTGCCGCCAATGCTTCAGGAAACGGTTCATGTAGATGTTGGCCAGCATCGGACTCGCGACACCGCCCTGAGGCGTTCCGCTCGTTGCGTTGCGACCACCACTCATGCGCCGCTTGCCGTCGCCATCCCGTTCTTCAACAGGCGCTTTCAGCCACATCTTGATAAGATGCAGCACATGCCTGTCGACGACCCTGCGGGCCACGGATCGTAGAAGGTCCGCGTGCGGAATCGAGTCGAAATATCCCGACAAATCAGCGTCGACCACATCGGTGTAACCCCGGCATATTAGCCGGTGCACCTCCTTGACCGCCTGACCACCACCCCGATTGGGGCGATAGCCATAGGCGCTATCCTCGAAATCCGCCTCGAAGATCGGTTCAAGCACCAGCTTGGCGGCAGTCTGGACGACACGATCCCGAATAGTCGGAATACCGAGCGGCCTTTCTCCACCTCCAGGCTTTGGTAGCATGACCCGTCGTACCAGTTGGGGCCGATACGTTTTCGAAACGAGTTCCTCGCGCAGTCCCGCCAGCCACTCCTGCGCTCCCGCCGCCTCGATCCGCGCGAACGTCACGCCGTCGACGCCCGGCGAACCAGCATTGGAGCGGGCTAGCCGATAGGCATGGTACAGAATGTCGTCGCGACAGATCTTGTCGTAGAGAGCGTAAAAGCGGAAGGCAGGCTCCGCCTTCGCTTTACGATACAGCTTCCTCTGAAGAGTCCGGATCTTATCAGGCGTTTGCAGGCTCATCGCCAATCACCTCCACCTCATCATCGTCAAAAGCACACCAGAAGTCAGGGGCCTTCCCTCCACCGGCATTACCCGGCCTCAGCAGTAGTATGACCCTGTCCGACTCCCGCTCCAGACCGGCGTGCCAAGCACGCCGTTGAGGCCGCTACCCTCGCCCGGGACGGGTCTCCCCCGATTACCCGCACCACCTTTCCAGCGTGCCGTGCCCACTACCCCGGCGAATCGAGCGGGTGCGCTCGTCGATTTCTTCCCCGCTCGTGCTGCCTTCCCCTAATCTCAGGAGGGTCGGCATCCGCATCTTCACTTTCGAGGCCTGCTCAGGCTTCACACTCGTTACGGCCCACTGGATTGCTCAACCGCCCAAGGCGGCCTTTGTCACGAGGCTTCGGCCCGGCCGGTTACCCTGCCAAGCCGCTCGTCAGCTACCAGACCTATCGACAATTATCTGGGTGGAACCTTCCTCCACTGGTGTTACGCGCCGTCGGGGCGCACTGAGAGATGCGGGTTAACGTGACAATACCGGCAGCGCTTATCCCATCAAAGCAGAGCTGATTTTCCGAGATGCGGGCGGCCCTCAGGCCGTGCATCCATGAACGCTCCATCCAGCCTCCACGGGACCTGAACCTACTCAGTACATACAGACGCCAACAAGGAGACGCCAATGATGATTTGTGCCAACGAGACCAACGAAGGGGACATCCACACAGCTCGGCTGGTCACCCCACCAAAAGTACAGTCCCATAGCCCGGTTCAGCATCTGGCCGTGTTTGCCTGTTGGCGCAAGGAGCCCTCCACGCGATCTGCTAGGGTGCCCAACGCCGACGTTCTAGGGGGCCTTCGTGGGGAACGGATAAACTTCTCTGCAACAGCCGGAAGTGCAAGGACGCGTGTGCGCAACTTCCAAACGCCCGATCTGGCGTAGCCAGCGCAAAGCCCAAGCAAATTAAGATCATGTCCGCCCAGCAAAAAAGCCAGGTCTCAGATCAGTCGGATCAACGCATTAAGCTCGTTCATGAAAGTTGGAGATGACCGAATGAGACATACCTTCCCTTCAAAGCTAACCATCGGCATCTTTGATCACTTAGACGAGGACGGTCGCGACATCGCACAACAGTACGCAGACCGCCTGACGTTGGCCGAGACGTGCGATCGGCTCGGTTTTTATGCATATCACCTCGCGGAGCACCATTGTACCCCGCACGGGAGAGGCGCATCGCCGAATTTGTTCTTGTCGAGCGTCGCACAGCGCACTCGGCGGCTTCGTGTCGGCCCCTTGGTCATGTTGCTTAGCCTTTGTCATCCGCTACGCGCGTTTGAAGAGATCTGTACGCTGGACCAGTTGAGCGGTGGTAGGCTCGAGCTTGGCATAGGGCGCGGCTCTCTCCCGATCGAATTGAGATACTTCGGGATTGGTGCAGACGCGGTGCCGGAGCGCTACTTCGAAGCCAGCGAAATCCTCATGAAGGCAATGAAGGGCGGCACACTATCCTACCAAGGCTACCATTTTGAGCTAAACAATGTCCCTTTGACGCTGCGGCCTCATCAGCGTCCGCATCCGCCTACATGGATCGCCACCAACCGGCCCGAGTCTGCGGCTTGGGCCGCTGCGAACGGCGCAAACATCGCGTGCCAAGGACCCGCGTCTGTTGTTCGCAAAATTACTGATGCCTTCCGTTCCCATCGAGAGCACAACACTGGCGCGGACGACCCAGTGCCTTTTCTCGGATTGCTCCGAATGGTAGTGGTCGGACGTTCTGCCGCGCATGCCCATTCACTCGCGGCACCTGCTTACGGCCGATGGGTCAAGAACTTTAAATTCCTGTACGATCTCAACGCGATCCCCGTTCCGCCAAACTTGCCGCTGACCTTGGATGCCGCAATCGAGAGCGAATTGTGCGTGGTAGGAACGGCAGCTATCGTGCGCCGGGCTCTCCTTGAGCAGTTGGAAGAGGCGGGCGCCAATTACCTTCTTTGTCAACTCGCGTTTGGAGATCTGACACTGGAGGCCTCCCAGTACACCGCCCTGGCCATACAGTCCGGCCTTATAGATCGAAGCTGATTGAATGCGTAAAGCCGCCCCGAATTGCGGCTCCATCGCCGTATCGTTTCGTAAGACACGACAATGTCGCGCTCCAACAGCATTTCCTCGACCAGCCGCAGGCTCAAAGGGAACCGGAAGTACAGCCAGATCGCACGGGCGATGATCTGCGGTGGAAGCGGTGGTTCTTGTAACTGAGAGTCAGCGATTTCATCTCAGCCCCTCATGAGGCTGTGACCTAGAAAAGGACCATGACGCCGGCACGGACAAACAGGCTTGGCTAAGTCCCGCAGCGGGGGAGCGCGCTAGCAGCTAACTACGGCATTTGCCGGATACAGTGGTCAAGGACATCCACAGAGGAAAAACTAGCAAATGCGGTGTTGCAAGAAAGCGCCACAAGGGCGTGGGGTTGGCTCAAATTGTACTACTGAACCACAACCCGCAAAGGTCGACGTTGCCTACGATGCTACCCTGCGTCTACTCTACAGTTACGGCCGTGTACCGGGGCAGCATCTTAGGGAACAGGATCTCGGCTCGGTGTCTCGGGTGCCAGCCGATCGAGAGAAGGATCATCCAACAGGCCAAGTGAAATACGCATCCGAAATGACGCCCATGGAACAGGCGCGCTCCGTCTCTGCCGTCCACCTGCCCACCAGGGAGGGCATTGCAGAACCGCAATTGTCGCGCCCAAGTGGGCTCGTTGCTTACGCTATTGAGGAATTGCTGCTGCTCAGCGATGCCCCGGCCATGCCTCGGTTTGCGGATGAGGCTACCCTGCCATCAAAACATCGACCACAAAGAGATTGTGACGATGCGGGATCATTTGCGAACCCGATCCAGGTGGATTGCAGGCCCTTATACGGAGATTGGAGAGCACTACAAAGGGCCGGCAAATCTAATCTCAGCCCTAAGGTAGACAAATAGGCGAATGCGAAAATTACCCTTTGATACCGTTCTGATCGCCAATAGAGGCGAGATTGCCGTACGCATCATCAAGACCCTGCGCGAGCTTGAATTGCGCTCCGCAATTGTCTACCATGATCTGGATGCGGGAGCGCCGGCCGTCTCAATGGCCGACATGGCGATTGCCGTGAGCGGTCGCACGCCAGTGGCGGCCTATCTTGATACCGCACAAATCATCGCCGCCGCCCGCGAGGCGAGCGTCGGGGCGATTCACCCAGGCTATGGGTTCCTTGCAGAGAATGCGGAGTTCGCAAGGGCGGTGGTCGAGTCTGGGATCGCTTTCGTCGGGCCCACTCCTGAGAGCATCCAACTGATGGGTGACAAGATTCGGGCCCGCAACTTCGTTCAGCAGAACGGGTTTCCGGTCATGCATTCAGCGAACGAAGAAGATGACCCTGCCTCGTTCATTCTGAGGGCGCGATCCATTGGAGCGCCTTTGCTGGTAAAAGCATCAGCCGGCGGCGGCGGCAAGGGCATGCGGATCGTCCGCGACCTCGACACCTTGGAAGACGCCATTGCGGAGGCACGCAGTGAGGCGCAGCGCTACTTCGGAGATGGCCGACTCTACATCGAACGATATATCGAAAAGTTACGGCATATCGAAGTGCAGGTGCTCGGCGACTCCTTCGGAAACGTCGTTCATTTGTTCGAGCGGGAATGCTCGGTCCAACGCAGATTTCAGAAGGTCATTGAGGAGGCCCCCGCGTCAACGATTTCCCCGCGGTTCCGCCAGGGAATCTGCGAAGCTGCCGTGGGCATCGCTCGAGCCGCCAACTATCGAAACGCAGGCACTGTGGAATTCATCGTGGACGGAGGAGAGTTCTATTTCCTCGAGATGAATACGCGCCTGCAGGTGGAGCATCCCGTCACCGAAATGATCACTGGCATCGATATTGTTGCCGAACAGCTCTATGTCGCCGGGGGCCATGAGCTTAGATTTTCACAGTCAGATATCGTGTCGAAAGGACACGCGATCGAAGCGAGGATGTATGCTGAAGCTCCTGAACGTGGCTTTGCTCCTACGACGGGGAAGGTACTGGTACTCGAGTATCCCGACGGTCCAGGCCTACGGATCGACAGTGGCATCTCGCAGGGTCAGCAGATAACAACAGCGTTCGATCCCTTGTTGGCAAAGGTGATCGTACATTCGCGCACGCGTAATGAGGCTGCGCTGAAGGTCGAACGCGCGATGCGGGAGCTGGTGCTCCTCGGCTGCGAAACAAACGCGAGCTTTCTCGCGCGCGTCCTTGCCGACGAGCAATTTTTAAGCGGACAGGTCCATACCGGATATCTTGACGAAAATCCGCAGCTGACCGCTGCCGACTCCGCGTCCGACTTGTCGACCTTCCTAGCAGCCGCCGCTCTCCTGACGAGACCAGTGTGCGATTCGGCAGATGCCGTACCTGAGCTTCACGCCTCTCTCGGCGGCTGGAGAAACGCATGAACCACGTTTTCGAGCTTGAAGGTGTAGATTATCAGTTGTGGCTTTCACGCTGTCAGCAGGGGTATCGCCTGCATTTGGGGAACGAAATACTCGTACCGCTCGACTTCTCCCATCAAGGCGACGGTGGCGGCCTTCTTAGCATTGCCGGCGCAAACGAGTCGGTAAGGTTTGCGATCGATGGTGACACTATTCATCTGCATATTCGCGGCAGGACGCGCGTTCTGCGCTACCGAGACCCATTGTTAGCCCATTCGCTCGTGAAAAAGGATGCAGGTCTTCTTGTGGCGCGCGCGCCGATGCCAGGCGTGGTGGTTAAAACGTCAGTTTTGCCCGGCGACCAGATTTCCGCAGGCTCCGGGCTGATGGTGATCGAGAGCATGAAGCTGGAAAGCGTCATACGCGCGCCACAGGACGGGGTGGTCGACCGAATTCATTTTAGCGAAGGCGAGAGCTTCGAGCATGGCGCGATACTAGTTACGATCAAAGAGGAAGGGCATTAAGATGCAGCGCATCGCTTCTCTTGTCGACGTGAACGCGCAAGAATTTCGCCTCAACGAGCTCCACAACAGAAGACTTGCGGCCGAATTAAAGGAGCGCCAGCGTGCGGTCCGCTTCGACCGTCCCGAGCGCGACCGCGAGCGCCTGCGGCGACAAAACAAGCACTTTGTTCGCGACCGGGTGGAGGCTTTGCTTGATCCAGAAACCCCTTTCCTCGAACTTTCGACACTGGCTGCGAACGAGGCTTACAACGGGGGTGTGCCCAGCGCAGCGCAAGTCGTCGGCATCGGCATCGTTGCGGGACGCGAGGTGATCGTTCACGCAGATGACCCGAGCGTGAAGGGTGGAGCATGGTATCCGTTGTCAGTCAAAAAGATCGTCCGATCCCTGGATATAGCAATCGAGAACCGTCTGCCCGTCGTTCATCTTTGCGACTGTGGCGGTGGATTTCTGCCTCTGCAGGCGGAACTCTTCGCGGATCGCCACCACGCGGGCAGAATCTTCCGCAACCAATCCATTCTCTCGAAGATGGGCGTGCCGCAGGTCGCCCTCGTGATGGGACATTGCAACGCGGGAGGAGCTTTCGTTCCTGCGCTTAGCGAGTACAACATTATCGTCCAGGGAAGCGGAGCGATATTTCTCGGCGGTCCATCGGTTGTAAAAGTTGCGACTGGCCAGCACGTGTCTGTCGACGAGCTCGGCGGTGCTGACATGCAAACCAGTGTATCGGGAACGGCCGACTGTATCGCGGATTCAGAGATGCACGCGATTGCGATTGCCCGCGACTTAGTCGGCCGTATCAATCGTCCCGAAAAAGTCTCGATCGATCGAGTCGCTCCCGAGCCGCCCGCCTATGATGCATCTGAGCTATACGGCATAATTTCAAGAGATCCTCGAGTGCACTTTGATATGCGGGAGATTCTCGCGCGCTTGGTCGATGGCAGCAGGTTCCATGAATACCAACCGCTCTACGGGCGAACTCTGGTATGCGGGTTCGCGCGCCTTCATGGATACCAAATCGGTGTTCTGGCGAATAACGGCGTGCTGTTCGACGACAGTGCGCTGAAGGGCGCTCACTTCATCCAGTTGTGCGACATGAATCGGACGCCGCTGTTGTTCTTGCAGAACATCACCGGCTTCATGGTGGGCAGCGAATATGAGCGACGTGGCATCACCAAAAATGCCGCCAAGCTACTCATGGCCGTGTCTGGAGCGGCGGTGCCCAAATTCACGGTCATTTGTAACCATTCTCACGGTGGGGGAACATTCGCTATGGCCGGGCGCGCTTTCGATCCGCGTTTTCTGTTCACCTGGCCGCAGGCTCAGATTTCAGCCATGGGTGCCGATCAAGCGACGCAAGTGCTTACCGATGTGAAGGCAAAGCAGCTGGCGGCCGATGGTAGGCGCCTATCGGCGCAGGAGTACGAAGTCACGAGACAGTCGATTTTGGGAGAGTATAGGGAGCGATCAAGCGCTTACTACGCAACGTCTGAAATCTGGGACGACGGGATTCTTGATCCTGTTGACACCAGAAACGCGCTCGCAATCGCCATGAGCGCCTCGCTCAATGCTCCCATTGAGGCGCCACATTATGGCATCTTTAGAATGTAGTGCGGCTCCCCCTCTCGGCCTTCCTTCTGATCGAAAAATATGCGCGGACGGGTCTAAGTGATAGAAGACGCAGAGAAGAACATTGAACCAATCGCGCCCGCCAACGAGCAACGGAATCTTGAGCTAACAAGCCGGATCGTCGCTTCCTATCCAAGCGACAGTATCGTTTTTTGCCAGGCCTGCGGTTCTCGATGCTTGCTCGCCGTTGTCCAATCATATTGTTGCTCGATCGCTTCTTGGCGAATTCGGCAAAGGCCGCGTCTCGATGCCGATTGGATGAGCACCCTTGAATATAGCTCATAAGCGCTGCAGCACCCCGCCAAATTCGTCGCCGATGCCTTCACGCGGCGATGTCACGTTATCAGTAGCTCAACTGCGCCGGACCAAGTCTCATGCGGCTCCAGACAGAAGGAATAGGCGACAATGGATCTCTGCACACTGATTGACCGCAATGCGGCGTTTGCTCCAAACAAGGCTGCAATCCATTTCGAGGGTGAGACCCTAAGCTACGCCGCGTTGCGCGGATCTATCGAGCAAGCCGCGCGCGCCCTGAACAAAGAGCTGAGAGTCACTAAAGGCGACCGCGTCGCCATCCTCAGCCTGAACCGGCCCGAGTATCTAGTTCTCCTCTATGCCTGTGCGCGTCTTGGCGCAATTATGCTGCCTTTGAATTGGCGGCTCGCGCCGGCTGAGCAGCTCTTCATCTTGTCTAATGCCGGAGCAAAGGTATTGGTTGTCGAGCAGGCGTTCAACGGCCTTCTGCCGCATCTGGCACACACACTGCCCGACACCTCAGTCGTCGGTTTGGACTTCACGCCCCCTCGCGGGAGCACATGGGATAACCTGTTGGCCCAAGGCAGCGGTGATAGCCGTAACTCACATGCTGACTTGAGCTGCCCGCTTCTGATCGTCTACACTTCTGGCACTACCGGGCGGCCGAAAGGCGCGGTCCTCCGACAAGAAGCATTGCTCTGGAACGGGGTGATGAGTCAGCACATGCATGCTCTGACGTCGGAAGATCATGTGTTGTCGGTACTGCCGTTCTTTCACGTGGGCGGGCTCAACATTCAGACCACTCCGGCTTTGCACCATGGTGCGACGGTTACTATCCATTCCCGATTTGCGGCAGGTGCGACACTTACTGCATTCGAGCGCGATCGGCCAACGCTTACGGCATTGGTACCGACGGCCATCCAAACATTGACTGACGACGCCGCTTGGTGGACGGTCGACCTGTACTCCTTGAAGGCTATTTCAACCGGCTCAGCGATTGTGTCCCAGGCCCTGATCGAACGCGTTACCGCGCGAGGGGTACCGGTCCTGCAGGTGTATGGCTCCACAGAAACTTGCCCCATCGCCATCTACACGAGGCTAGGGAGTGATCTCTCACGCTGCGGGTCTATTGGCCTGCCGGGCCTATGCTGCGAGGCGATGATCATCGATGACGCCGGCAACGAGTTGCCGGCGGGTGCCCCAGGCGAAATCGCAGTGCGCGGCCCAAATGTCTTCTGTGAATACTGGGGCGATCAACAAGCGACCCGCGAGGCACTGCGTGACGGCTGGTATCGCACTGGCGACATCGGGCACCGCGATGCCGACGGTCACTATTGGGTTCGCGATCGCAAAAAGAACCTCATTATTTCCGGCGGAGAAAACATCTATCCAGCCGAAGTCGAGCGTGTGCTCGGGGAGCACCCTGATATCGAGGAATGCGCCGTTGTCGGTCGGCCTGATTCGCACTGGGGCGAGGTGCCGGTCGCCTACGTGGTCAGGCGGGCGGGGGCACGGATCGAAGCGGAAGCACTGGCCGCGCACGTGCAGTCGCAGGTCGCTCGCTTCAAGGTCCCGCGGAAGTTTATTTTCACGAGGGAATTGCCGCGAACAGCGTTGGGCAAGATTCAGTACTCGATTTTGAAAGAGCTTCAAGCGCGGTCCAGCGAGCAAGAAGGCAGCAACTGATAACGTGACATCGCTCTTGGAGCGACACCGTAAACTTAACGCTGTGAAGTTGATCTGTGTAGGGGGTGGGGTGGGATGAACAGACCGACCGTAAGCTATAAGAACCACCGCTTTCCACCGCAGATCATCGGTAAGCGCGCTTTTCAGTGCACGTCGTAAATCGCTTTGAAGGGCGTCGGCTTATGCTGGCTGGCTTTTGAAGTTGAAGGGCAGCAGGTCGTCGATATCAGCATCGTCGGGGCGCTGCGGCAGTTCGGTGAGAACGTGCTTCAACCATGCGAATGGCTCGACGCCACAGGCCCGGCAGGTCAGCATTAAGCTGTAGATGACGGCACTGGCTTTGGCCCCCTGGACTGTATCGCTAAAGAGCCAACTCTTTCTTCCAGTGGCAAAAATTCTGATGTCACGCTCCAGCAAATTGTTGTCGATCGGCATCCTGCCGTCGCCGGTATAGCGCGTCAGGTACTCCCATTGATTGAGCGCATAGGAAACGGCATCGCCAAGCTTGGTGTCGGGCACGACCTTTGGCGCGATTTTGTCGAGCCATTCCTTGAGGGCGGCAAGGACCGGGACGCTGTGTTTCTGGCGAAAGCGGCGCATATAATGATCTCGCGTTTCGCCGTCGTCGGGCTTTTCGTCCCGCACCTGCCTTTCAATCCGGTAGAGCTGGTCGAAAAACTTGATGGCCTGCGCCGGCGGCCCACCGGGTTTCTTGCGCGCTTTGAGAGCATCGACAAACTTCCGCCTGGCATGGGCCATGCACCCGACATGCGTGGCGCCTTTCAACGTGCGCCAGGCCTGATAGCCATCGCTCATCAAGATACCGCGGTAGTCGCCAAGAAAGGCCTGCGGGTGTTCCTGCCCGCGGCCGGGCTGATAATCGAACAGCACGATCGGTTGCCGGCTGTCCTCGCCGCTACGGTAGCCCCACACGTAAGAGATGCTGGTGGGATCCTTGCCCTCTTCCTTCAGCACCTGAAATGTCGTCTGCGATTGAAGCCGCAGTTTCAGCGCATCATAGATCCGAACGAGGTGTTTCTCGCTCAAACCGATCACCCAATGGCCGAGAGCACCAGGGCTGACAGGAACGCCTGCACGCTCGAAGGCCTGGCTCAAGCGATAGAGCGGCGTGCCGTCGACATATTTATGGACGAGCGCGAAGGCCAGCGTCGAGGCCGTGGCGATGCTGCCGGGCAAGGGCTGCTTCGGCATCGGCGCGATAACAACAGGCGTATTGATCCCGGTACGGTCGCAGTTGCGGCATGCATATTTGGCCCGGACATTCTGCAGAACCGTGGCCTTCACCTCGATGTGAAGCTGCTCGGTCACCAACTCGCCCATGCGATGCATCTGGTGGCTGCAGCACGGACAGACCTTCTGGTCGTCGGCAAGGTCATATTCGACGCGCTGGCGTGGCAGGTTTGCCGGCAGAGGCCTACGGCCGCGCTTCTTCCCTTCCGGTTTTTCGACGGATGGCAATCCCGTGTCCGGCAAATCGGTGAGATGGCACTGTAAAGTTATCAGCGGATTGATGCAGCGATAGCTGGCCGGGACGGCTGTCAGGCTGCGGCGACACACGCGATTTTGTTCCAGATTTGCATGGCGGCGTTACGCAGGTCTCGATGTTGAGCCGATGACAGCGTATTGCGGGGAAAGTGGAACAGGTTGGCAATCGGATCATGGATGGAAACGAACCGCTGAAGCTGGCGTGCCGACTTGAAGCGTTTCATGGTCCTTTCGCGTCGTCGGATCGGCTGGTGCGAATTTTCCGCTCGATTATTGAGGCCTTTGTGCGACCGGTGTTCGACACCGGGCATGAGGTCGCGCCTGGCGGCATCATAGGACCGGAGCTTGTCGGTGATCATGACCCGTGGTGTCCGCCCTTGAGCCTTCAGCAACTTACGCATCAGACGCTTTGCCGCCTTGGCATTTCGGCGGCTTTGCACCAGCACTTCGAGGACGAAGCCGTCCTGATCGACCGCACGCCAGAGCCACTGCTTCTTGCCATTGATGGCCCCCACACATTCGTCGAGATGCCATTTGTCGCCCAGGCAGCCGGCTGACCGTCGCTTGATCTTCCGGGCGAAATGCCGTCCGAATTTCTCCGCCCAGCTTCGAATGGTCTGATGCGTGACGATGATGCCGCGGGACGCCAGCATGTCCTCAACCATGCGCAGGCTGAGCGGAAAGCGAAAGTAGAGCCATACCGCGTGCGCAATGATCTCAGCGGGAAAGCGGTGGCGACGATAAAGCGGATCACGAGCAACTTCTGACATGGCCCATGTACGCACATCTTCATCAGCCGTCGGTTAACTTTACGGTGCCGAGCGAAGAGCTCCGGGCGGTTCGTCACACCAGTCGAAAGTCCACGCAGATTACCTAATAGCACGGTCGAGGACGGAAGAGATTTCGGAGTGCCGAAAAGATCGATCTGAACCGTTGCAAGTTGCCGACGGATCGAAATCCCTGCATCATCCGCTCCCGTTTTCGAAGCGGCCGTTTTCGAAGCGGCACGTGAGAATTCTCGGCCCGATTGTTCAGGCCCTTGTGCGATCGATATTCGACGGCGGGCATCACCTCCCGTCTTGCAGCACCGGCGACATTCCCCCAGGGCGATTCATAGGCTACCAATTCATCCACCGTCGCGAAATAGATTGTAACTCCAAGGTAAAGGGCCCCAAAAGATATGAAGGTTTGCACGCTCAAAGCGCGAACGATCATCTTTTTGAGATTTCTAGTCTTGTATCTAGTCATGTGTATTGTCCATTCGGTATCCAACGCCCCTGAGGGAGACCAACATACCGCGAAGGCCTGCCGCATCTAGTTTGGATCTCAGATTGCACATATGAGATCCGTAAGCTACAAGAACCACCGCTTTCCACCGCAGATCATCGCCCGTGCGGTCTGGCTGGTATTTTCGGTTCCCTTTGAGCCTAAGGCAGCGTCGATAAATTACGGCTCTGATTTTGGTAGTCGGGGTCTGATTGAGTGGCACCGTAAAGTTAACCGACGGCTGATGAAGATGTGCGTACATGGGCCATGTCAGAAGTTGCTCGTGATCCGCTTTATCGTCGCCACCGCTATCCCGCTGAGATCATTGCGCACGCGGTATGGCTCTACTTTCGCTTTCCGCTCAGCCTGCGCATGGTTGAGGACATGCTGGCGGCCCGCGGCATCATCGTCACGCATCAGACCATTCGAAGCTGGGCGGAGAAATTCGGACGGCATTTCGCCCGGAAGATCAAGCGACGGTCAGCCGGCTGCCTGGGCGACAAATGACATCTCGACGAATGTGTGGGGGCCATCAATGGCAAGAAGCAGTGGCTCTGGCGTGCGGTCGATCAGGACGGCTTCGTCCTCGAAGTACTGGTGCAAAGCCGCCGAAATGCCAAGGCGGCAAAGCGTCTGATGCGTAAGTTGCTGAAGGCTCAAGGGCGGACACCACGGGTCATGATCACCGACAAGCTCCGGTCCTATGATGCCGCCAGGCGCGACCTCATGCCCGGTGTCGAACACCGGTCGCACAAAGGCCTCAATAATCGAGCGGAAAATTCGCACCAGCCGACCCGACGACGCGAAAGGACCATGAAACGCTTCAAGTCGGCACGCCAGCTTCAGCGGTTCGTTTCCATCCATGATCCGATTGCCAACCTGTTCCACTTTCCCCGCAATACGCTGTCATCGGCTCAACATCGAGACCTGCGTAACGCCGCCATGCAAATCTGGAACAAAATCGCGTGTGTCGCCGCAGCCTGACAGCCGTCCCGGCCAGCTATCGCTGCATCAATCCGCTGATAACTTTACAGTGCCGTTGGACGCGTGGTTGACCGAAAAATTCTCGAATTTGAATTTTCGGATCGCGTTCGACTACACAGGCGAAATGCACAAGCTTTGGATGGCCGCCAGCTTTTCTTTCGGGATTCCGACGTCGTTCGTGGTCGACCGAGACGGCCACATCGCCTTTATCGGCATTCCGATGGAACTTGATGATGTTTTGCCGAAAGTGCTTGACGGCAGCTGGCGCACCAGCGCGGAAGCGAAAAAGGCCGACAAGGAGCGGATTGCTGAAGGCGAGACTTATGCTGCGGAGATAGCGTTCCGTAATCGAATCTCGGCGGCGATAGAGATTAAGTGAGATGATCGGCTTTGCTGCTGAACGACTAACGAAGGTGGACGCTGGCGCCTCCATGCCCGGCAAGCAAACTTCGTGCGGGACGGAAATAATGCCGAGCTCTTCAGGCGGCTGTCAGCTATGCCGGCTAAACGACTGTTATTGACATCAGAGGAAGGAGGACAGCGGCGACCAAGCCGTATTTGTGCAAACGCCAAAGAAGCGGAAGAGCAAACCCTCATCGGGAGAGACTGCCGTATGGCGATAGCATTACCGAAACAGAACCCTCGCATTGGGAGGGAGGCAATAGCTTCACGCTCCCAGGAGCCATCGGTCTTGCAGCTTTAGTGACTGCCGCAACAGTCCTATGGGCATTTGGAAAAGTGGAAAACCATGACGACTGACATCTCATCTTATGGTGTGATTGAATTAACCCACGCCGAAGCTTCTAAAACTTGCGGAGGATTTGCACCGCTCCCGGTTGCTGCCGTAGCAGGCTCCCTCGGAGGAGCTGTAGCATGTGCCGCGATAACCGGCATATCTTATGCAATCAATTACCTCTTCACTCGGCATTAGAGCCGAAATTCGCGCTTGGAGCGATTTTGCCGGTGCCTCGAAGCCTTGATCTCGTTCGGCACCGGCTTGCTCCGCTGCTCGGCGGTTGTTGCGGGTCCTGACTGACCCGAAACAATCCGGCCGGAAAATGAGGTTTGAGGGGTATTGTCACGTTAACTGGTTGCGGTTGCCTGCCTGACGGGTTGGGCGTAGATTTCGGCGATGCAGACACGAGATATCAGCTTCAAGCGTCACCGTTTCCGCCACGGATCGTTTCTCACGCGGTCTGGCTTTATTTGCGGTTCAACCTTAGTCTGCGTGAAGTTGAGGAAATGCTGCTCGAGCGTGGAATCGACGTGTCATACGAGACAGTCCGCCGCTGGATCGCCAAGTTCGGACCCCAGATCGCACGTATCTGGACGAAGTCGTCGTGAAATGCGCTGGAGAGAAATTCTGGCTCTGGCGTGCGGTCGATCAACATGGCACCGTTCTCGAAGAGATATTGCAGAAGCGGCGTGATAAAAGGGCAGCGAAGCGCGTGCTGGTGGCGTTAATGAAGCGCTATGGCTTTGCTCCCAAACGGATCATCACCGATAAGCTCCGCGCCTACGGTGCAGCAAAGGCGGAAGTGGCACCCGGCCTTGAGGGACTGTCAGGAATTTCGTGTACGGGCGTGCATAATGGGTACGAAGGAGACCACCCATGGCACGACGGAAAGAGCCTATCATCGCGGACAGCATTTTGGACCAGCTTCTCGCCGGTTCTGATGCGAAAACGGCTTTCGAGAGCAACGGTCTGCTCGATCAGTTGAAGAAGGCGCTGGCGGAGCGGGCGTTGAATGCGGAGATGGATCATCATCTCTCCGACGAAGAGACCGTCGGCAACAGCCGCAATGGCTACGGCCGCAAGACAGTGCTGACGGATAGCGGCTCTTTGGAGCTTTCCATCCCGCGCGACCGGCAGTCGAGCTTTGATCCTCAATTGCTTGCCAAGTATCAGCGCCGCTTCCCTGGCTTCGACGAGAAGATCGTGTCGATGTATGCGCGTGGGATGAGCACGCGTGAGATCGTGGGGCATGTCCAGGATCTTTACGGGATCGACGTGTCGGCCGACTTGATCTCGGCCGTCACCGACGCGGTGCTGGACGAAGTAGCGACCTGGCAGTCGCGGCCTCTGGAGCCGGTCTATCCGTTGGTGTTCTTCGATGCGCTGCGGGTCAAGATCAGAGACGAAGGCCATGTCCGCAACAAGGCGGTGCACATCGCGCTCGGCGTGCGCGGCGATGGCACGAAAGAGATACTCGGCCTCTGGATCGAAACGAATGAGGGTGCCAAATTCTGGCTGCGGGTGATGAACGAGATGAAGAACCGCGGCGTCGAGGACATCCTGATCGCCGTTGTCGATGGCCTGAAGGGCTTTCCAGACGCCATCAATGCCGTCTTCGCGCAAACGACGGTGCAGACCTGCATCGTCCATCTGCTGCGCAATTCTCTGGATTTTGCATCATGGAAGGACCGCAAGGATTTGGCCCGCGAGCTGAAAGCAATCTACGGAGCCATCGATGACAAGGCGGCGGAGGCGGCGCTGACAACGTTCGAGGGTGGCTTTTGGGGCCGGAAATTCCCAGCCGTCGCCCAGATCTGGCGGCGAGCCTGGCAGGAGGTGACCTGCCACTGAGAATTTCCTCCAGAATGGATTAGAGTCCGGACCATTGAGGACGGACATATGAAGAAGCAGAGATTTACGGAAGAGCAGATTATTGCGGTGCTGAAGGAACAGGAGGCGGGTGCGAAGGCAGCCGATCTCTGCCGCAAGCACGGGATTTCAGAAGCAACGTTTTATAATTGGAAAGCCAAATACGGCGGCATGGAAGTCTCCGAAGCGAAGCGTCTGAAGGCGCTTGAGGACGAGAATGCGAGGCTAAAGAAGTTGCTGGCCGAGCAGATGCTTGATGCAGCCGCGCTCCGCGAGCTTCTTGCAAAAAAATGGTAGGGCCTGCCGCCCAGCGTGACGCCGTCACGCATCTGAAGGCCGTCATGGGTCTTTCGGAGCGGCGGGCCTGCCAGATTATATCCGCCGACCGCAAGATGATCCGTTACCGGTCAAGCCGACCGCCGGAGGTTGAACTGCGGACGAAGCTGCGCGACCTCGCCAATGAGCGGCGTCGTTTCGGCTACCGTCGGCTGTTTGTCCTGCTTCGGCGGGACGGAGAGCCGTCCGGGGTCAATCGCATCTACCGGCTCTATCGCGAGGAAGGTCTTTCCGTTCGCAAGCGGAAAGCCAGGCGGCGTGCGGTCGGCACACGTGCGCCGATCCTGGTTGAAGCGAAGGCCAATGCCCGCTGGTCGCTGGACTTCGTGCATGACCAGTTCGCCTGCGGCAGACGCTTCCGCGTGCTCAACATTGTCGATGACGTGACGCGCGAATGCCTGGCAGCGGTCCCGGACACGTCGATCTCTGGTCGACGTGTCGCCCGAGAACTGACGACGCTGATCGAACGACGCGGCAAGCCCGGAATGATTGTCTCCGACAACGGCACCGAACTAACGTCGAATGCCATCCTCGCCTGGTCGAGGGATCACAAGGTCGAGTGGCACTATATCGCGCCGGGGAAGCCAATGCAGAACGGCTATGTCGAGAGTTTCAACGGCCGGATGCGCGACGAGTTGCTCAACGAGAGCCTCTTCTTCGGCCTCGATCATGCCCGCAGCGCCATTGCTGAATGGGCTGACGACTATAACCATTTCCGGCCACACTCGTCGCTCGGATACCAGACCCCGGCAGGCTACGCCGGGATCATCGCCGCAACCGGCTCCAACGCTGCGCAAGATGAAAGCTTCGCGTTTCCGCCGGTTGCTCCCACCGCGCCATTTGGCGTATTCAAACCCGCCGAGGCTCTAATCGCAGCCGGATGAAACTTCAGTGGCAGGTCAGAGGTCATCCCCTTCTTCGCCTTTCCAAAGGATGTTCGCCGGATCATTTACACCACCAACGCCATCGAAGCCCTAAATTCCAAGCTGCGTCGCGCCGTCCGGGCAAGAGGTCATTTTCCGAGCGATGAGGCGGCGACAAAACTGCTCTACCTGGTCTTGAACAGATCGGAGAAAGAGTGGAAAATGCCGCCGAGGGAGTGGGCGATGGCAAAATCCCAATTCGCCATTCTCTTTGCGGACCGCTTTCAGGCCGCAAGGGCCTAAGAGCAAATGTTCAACCGCACGCCCGTACACGAAATTCCTGACAGTCCCGGCCTTGACGGAAAACTCCAGCCTCCGGTGGTCCAGAATCCTGGGGCGGTTCAAAACCGCCGGGGCTCTAGTCGCCGCTGGATGAAAGCTCAGTGCCAGGTCACTTCAGTTCACGTCCACCAACACTAAATCCTCTCTACGCCGGAGGCGTGCTTTAGCAGCCGGATCGTGACTTTGAAGCCTCGTCCGCAATCAGTATCTATGAAGAGTTCGCCGTGATGGGCATCTACTATCGTCTTCACAATTGCCAGGCCAAGACCGCGACCGTCGGGAACGCGCTGTGACGAGTCACTGCCGCGCCAGTTCCGATCGGAGGCTCTATCCCGCACCGCGGCCGGCATGCCAGGGCCCGTGTCCACGCAAACCATCATAGCCCAATCCTCGTCCTCATAGGTCTGGACGGTCACGGTACTCCCCGGTGCGTAGCGGCGGCAGTTGTTGAGCAGCTCGCTCAGCACCTGCTGCATTCTCTCGGGATCGGCGAGGCAAACTGCACGATCGAACTGTCGCTTTATTTTGATGCTGGCAGGCACCAAATCGTGCTCCGTCGAGGCGGTTACCGTCTCAGCTACCACCGCGAGGTCGATCTCTTTAATATTAAGATCAAGCTTGTGGGTCCTCGAGAAATCAAGATTTTCTAAATCGTTGGCCATAGAAGTTAGTAAGTTGACATAGGGAATCATGCGAGCGAAGAGCTCCGGGCTTGGTTCGATCACACCAGTCGAAAGTCCATGCAGATTACCTAATAGCACGGTCGAGGACGTTCGGAATTCATGCGCAATCGCTGAGTTCCAGTATTTGAGGTCTACTTGCACCTCCTCCAGGCGTTCGGCCATCGCGTTAATATCGGCGGTAAGGGCATAGGTCTCCTCGAACGAGTTCGGGGGCGCCACGACACGCACTGAATAGTCACCGGAGGCTATCGAATGGGTGGCAGCTGCAATGGGTGGCAGAGCACTCACGATGTCTTGGGCTAGGCGACGGCCGACAATGGCGGCGGGAATAAGAACGATTGTTGCCATTATACTGGTTACGGCGACATCCTTCCAGGGCGATTCATAGCCTATCAATTCATCCACCGTCGCGAAATAGATTGTAACTCCGAGGTAAAAGGCCCCAAAAGATATGAAGGTTTGCACGCTCAAAGCGCGAACGATCATCTTTTTGAGATTTCTAGTCTTGTATCTAGTCATGTGTATTGTCCATTCGGAGAGCTGGCTCGGTTTGTCTGAACAGTTCCGGGCGCTTTGCTAAGTGGATTTCCGCCTCGATTATGCTGCCACCATCATCGGCGTCAGCGCATTGAAGTAAGCCCGATCCGGCGTCTGCCGGTCAAGGGATGAATGTGGGCGTCGGGTGTTGTAAAAGCTCAGATATCGGCCGATGGCAGCGCGGGCCTCGGAAACGCTCTTGTAGGCGTGGAGATAGATCTCCTCGTATTTGATCGACCGCCAGAGCCGTTCGACGAAGACATTGTCCCGCCACGCGCCTTTGCGATCCATGGAGATGGCGATGTCGGCGTTCTTCAGAACGGCGGTGAAGTCGACGGAGGTGAACTGCGACCCCTGATCGGTGTTGAAGATGTCGGGCTTGCCATAGCGGGCAAGCGCTTCTTCGACCGCTTCTATGCAGAAGGCTGCTTCCATCGTGATCGACAGCCGCCACGATAAGACCTTCCGGCTGAACCTGTCCACGACAGCGCAGAGATAGACGAAGCCCCGTGCCATCGGAAGTGGAGTAAGAAGCGCGGAAGCGCTTCTCCTCCCCGAACCGTACTTGCACCTTTCAGCGCATACGGCTCTCTATTCAAGCTTGGCCCATGGCCATAGCAACTTCATGATAGTTCGATGTGACGGTACTGCGGTTCTCGATCCGGAAGATGTATGGATTCTCCTCCGGATTGCGCCACCGGAATTGCGCCTTGGGGCTTGAGACAAGCCGTTTCAGCGCTTTTCCAACGGGGTCCCCGCGTTCATTCCGACCAAACACGAGCCAGGTTTTCGCCTTGCCCGGTTCCGGGACCCGGTACTATTTCCGCATCAAGGGTTTGATGCGAGATCGGTATTTATGTCCCAGCCAATGCGCCATTTTCCAGAACACGACATGGTCGATGCGCCGGAATACGTACGCCGTGAAGTCGGTGAACTTGTAGAACGCCGCCCATCCCACCAACTGGCGGTTCAGGCTGGCGATCATGTCGACCGTACTGACACTATGATTGCCGGAAAGGGTTTCGGTAAGTCTGCGAACAAACCCCTTGGCCTTTTCCTTGGGTATCGTCGTGACGACGGACATCCGTCCGTGTGCCCCTCGCTTGCGAATGATCCGGTGCCCCAGAAAGACGAAGCCGTCGTTGACGTGAGTAACATGGGTCTTTTCCATGTTCAGCGTCAACTTCAACTCACCTTCCAGAAACGCCCGGCGGCATCGTCAACTTAACGGAATGTGGAATTCGATGTGCGATGAAGGTTCATGACAGACTGTGATCCACTCTATCGTCGACATCGCTTTCCCGCTGAAGTCATTGCCCACGCCGTGTGGCTCTATTTCCGTTTCCCTCTGAGCCTGCGGATGGTCGAGGACTTGCTGGCTGCCCGTGGATCATTGTCTCGCACCAGACCGTCCGGCTGTGGGCGGAGAAATTCGGCCGCACCTTTGCCAACGAGATCCGTCGTCGATCATCCGGTCGGCTTGGGGACAAGTGGCATCTCGATGAAGCCGTTGTTTCAATCCGCGGCAAGAAGCATTGGCTGTGGCGCGCAGTTGATCAGGACGGTTTCGTCTTGGAGGTTCTCGTACAAAGCCGCCGCAATGCAAAGGCCGCCAAGCGCCTGATGCGCAAGCTCTTGAAGGGTCAGGGACGGTCGCCGCGTGCGATGATCACCGACAAGCTGGGGTCCTACGGCGCAGCAAAGCGAGAGATCATGCCGGGTGTAGAGCATCGCTCCCACAAAGGGTTGAATAATCGGGCGGAGAATTCTCACCAGCCAGTCCGGCGGCGAGAGCGGATCATGAAGCGCTTCAAGTCACAGCGACATCTACAACGTGGCCTGCTGCCGGTTTATCGGACACGAGGTTAAGCTAATCCCACCTTTGTTTCAAAGTCATTGGGGCTGAGATAGCCCAGTGTCGAGTGGCGACGCTTCGGGTTGTAGAAGCGCTCGATGTAATCGAACACATCGGCTCTGGCGTCATTCCTCGTGCGATAAACCTTCCGTGCCGTTCTCTCCGTTTTCAGTGAGGAGAAGAAGCTCTCCATTGCAGCGTTGTCCCAGACATTTCCAGAGCGGCTCATCGAGCAGGTGATGCCGTGATCTCCCATGAGGCGCTGGAACTGCTCGCTGGTATATTGGCTGCCCTGGTCGGAGTGATGCAGCAGAGCATCTGGTTTTCCTCGACGCCATATCGCCATGATCAGCGCATCTGTGACGAGTTGGGCTGTCATGTTGGCATTCATCGACCAGCCGACGACACGGCGTGAGAACAGGTCGATGACGGCTGCGACATACAGCCAGCCTTCCGCGGTCCAGATATAGGTGAAGTCAGCCACCCATTTCTGGTTCGGACGGTCTGCCACGAACTGGCGGTCCAGCACGTTAGGCATGATGACGGCACGGTCACCGGCATCCTTTGGCAAGCCACGCCGCCTCGGTCTTGCCCTGAGCGCATTCAAGCGCATCAGCCGCTCAATACGATGGAGGCCACAGGATAACCCTTCCTCCAGCACATCGTGCCAGACCCGTCGGGCACCATAGGTGCGGTCGCTGGACTGGAAACTCTGCTTGATCCTTTCCAGCAGGACCTCGTCATGGCGTGCATGTTCGCTCGGAGAACGATTGAACCAGGCGTGGAAACCTGAACGAGAAACTCCCAGCGCTTCACAGAGCCATGCCACCGGCCAGATCGAGCGGTGCTTTGCAACGAACGCGAACTTCATATCGCGTCCCTGGCAAAGTAGGCTGCGGCCTTTTTTAGGATATCGCGCTCTGCCTTCAGCTTTGCGACTTCACGACGGAGCCGCTCGATCTCAAGCTGCTCCGGCTTCATTTGCCCTTTTCCAGGAAAGGATTGGCTGGGATCGTCGCCGTATTCCCGAACCCATTTGCGCAACACATTCTCGTGGACATCAAGATCACGGGCAGCCTGCGCAACGGCAACCCCACGCTCCCTGACCAGCTTCACCGCCTCAAGCTTGTACTCGCGGCTGAATATTCGTCTTTGCATTCATGCTCTCCGGTTTCAGGAGGAACACCTTAACCTCGTGTCCATGAAACCGGCAGCAGGCCAACGCTTCGTCTCCATCCATGATCCGATCGCCAATCTATTTCAAATCCCGCGCCACGACATCTCCTCCGGCCACCATCGCGAACTGCGCACGGCGGCGATGAGCCTGTGGGCGAAAATTGCCCGAGCATGAGAGATATCTGCGGATGGCGTCTTTCGCTGGCCTTTCATCCGTTAAGTTTACGACGCCTTAATATCGGCGGTGAGTGCAGCGGCCTCCTCGAATGATCTCGGAGGCGCATTGACACGCGCTGAATAGTCGCCGGCGGCTATTGAACGGGTTGTAGCTGCAATGGGTGGCAGAACACTCCCAATTTCTCTAGCCAAGACTCGGCCGACAAAAATGGCGGCAATAAGACCGCTCGTTACTAGCAATATGAGAATGGGGATTTGTGCCCATTGAGGATCAATATAGTCCCAGAATACGTCGGCTAAGATCTGTGATCCGGGGAAAGATATGAAAAAACCTACCAAGGTCTGCAGTAAGCGACAAGCTGACCCCATCTGGCGTCGGTAGCGTTGGCCGCTGTATTGCGGACAGACGATTCACAAACTGTGAGCTTCTATGTCTGCGCCTAGCTCTGGAACTAGAAACTTCCATATGATCGAGGCTGTTCCGGAACGACTTGAGGGCGCCCCACGGCAATTTCGGCGCCGCTGGTCCGATGATTTTAAAGCGCGGGCTGTGGCTGAGGCAATGGAGCCCGGCGCAAGCGTCTCGGCCATTGCGCATCGCATCGGCATACATCCCTCGCAGCTATTTGGCTGGCGTCGTGATGCTCGTGACGGACAACGATCCTCCTCGCAAGATCGGGCTGGTCAGGCAGGGACCAGGACGATTGGCACACGTGCGATGATCGAGCTTGTCATCGGCGACGTCGTTATCCGGGCCGACGCAGATATCGGCGAAGCACAGCTGCAGCGGGTGATCCGAGCGGTGCGATCGGCATGATCCCGTCCGGCGTGAAGGTCTTTCTTGCGAGCCATCCCATCGACTTCCGAAATTATGTGAAGCGTGCAGTTATGTGGAGTCCGCCGCGACAACTACTTGCCGCCTGCGGCGTTTGGGAGTGGGATTACTCGACATAATTTTTCGATCGTCCGATGGACTTCAGCATCGCGAGTAGCTTGTCGGGAGCAGCAAAGCGACCCGGCTTGAGCGACGGCGGCGCCATCGCTGCAAGCGCCTCCAGTTTTTCGGTTGGATCAGCCCGCAGATAGATTTCCGTGCTTTGCAGGCTGGCGTGACCGAGCCAGAGTGACACCTTGCGCGCATCGCGGGTCGCTTTCAGAGTGTGCATGGCACAGGTATGGCGCAAAACATGTGGGGTAACGCGTTTATCGGCGAGAGAGGGGAGCTTCTGCGCCGCGGTAGCGGCGTGCTTGGCAAGGATATATTCGAATCCGGCCCGGGTCATCGCGCGTCCCACGGCATTGAGGAAGAATTCGGTGTCGCCACTCGCCGGGCGGACTGCCAGCCAAGCCTTCAACGCCGCCGTGGTCTCTTTCCACAAGGGCAACACACGTTCGCGGCGTCCCTTACCCATGATGTGGATGCTGGTGACCGTCTGGCGGTCAATCTGGTCGAGGCGGATGCTGACGAGCTCGGAGACGCGCAGCCCGGCAGCGAAGGCCAGATGCAGCATCGCTCGATCGCGAATGCCGGATACCTGACGCGGGTTCGGTGCATCAAGCAAAGCCTGCATCTCGTCGCGGCTGAGATGGCTGACGAGCGCCTCGTCGATCTTCTTCATTGGGATCGCCCGAACCCGGCGCGCCTGATCCAGACAGGAAGGGAGCCGGTACTCGAGGAAACGGAAGAAGGCTTTGATGGCAGCAAGACGGGCGTTGCGGGTGCGCGCCGAGTTGCCGCGCTCCCTCTCAATATGCTCCAAAAACGCGAGGAGGAGCGGCGGATCGAGTTGCTCGATCTCGATGCGGGACGGGGTGGTCTTCAATCGGCTAGCGGCGAAGCAGAGCAGCAGTTGGAAGCTGTAGGCGTAAGCCTCGCAGGTGTGTGGGCTTGCCCGCCGCTCTTGCGGCAGATGTTCTCGTAGAAAGGTGGTGAGATGCGGAGCCAGCGCGGTCATGTGACGGCTCCTTGATGCAAGGCCTCGCCAGCCGCTGCGATCTGCCTCAACAGGATCGGCGTTGCCTGCAGATACCAGTAGGTGTCAGTGACGTGGGCATGGCCGAGGTAGGTGCTGAGGGCGACGATGTGGCGGCCAACGGCATGATGATCGGGCTGGCATTGATCGAGGGAGCGCACGGCGAATGTGTGCCGCAGATCGTGAATGCGGGGGCCGGTTTGCCCAGGCTCTCCCCGCAAACCGAGCGATCGTGCGAGGCGGAGGAAGACAGCAATCACGGTACTGTAGGCCGGCGGCGCGCCCATAGCGGAAACGAACAGCATGCTGTTCAAGGTTCCGAGCCGACGACGCGCCAACAAATACTTATCCAGGGCGTCCCGCGTCGTGTCGTGGAGCGGCAGTAAGCGGCTCTTCTGGAACTTGGTTTGTCGGATAACCAACCCATCGGCGGTCACGTCCTCAAGTCGAAGCGCGAGGGCTTCGGAAATGCGCATTCCGGTGGTGGCCAACAATCCGAACAGGGTCTCGTACATCAGCGGCCGGATCGTGTCTGACGGCTTCAATCGTGCGGCCGCCTGCAACAACGCGCTGATCTCATCCGGCGTATAGATGTGCGGGATCCGCCGCTTGAGCAGGTTGCGCCCCAAGGCTTCTGCGGAAGGAACCTGATGGCGCAGGTCCTCGGCTGCTAGTACCACGCCACAGAGATTATGACGGTTTGTCTTATCGTAGAATTGGCAGGGCTTCTGGTGGGATGAGAAGTTGGATGCTGCGTGCGGCGCCTGGCACGCGAGATATAAAACCCGCCTTCTCGAGGGTCAGCACCATCTGGTGAACAGACGGAGCCGTAACGCCGAAGTGGCGACGCATGTCGGCTTCGGCCGGAGGCTGTTTGAAGATGCGGCTGTAGGCGTAGATGAAGGCCAGGTACTGGCCTTGGATCTGCGTAAGGCCCCGTCTTGCCGTTGCGGCTTGCGGGTCAAGTGAGGGACTCATTTTGGGATTCATCTGCGTCTCCACGCTGAAGGAGGTGTCGATGAATATAAAGTTTCACATAGAGCTTAGCCAATCGGAACGTGACCAACTGGCCGCTTTGTTGAGCGGGGGGTGCCACAGGTCGCGCAAGATCAAGCGCGCCCAGATCCTGGTCGCAGCGAACGAAGGCTTCAGCGACGAGGTGATCGCGGCAACCTTGAACGTCAGCGGATCGACGATTTACCGGACCAAACGCCGGTTTGTGGAAGCCAATCTGGAAGGGGCGCTCAGCGAAGAACCGCGCCCGGGTGTTGAGCGCAAGCTATCGAGCAAGGAGGAGGCGCTGTTGGTAGCGACCGCCTGCTCAAAGCCGCCGCCCGGGCGAGCCCGCTGGACCCTGGAGCTTCTGGCAGATGAGATGGTCCGGCTCACCGATCATGACCAGTTGTCCTCGGAGACCGTGCGTCGCCGGCTGGCTGAGAACCATCTCAAGCCTTGGCGCAAAGACATGTGGTGCATCCCAAAGATCGATGGGGAATACGTCGCGCGCATGGAGGATGTTCTCGACCTCTACGCAGAAACGCCTGATCCACAAAGGCCCGTGGTCTGCTTCGACGAGAGCCCGACCCAACTCATCGGCGAAGTGCGCGAGCCCATTGCGGCCAAGCCTGGCCAGCTTGAACGCTACGATTGCGAGTATCGCCGAAACGGCACGGTCAATCTGTTTGTCTTCATGGACGCCCACCGGCCCTGGCGCAGGGTGAAGGTCACCGATCGGCGAACCAACCAAGACTTCGCCGAGTGCATGCGCGAACTGGTCGACGTCGATTATCCCGACGCGCCGATCATCCGCGTGGTGATGGACAACCTCTCCACTCATTCCGCCGGGGCGCTTTACGACGCATTTCCCGCCCCGCAAGCTCGAAGGGTGCTGAAGCGACTGGAGTTCCACCACACGCCCAAGCACGCCAGTTGGCTCAACATGGTCGAGATCGAGATCGGTGTCCTGCGTAGCCAATGCCTCGACCGTCGTATCGACAACAAAGACACCATAATCGCCGAAGTCGCAGCCTGGGAGCAGCAACGCAACGCCCACGGCGCAAAGATCCAATGGATGTTCACAACCGAAAATGCCCGCAAAAAGCTCCGTAAAGCTTACCCCGTCAAAGAGTCATAATCTCTGTGGCGTGGTACTAGTACCAACGCAAAGCGGCGGACCGTCACCAGCCGGTTGCGGCGCTGCTGTGGGGATGGCGCAAGCGTCGCCCATTCAAGTACACGAGTGACTTCAATGTGCCGATCGCCATGCCTTTCGGCGAAGGTGACGAAGCTCCTCAAGAGCGTGTGCTGGCGGACGTCGAGTGCCAGTTCGACGGCCGCTGGCGTCATTTGCTCAGCAATCAGCATGCCGATGGCTTCATCGACGGGTGGCCCGGCAATCGACTGACACATGGGCTCCCCACGATAGATATGGTCACGATTACAAATGTACCAGGCTTCCTGGCGGCCACGCCGGGCCGCATAGCGAACCCTAAGATGGTTGCCGCATTGCCCACACACTGCCCGGCCTTGTAGCGCCGGGCCCTCCCTTGGGATTGACGCTCGTGCCGCTTCAAATCCACGGCCGTTCGCCTTGAGAATCTTCAGGTTCTCCTGGTGTCGCTCCCAACTGATATAACCGGGGTGGGCATCGGGCATGCAGGCCGGCCAGTCATCAATGTCGCGCGCACGCAAAGTCTTCTTGCCGTCGATGGTACGTCGAAACTGTCGTCGGCCATAGGTATAGGCACCGGCGTAGCGCGGATTGCTCAGGGCGCGCACCGCCGTCGATGCGGTCAACGGCCGAAACACCGTCTCGCTGTTGTGCAGGCGCGATGGAAACAAAAGGCCTTCATTGCGAAAGACCTTGACGGTCTGGGAGGCGGATCCGACGCGAGAGAACGTCTCGAAGAAATGAACGATCGTCTCTCTGACTTGCATGTCTGGATCAAGCGCCACATTGCCGGAATGGTCATAAACCAGCCCGGTTGGCAGGAGACAACGGAACTCGCCGCGCCGCACCTTATTGAGAATGCCGCCGCGCAGCCGTGCCTTGATCACATGCAGTTCGGCCTCACTCATTGTTCCCTTGAGGCCGAGCAGAAGCCGGTCGTTGAAACTTGCCGGATCGTAGACGCCGTCTTCGTCGAGGATCAAGCGCAGCACCGATCCTAATAATCCTTCGACCTGACGCAGCCGCAAGCCGAACACCAGGCCCAGCGTCAAGGCGGTCTCGATGGCTAGATCGGAATAACGAGGCTGGCCACCACGCGTCGTTCGGCGTGGAGCAAGCCACATGGCAAGCGCCTCCGGTGTCAGCCACAGGGTCAAGCTGCCACGTCGCCGTAACCCCGCCTCATATTCCGGCCAGTTCGTCACCTTGAATTTCATCCTGCCGATGCGATGGTGGCGGGCGGCGTTATGTTTGAAAGGCATCAAGGTCACAGATCGGTTATTGAGGTTGCCGATCGCCTACACCACGACAGCTAAACGATCCGTGCACCAACGCGCCCGCCGACGGTTTCGACAGCCGTTTCAATAGCACGCTTGCGCTCATCACGCGTCAGGAAGGCATAGGCGCCCGTGCTTCCAAGAAGGCCAATGCTGTCAGCACCGGCATCAACGATGCGCTGTAGCAGCATCGCAAGTGCGGCTCGATCAACGCGTCCGGATGCATCGGCCGGAGTGATCGGAAAAGCGGATAGGCCTTTAAAGAGAGACATGAATGTTGCCTTGGTTATGTGCGGGTTAGCAGCAGACGGATGCCGGCTGCGCCAAAGAAGATCGCAAGCGTCCCCTCGATCCATCGGCGCGCCCGTCGGTAGAAGCGCACCAACGGCGCAGTTGAAAAGGAGACCGCGGCTAGCAGGACTGCTGTAGCACCCAGAGCTTTCGCATCCTGCGCCAGCCTGACCGCGTCGTCGGTTCGCAACGCCCCGACTCCGACGATAACTGGTATGCGGGCGCCGGTTTCCTCAAGCGCTAACGCAAGAGCCCGGCGGCGTTCCTCGCGCGCGAGGTACATGTAGGCGCCGGTACTGCCGAGGAGACCGATGGAATCGACTTTTGCCGCGCAGAGCCGGGCAACAAGCGCACGCAGCGCTTCCGCATCGATCTGGCCGTTGCGATCCATGGGCGTGAGAGGAAATGCGGATAGCCCGCTCAGTAATTTCATTTCATACTCCGGAGTTCGTCTCATTCGGCGAGATGGTTGGATGGTGATGCTGCAATATCCGTCATAGATTTTGCAGAGCCTGACGCAGATCTGCGATGATGTCGCTGACATCTTCAAGGCCGACCGAAAGTCGGACAAGGTCCTCCCCAACGCCCAATACCATGTGGGCGTCTTTTCGGATCGACTGGCGCGCCCGGGTGATGCTGGCTGGAAGATAGATGAGAGTATCTGTGTCGCCGAGGCTCACGGCCAGTAGCTGAAGCCGGTTCAGCATCGTTCGCGCGCCGTCAAATCCCGCGTGAAGCCCGAAGGCAAGCATGCCTGACCCTTGGGTCATTTGCCTGCGAGCGATCGCCTGATCGGGATGGGAATCAAGGAAGGGATAGCTTACACAGGCAACGGCAGGATGCGCCTCAAGCATGTGCGCGATCGTCAGGGCGGATGCGCTGTGTCTCTCCATCCGCAGAGACAGTGTCTTCAGGCCACGCAGGATCAAGAATGCCGAGTGCGGTGACAGTGTCGCCCCCGTAATGTAGCGCAGGCCGGTTTCGTGCAGCGTATGCAGCGTTTCAGCGTCGCCGAGCAGCGCGCCGCCCAGGGCATTGCCATGCCCGTTGATGTATTTCGTCAGCGAGTGCAGCACAATGTCGGCGCCATGCTCGATCGGGCGTTGCAGGGCCGGCGAAGCAAAGGTGCTGTCCACCGCCACCTTTACGCCATGCGCGTGGGCACGCTCTGCGATCGCCGCTATGTCGAGGATGGCACTCAGGGGGTTTACGGGCGAAATAGACCAGGCGCGTTTTCTCCGTGATCGCGGCGTCGAGATTGCGCGGATCCGAAAGGTCAACCGGAACGACCTTGATGCCGAAGCGAGGTAGACCCTGCTCAACCATGCCAACCGTGTTCGAATAGAGCGTCTTGTGCACGACAAGCTCATCTCCCTGCGACAGCAGTGAGAGGATCAGCGTGCCGAAGGCAGCCATTCCGGTCGATACCACAAGCCCCGCCTCGGCCCCTTCTAGTTTGGCGAGCCTCTTCTCGAGGATCTCTGTGGTCGGATTATACTCGCGGGCATACAGCCTGCCTCCGAGCGCTGCGGCAGCATCATTTGCCTCGACACTCTCAAAGCCATAGGTCGATGTCAGGAAGACAGGTGGCTGCACTGCCCTTGAAAAGGCGGCCGGATCGAACGCGTGATGGATCGCACGGGTATCAAACCCAAGCCGCGCGCCGTGCGACAGGTCGGAGTGATCCTGGACATTGCCTTGTTCGCTGCTGCCGGTCATCGGTTCGCGATATCCTATTTGTTTCCGACCACACTGGCAGCAGGCGATGTCACGTTGTCTGCGGCTTAACGATTGTGGGATAACGGGTTGGGATGAACAGTCCGACCGTAAGCTACAAGAACCACCGCTTTCCACCGCAGATCATCACCCGTGCGGTGTGGCTGTATTTTCGGTTCCCTTTGAGCCTGCGGATGGTCGAGGAGATGCTGCTGGAGCGCGGTATCGTCGTCTCCCATGAGACGATCCGGAGATGGGGTCGCAAATTCGGGACGGCTTATGCCAGGCAGTTGTGCAGAAAGAGGCCTTCGCGAAAGGATATCTGGCATCTGGACGAGGTGGTGATTTTCCATCGGCGGCCGCAAACATTGGCTCTGGCGTGCCGTTGACCAGGACGGTTACGTTCTCGACGAGATCGTTCAAGCCCGCCGCGATACCCAAGCCGCCAGGCGATTGCTGGTCAGGCTGCTGAAGAAGCAAGGCCTGACGCCGAAGCGGATCGTCACCGATAAATTGCGCTCCTATGGTGCGGCAAGACGGGAGGTGATGCCCGCCGTCGAACATCGATCGCACAAGGGCCTGAACAATCGAGCCGAGAATTCTCACGTGCCGCTTCGAAAAAGGGAGCGGATGATGCAGGGATTTGGATCCGCCGGCGGCTTGCAACGGTTCATATCGATCTTTTCGGCACTCCGAAATCTCTTCGTCCCCCCCGCACCAGAAAAATTCAGCCCTCGCCATCCACATCCATCGGATCCGCGCAATGGCGCAGTGGAAAGCCGTGACCGGCGCAACCGCCTGACATCTCAGACAAGCGCCCTATTCCGACCTTGATCAAACAACGTGACATCTCCCCGGAGCTTCTTCAGGCAATCGTCTCTAACGATGATAACCTGAGCTACGGCAGCATCATCTCCGTGTACACCGGAGACGACGAATCCGTGACCGCACTGACAGACGACGGCATGGACGAATTGGAGCAGATGCTCAAAGACGCCGGCCGCTCACCCCAAGAATGGAACGACTCCTCGACAGCTTTGTTGACGACGAGCTGCTCGTCCCTCGCATCGAAGCAAAATCTCGGCGGTAGCAATCGGGCGGCTACTCTTGTTTTCACTGCGTTAAGTTTACGCTGCCTCCATGAACGCTCCATCCAGCCTCCACGGGACCTGAACCTACTCAGTACATACAGACGCCAATGATGACTTGTGCCGGCGAGACCAACGACGGGGACATCCTTGGGATCTTAATCGGTAAGATCGTTGCGTCTAACGATGAGCTGGCGCACCAGCGCGGAAGCAAAAAAGGCCGACAAGCAGCGGATTGCTGAAGGCGAGATTTATGCTCCGGCCGGCTAAACGACTGTTATTGACATCAGAGGAAGGAGGACAGCGGCGACCAAGCCGTATTTGTGCAAACACCAAAGAAGCGGAAGAGCAAACCCTCATCGGGAGAGACTGCCGTATGGTGATAGCATTACCGAAACAGAACCCTCGCATTGGGAGGGAGGCAATAGCTTCACGCTCCCAGGAGACATCGGTCTTGCAGCTTTAGTGACTATCGCAACAGCCCTATGGGCATTTGGAAAGTGGAAAACCATGACGACTGACATCTCATCTTATGGTGTGATTGAATTAACTCGCGCCGAAGCTTCTAAAACTTGCGGAGGAATTGCACCGCTCGTGGTTGCTGCCGCAGCAGGCTTCCTCGGAGGAGCTGTAGCATGTGCCGCGATAACCGGCATATCTTATGCAATCAATTGGCTCTTTCGGCACTAGAGCCGAAATTCGCGCTTGGAGCGATTTTGCCGGTGCCTCGAAGCCTTGATCTCGTTCGGCACCGGCTTGCTCCGCTGCTCAGCGGTTGTTGCGGGTCCTGACTGACCCGAAACAATCCGGCCGGAAAATGAGGTTTGAGGCATCAGTTGAAGGTGTAAAACGATGAAGACTGAAATGTCACACTATGAATGTTGTTTGCATTATCACGAAGCAAGCATCTGCACTTTCGTTGGATGATGGGATCGGTTCTGGCAAATATATCAAAACACTTCGATGTTTTTGAGCGGTGACCCTGCGCATGAACAATATCCAGCTTACTCCTGAAATGGCCTGCTACACTGCAGAGAGCATACTGTCGCGGCGATCAGGTCGTTCTTTCCTCATTTACAAGTTGATGGTGCTCTCGGTGGTTGCGGCATTGGTGTCGCTGCCACTCGTGAGCATAACTGTCTCTGTTCAAAGTCCCGGAAGAATCCGCCCTGTCATCGAGAAGACGCCCCTGGTCGCGCCGTTCTCCGGGCGCGTTTCTCGCATCCTAGCTGTTGAGAACGACCGGGTCGCCGAAGGGCAGGAAATCCTCGCCCTCGATGATGAGGTCGTTGGAGAAAGGCTCGTGGCTCTTAGAGCCGATATTCGCGCTAAGAGCGATCTTGCCAGTGACCTCAAAGCTCTGATCTCGTCCGGTACCACCATTGGCCCGGTCCGCCTCCTCACCGAAACAGTTAAGGCCGAACAGGCGCATTTTCTCAACCTTCTGCGTGAGAACGAATTTTCCCGTAGCAATGCGGCGGCGGAATTGGAGCGCGCTAAGCGACTCCTTTCGTTTGCTACGGCGCCCGCGAAGTCGGTAGACGAAAGGGCTTTCGCTCTCCAGAGCATTGAGGTTCAGCGCGAGATTCTCGTGAAGCGCAAATCCGCTGAATGGAGCCAGCAACTCTTCGACACGACCTTGCGCCTAAAAGAACTCGCCGCCGACTTACGTCAATCGGAGAAGGAACTGGATCTGACGCACATCCGGGCTCCGGTGTCAGGCGCCCTTGAGCAATTCTCCGGCCTCAGCCCGGGCAGCTACGTCCAAGCAGGGCAAACGGTCGGTTCGGTCTCGCCGAGCGGCGAACTGGTGGCAGATATCTACGTCTCCCCCAACGACATTGGCTTGGTGCGGCCGGGCCAGTCGGTGCGTCTTCAGGTAGATTCCTTCAACTATAATCAATGGGGCTTGATCGAAGCAACAGTGCTCGAAGTGGCGCAGGACTTCACACTCATTGACGGCAGGCCGATCTACAAGGTCCGTTGCACGCTGTCACGCAGCCATCTTGCGCTCAAGAATGGGGCTATCGGTTACCTCAAGAAAGGCATGACCATCCAGGCACGTTTTCTTGTGGCCAACCGCACGCTCCTGCAACTCCTCTACCACGGCATCGACGATTGGCTCAACCCGCTCAAGACGGCCCACTAATTCTTGATTTACCGAACAGAGAAAGCGTCATGCCTAAAAAAGTCAGTAAGTTCAAACAACGCGACAACACGGATTGCGGCGCTGCCTGCCTTGCTTCTGTCGCAGCGACCTATGGTTATAGGCTGCCTTTGTCGCGCATCCGGCAATATGCCTCTACCAACTGCTCCGGTACCACCGTGCTAGGTCTCAAGGAAGCGGCCGAGAAGCTAGGCTTCATCACCAAGGCGGTGAAGGGTGGCTTCGATTGCCTGTACAAGATCCCGATGCCCACTATCGCGCATGTGGTCGTCAAGGAAGTCCTGCACCACTTCGTCGTAATCCAATCGGTCGACGCAAGGTCGGTCACGGTCATGGACCCAGCCTATGGCGAAATTCGCAAGCTGTCGCACGAGGAGTTCAAGACGCAATGGACGGGTGTCCTGGTGCTCTTGGTTCCCGGCGACGGCTTCAAGCGCCGCGATGAGACCACGTCACCCCTGGTCCGTTTCGCCAGTCTGCTTGTGCCACATAGGGCAGTGATGGCGCAGTCCCTCGTCGGAGCGCTGGTGACGACGATCCTTGGCCTCTCGACAGCCATCTATGTCCAGAAGATCGTAGATCATGTGATCACCGGGGGCAACCGCAACCTGCTCAACCTGATGAGTGTCGCCATGCTGCTCATCCTGGTGTTGCAGGTCCTGATCAATCTCCTACGAAACCTGCTCGTCCTGCAAACCGGGCAGAAGATCGATGTCACGCTGATCCTCGGCTACTACAGTCACGTCCTAAACCTGCCCCAGAAGTTCTACGACAGCATGAGAATGGGCGACATCATTTCTCGGATGAACGATGCGGCGAAGATCAGGAGCTTTTTGAACGATGTATCGATCAACATGTTCGTCGATATAAACACGGCTCTGTTCGCATTGGGGCTGATCTTTGTCTATTCGTGGAAGATCGCCTTAGTCGTGGCGGCCTCCCTCCCTCTATACCTCTTGGTCTATTTGGCCACTAACCGGATGAATCGGAAGCACCAGCGCGCCATCATGGAAAATGCCGGTGAGCTGGAGGCACAGCTGGTCGAGTCGCTCGGAGCTGTCTCTACAATCAAAACCTCCGGCGTCGAAAAATTCGCCAACTTCAACATCGAAACCAGCTTCATCAAAACGCTGCACTCCGTCTATAAGTCTGCGCGGGTTTCAATCTTTGGAGATAGTGCCTCGACCTTCCTGTCGACCCTGTTTACCGTCGTGCTGATGTGGTTTGGGACGACACTCTCCCTCGATCAAGGCCTCACCCCCGGCGAGCTACTTTCATGCTATGCTTTGCTCGGCTACGTGACCGGGCCTATTGCCAGTCTTATCCACACTAATAGGGTAGTTCAGGACGCCTTTATCGCGGCGGATCGCTTGTTTGACATCTTCGACCTGGATCAGGAGACGAACGGCGGTGGTATTGATGCCACAAAGTCCCACCTTGGTGATATACGCATGGAAAACGTCACTTTCCGCCATGGATCTCAGCCGGAACTTTTCCGGAACTTTAATCTCACTTTCGGGCGGGGCGAGATGACGGCGGTGGTGGGGGAAAGCGGCTCGGGCAAGAGCACCATTGCGGCTCTGTTGCAAAATATGTATCCACTCGAGACTGGCCGTATCCGGATCGGCTCCTATGCCCTCCAGGATCTCTCGACCATTTCCCTGCGCAAAGTAATCGCAACGGTGCCGCAATCAATCGACGTTTTCTCAAGCTCGGTAATCGAGAATATCGCACTTGGCGAATTCGATCCGGACGTCGCGAAGATCCTACAAATATGCGATCAAGTAGGCTTACGAAAGCTAATCGAATGCTGGCCCAACGGCCTTCAGACCCGTCTCGGCGAGAACGGTGTACGCCTCTCCGGTGGCGAGAAGCAGCGCCTTGCCTTGGCTCGAGCTCTCTACCGGGATCCGGAGATCCTGATCCTCGATGAAGCGACCTCGTCTCTAGACTCAGTCGCTGAGAAATTCGTGCTACAGGTGGTTGAGGATGTGCGTCAGGCCGGCCTGACTGTCATCGTCATCGCTCACCGACTGAGCACTATTTGGAAGGCCAACAAGATCGTAGTCCTAGACAAGGGCAAGATCATTGAGGAGGGAAGCCACACGGAACTGTTGAGCGCTAATGGCGCTTATGCCGTTCTGTGCCGGGCGCAAATTGGAGCCATCTCAGAGCCTCAATCTCAGAATTGAGGGTATCCATCCGGCTAGGACCTGGGCTCGCTGCGAAAACGCACCCAGCATAGCACTGTTGCATGGATCAGACTTTGGACGAGGCAACCCTATCCACTGCATTTTTCATGCAACGCGCTCGAACTTGGGTATCCGTCCGCCGAAGGCCGTCTGCCCTGATTTGCTGATTGGCTTTAAGTCCATGCCTTATGTCATGCGCTACAGTGATTTCCCCCATTGAAGTTTTGTGAGCGTCCGGTGAACGGTTTTTGCTGATCGGGCAAATCAGGCGATGTTCTGGCATTAGAACCAGCATTAGTGCTGACATTAATACCAGATCAAAGAGGTTTCATGGCTCGAATTGAGATCATGTCCGGTACTGAGCGCAGACGGCGCTGGTCGGACGAGGCGAAACTGAGGATATTGGCGGAGGCGGATGAACCTGGCGCTCGCATTGGTGATGTGGCTCGCCGGCATGACATTCATCCTGGGCAGATCCGCTTGTGGCGGCAGTCATTCAGCTATGTTGACCGACCTGCGATGTTCCTTCCGGTTGAGATCACCGAGGAGGTGGGCGTAAGCCAGGCGTCTACTGACCTGCCACTGAAGTTTCATCCGGCTGCGATTAGAGCCTCGGCGGGTTTGAATACGCCAAATGGCGCGGTGGGAGCAACCGGCGGAAACGCGAAGCTTTCATCTTGCGCAGCGTTGGAGCCGGTTGCGGCGATGATCCCGGCGTAGCCTGCCGGGGTCTGGTATCCGAGCGACGAGTGTGGCCGGAAATGGTTATAGTCGTCAGCCCATTCAGCAATGGCGCTGCGGGCATGATCGAGGCCGAAGAAGAGGCTCTCGTTGAGCAACTCGTCGCGCATCCGGCCGTTGAAACTCTCGACATAGCCGTTCTGCATTGGCTTCCCCGGCGCGATATAGTGCCACTCGACCTTGTGATCCCTCGACCAGGCGAGGATGGCATTCGACGTTAGTTCGGTGCCGTTGTCGGAGACAATCATTCCGGGCTTGCCGCGTCGTTCGATCAGCGTCGTCAGTTCTCGGGCGACACGTCGACCAGAGATCGACGTGTCCGGGACCGCTGCCAGGCATTCGCGCGTCACGTCATCGACAATGTTGAGCACGCGGAAGCGTCTGCCGCAGGCGAACTGGTCATGCACGAAGTCCAGCGACCAGCGGGCATTGGCCTTCGCTTCAACCAGGATCGGCGCACGTGTGCCGACCGCACGCCGCCTGGCTTTCCGCTTGCGAACGGAAAGACCTTCCTCGCGATAGAGCCGGTAGATGCGATTGACCCCGGACGGCTCTCCGTCCCGCCGAAGCAGGACAAACAGCCGACGGTAGCCGAAACGACGCCGCTCATTGGCGAGGTCGCGCAGCTTCGTCCGCAGTTCAACCTCCGGCGGTCGGCTTGACCGGTAACGGATCATCTTGCGGTCGGCGGATATAATCTGGCAGGCCCGCCGCTCCGAAAGACCCATGACGGCCTTCAGATGCGTGACGGCGTCACGCTGGGCGGCAGGCCCTACCATTTTTTTGCAAGAAGCTCGCGGAGCGCGGCTGCATCAAGCATCTGCTCGGCCAGCAACTTCTTTAGCCTCGCATTCTCGTCCTCAAGCGCCTTCAGACGCTTCGCTTCGGAGACTTCCATGCCGCCGTATTTGGCTTTCCAATTATAAAACGTTGCTTCTGAAATCCCGTGCTTGCGGCAGAGATCGGCTGCCTTCGCACCCGCCTCCTGTTCCTTCAGCACCGCAATAATCTGCTCTTCCGTAAATCTCTGCTTCTTCATATGTCCGTCCTCAATGGTCCGGACTCTAATCCATTCTGGAGGAAATTCTCAGTGGCAGGTCACTACCACGCTACCGAGGCCAGCGGTTGTCGAGATCTTGCTCCGAAACGGTCGGTGCTTGAAGGTTCCGATTGACGTTGAACTGAAGCTGCTTATGTCGCTGGCGGCCTGTCTGGAGGCGGCATGATCGGGCCTTCGGGGAATGTGCGTGTCTATCTGGCCTGCGGGGTGACGGATATGCGGCGTGGCATTGATGGTCTATCGGCGCTGGTCGAGACGGCGATCAAGGAGGCACCGGGCTCCGGCGCGATCTTCGGCTTCCGCGGAAAACGGGCTGATCGGATCAAGCTTCTTTGGTGGGACGGTCAAGGGTTCTGCCTGTTCTACAACGATCAGCGTTCATACTACACCTCTTTCCTCGCCAGTTGATGTTCTTGGCTCAGTTTGCGTTTGTTGGCGCGCAGCAGTCCGATCTTGGAGTTGGTTCCAACGGCTGCATTGCTTTTGCGGCAAGTCTCCATCGGGGATTTCGTACAGGCTGTAGTGCCCGTTGTAGGCATGTCTGGCAATGAGGCCATACTTGGCCCATCTTGCGACGGTTTGCTCACTGATGTTGAGGTGCACTGCTGCGTATTTCGGAAGAACGGGACAGTCGTTTCACTAAATCGCGGACAGTGGTTTCACTAATTCCGGGACAGCATGGTGTGGTCGATTTTCGCCTGCCTGGTTGAAGTCATGAGCGATTGATTTCGCCGTTTTCAGCGCCGGTCAAGTGGGATGGTGTTTTTTGCCGTCGCATGCTGTCGCCTTCAAGGGCAATGCGGTGCGCATTGTGGATGATCCGATCGAGGATTGCGTCTGCGATGGTCGGTTCTCCGATCATGTCATGCCACTGGGCGACAGGAAGCTGCGCGGTGATGAGCGTTGATTTCCGGCGATAGCGTTCCTCGAAGATTTCCAGCAGGTCGAGGCGTTGTTGATCTGTGAGCGTGTGCGTTCCCCAGTCGTCGAGGATCAGCAACTGGACGCGGGCGAGTTTGTCGACCAGGCGTGGAAAGCGGCCGTCAAGCCTGGCAAGGCCCAGATCTTCGAACAGACGCGGCATACGCAGGTAGAGGATGGAATGATCGAGCCGGGCAGCCTGACGGCCGAAGGCGCAGGCGAGCCAGGTTTTTCCCGTGCCGGTCTGGCCGGTGATGATCATATTCTCATGTGCCTTCAACCACGCCCCTTGCGCAAGCGACAGAGTGTTGCGGCGGTCGAGACCACGATGAGCGGCAAAGTCGATGTTCTCGATGCAGGCGTCGGGAAAGCGGAGCTTTGAAGCTGCAAGCCGGTTGGTCAGGCGCTTGTCGGATCGCAGAGCCGTTTCCCGATCGAGCATCAGGCCGAGCCACTCGTCGCGGCTGAGATCGCTGCTGTTGTTCTGAGCGGCAAGTTCGCGATAGGCCGTTGCCATTCCGGCAAGGCCAAGGGCCTGCATCTGATCGAGGGTTGGATGTGTCAGCATGGGTCTTTCCTTTCCTTCACTGGTAATAGGAGCCGCCGCGGATGTTGGTGTGCGGCGGGGTGGGTTTTGCCGGGTCTGTCTGGGGTTTGGTTCGATCGAGACCGGATTTGAGAATGGCGGCGACAGAGGAATAGGTGATGGAGTTGATGACCAGCGCCCGCTCGCACGCCGCTTCCAGGCGATCCGTCTCGTAACGGCGGGCAAGGGACAGAATGCCGAAGGCCGAGCGATATCCTTGTTCGGGATGAGGACGATCGCGCATCATCCGCTCGACCAGAATGGCGGTGTTCACCCCGATCCTTGCCGCCTGGTTCAAAAGCGATGCCGGCGTCGTGTTGGCATAACGCTGGTGGGATTTGGGCATATGCTCGTTGACCGTCACATGCCCGGATCGCTGAGAACGCCTGATATGGCTGGCAATCCGCTTGTGATCGAGAAATACCTCGACCACCCGGTGGGTCAGACGCACATCAACCTGTCGGCCGATCAAGCGGTGCGGCACAGAGTAGAAGGTCTTGTCGACCTCGACATGGTAATCGGGATGGACCTTCGCCGATTTCCATTCCGCATAGTCGAACGGCGTTGCTGGCAGCGGCGCAAGCGCCTTTCTCTCTACCTCCTCGAACAGGTCTCGGCGCGACTTTCCGATGTGGCGCATCGGGCGGTTGTTCAAGTCGTCAAGCAGAACCGAGATCGCGGCATTCAGATCAGCCAGACTGAAGAAGCGTCGGTTTCTGAGGCGAGCCAATATCCAGCGCTCGACGATCAGCACTGCACCTTCGACCTTGGCTTTGTCACGCGGCTTGCGGCTTCTGGTCGGCAGGATGGTCGTATCGTAATGTTCGGCCATAGCAGCGAAGGTGGCGTTGAGCGTCGGCTCGAACCACAGCGCCTTGGCGACGCCTGCCTTCAGGTTGTCGCACACGATCGCCTTCGTGACGCCGCCGAAGAAGCTCAGCGCGCGTTCCTGGCCCTCGATCCAGTCCGGCAGTTTCTGGCTGAAGCTGGCACAGGCGAATGTCAACGACGAGGCGGGAAGCATCGCCACAAAGATTTGTGCCGAATGGATGACGCCGGTCGAAGGGTCGATGATGGGGATGGTGTGGCCGGCATAATCCGTCTGCATCACCGCGCCCGCCTCATGACGGTTGCGGAACGTCGCGTGAGCGCGGCGTTCGAAGACGGCAAAACGGTCGCAAAACCATGTGTAGCCGTAGCCGTCGGGATGGCTCGCCCTGTATTCCTGCCAGAGCAGCGTCAGCGTTACACCCTTGCGCTTCAGCTCGGCGGAAACGGACCGCCAATCCGGCTCGACCAAGTCCTGTGGCGGCCGGCCAACGCGCCGGAAAAGATGTCGCTCCAGCGCGGCATCATCGTCCAGGCCCGCAGGCAACGGCCAGACCGAAAGTCCGGTCTCCCTCGCTCGCAACAGATACGTCGCCACAGAGGTTTTGCTGATCTTCAGGCGTTCCGAAACGGCGCGAACCGAAAGGCCCTGCTCGTGCGTCAGTCGCAGTATCGATCGAATGTCTTTCACTGTCGTTCGTCTCGCTTGCTTCCGTCTTGGCATGGCCCCTCTCAACCGATGATGAGGAGGCAATCTGCCAGAACGGCGCTTGCGAAAATCGACCTTAAATCCACGTCCGAGACTGTCCCGGAATTAGCGGAATCGCTGTCCCGTATTTACTGAAATCGCTGTCCGCGAATTACCGGAATCGCTGTCCCGAAATTAGTGAAACACGCAGCACTGCCGCTTCCTGTCTCGTCAGCATTCCTCGCTGCCGCAGCCGATCATATCGTGATTGCAGCTTATATTCGTGGATGAGATAGGCGACTTTGAGAGGTGTAAAGCGGGCATCATGGCAGCCGCGACGTGCTGTTCCACCTGGGCGATGACCCTGCTCGTTCAGGATCTCGGCGATCTCTGGATAAATGTAATCATCGAGAAGCTTATCGATCAGTTCAACGATATTGGGCTTTGTCTTGATCTGCTGAGCGGAGGACTGTGGGTTCATGGTGGTGAGCGTCTGGATTTTGCCACCCTTGAAGCGAACGTGAAGCTTGGTGGTTCCTTCCGCCGGCAGCTTTAAGAGCGTGACGTCCTCGATGATGTGGGCCAGCAGTCGCTTGCGTTCGCGACTTGGGGTATCTGGATCTTTCCAGAGTTCGTTGAAGTCGGCCGTCATCGCGACCAACCGCTCGTGGACAGCTTTATCGAGAATGAATTGATCGTGCTCTCGGCCACGTTCGCGTTCTTCGCGAGCATTGGCCAGTATGCGTAGCTTCTCGTTCCATTCACCTTCGAGCGTGTCGGCGACGAGGCGGTTATTGGGATCGACCAGCATGAAGCGGCGCTGGGCGAGATCGGCTTCCGTTTGGGCGCGTTCGATCGCGCGACAGCGCAGCCGGTCTGCTTCTTCATGGCGAGCTTGGATCTCCTTGCGGACGTCGAGTGCCAGTTCGACGGCCGCTGGCGTCATCTGCTCGGCAATCAGCATGCCGATGGCTTCATCGACGGGTGGCCCGGCAATCGACTGACACATGGGCTCCCCACGATAGATATGGTCACGATTACAAATGTACCAGGCTTCCTGCCGGCCACGCCGGGCCGCATAGCGAACCCTAAGATGGTTGCCGCATTGCCCACACACTGCCCGGCCTTGCAGTAGCGCCGGGCCCTCCCTTGGGATTGACGCTCGTGCCGCTTCAAATCCACGGCCGTTCGCCTTGAGAATCTTCAGGTTCTCCTGGTGTCGCTCCCAACTGATATAACCGGGGTGGGCATCGGGCATGCAGGCCGGCCAGTCATCAATGTCGCGCGCACGCAAAGTCTTCTTGCCGTCGATGGTACGTCGAAACTGTCGTCGGCCATAGGTATAGGCGCCAGCGTAGCGCGGATTGTTCAGGACACGCATCGCCGTCGACGCGGTCAGCGGCCGAAACAGCGTGTCGCCGTTGTGTAGGCGCGACGGAAACAATAGGCCTTCATTGCGAAAGACCTTGACGGTCTGGGAGGCGGACTCGAGGCGAGAGAACATCTCAAAGAAATGAATGATCGTTTCTCTGACTTGCATGTCTGGATCAAGCGTCACATGACCGAAATGGTCATAGACCAGCCCGGTCGGCAGCAGGCAACGAAACTCGCCGCGCCGCACCTTATTGAGAATGCCGCCGCGTAGCCGGGCCTTGATCACATGCAGTTCGGCCTCACTCATCGTTCCCTTAAGGCCGAGCAGGAGCCGGTCGTTGAAACTTGCCGGATCATAGACGCCGTCTTCGTCCAGGATCAGTGTATCGGCAAGGGCGCAAATCTCTAGCAATCGCTGCCAGTCGGCATTGTTACGCGCGAGACGAGAGACCTCCAGGCCCATGACGATCCCGGCATGCCCCATGCCGACGTCGCTGACCAGGCGCTGGAACCCTTCACGCCAGGCGGCCGATGCACCGGACTCTCCTTGATCGTTGTCGATGACGATAATCTGCTCGTCGCGCCATCCGAGGGCGACAGCACGCCCCCGAAGCGCATATTGCCGCCTGGCGCTCTCGACGTTCTCAACGACTTGCCGCATGGAAGACTGGCGGATGTACAGATAGGCGCCGCGTTCGAGGTGATGAGGCTGGACTTTGAGATGTACATTCATCGTGATCTCCGATCGTTGATGCTCATGGCGATTGTCGCAAGGACGTGAACGACGGTGCTGTGTCCGCGGTGCAGCGGCCAAGCAATTGACGACGGGTAATTCTGCTCTCGCGGGGTGATTGCTGTTGAGGCTAACGCCTGAGCCCATCCCCACATGCCCCGGCGCAAAAAGAGCAGCAGGCCGCTACGGGCCATGAGCGGCAACGCTGCGCCGAGAGCAGCCTTGCGCAATACCTCGTACTGGGACGCGATGGTTGACGGCTGGATCGGGCATGCCGCCGTCGCGGCAATGTCTACCTGCCGCTTTTTTTTAGAACCCGCTCGATCGATCTGGGATGAAGCTCGATATCGAGTTCCTGGCGGAGCAGCTTGGCAAGTTCCCGGGCGCGGACGGGTTCGCCTGGGGCGAGATGCGCCTGCAGAAATGCCACGACCTTGTCGTCGATCTTGTGGGGACCGCGGGGCCCCGGCTTCGTCGGCACCAGTCCGGCAATGCCGGCCATATTGAAGTTCACCTTGGCCTGGTAGTAGGTCGGCCTGGAAACGCCGTACTCGTCGGAGGCCTCCGTCACCGACAGTTTGTCGATGGAGACGCGACGCAGCATCTCGTATTTGACCTGCACGGCGTCGTGTGGATCGAAGAACTCGCTGCCCCGAAACTTTGGATCGCGCACCTTCTCGGGGGTTGGGTTGAACGTGCCCTCTTCGATGAGGACATCCGTCTTTGTGCGCTTGCTGTCGTACTTCGCAGACATCAATGGCTCCGAGGGCGTGAAGCGACATTATCGTAAGTTTAATTATGACGCAATTTACCGCCTCGTCAAGGCAATCTCTATGGCTTATCACCGGCATTCCGTCATATATACAAGCGTAAATCCTCATGAATATCACCCTCTGCGGCATAATCTGTTTTACAGAAGCGGCATATTTATCTTTACATCCTGGCGCGTCGTCGCGTGCCCGACTTGCTTGAAAGGCGCTCCACCAGGGCGGTCAATTCCATTAAGTCGGCGACACGCAAGAGCGATCGTCCATTGCTCATGGCAACTTCAGGATCCGGGCTCACAAGATCAGTCCATTGCGGGGGAACCGACCAAACGGTGGCATCCTCGGTCTGCAGCAAAAGGCGTTCACCATGCCGATTGTAGCGCTTGCCGACACACGGCAACTGCCGTGGGAATAGAGGATGAAACGGATGCGTGACCCGTACTAACTGCGTATCTGCGTTGGTAGAGGCTGCATTCCTGTGTGAGGTACAAGAAGCTGGAGCGCGGATACTTTCCCTGGCCGACGGCGAAAGAGGGCGTGGCGCACCTGACGCAGGCGCAGCTTTCGATGCTCGTCGACGGCCTACAGAAATATCCCTGCTTGTGAGTCTGACGAATCATCACCGGACAAGATCGAGGTGCTGGATCCGAGCCATCCGTTATTTGGACGCTCCTTTAATGTAATCCGTGAGGTGGGACGTAGAGGCGGCAACTTCGCGCCTTCGTATGAGGTTGAACATCGTGGTGGATCGACCTTGCTGATACCCGTGTCAGCGACACAGGGATATGTCGAAGCCACGAATCAGATTAAACTTAGCGTTGAGGCAGTTCGGGATCTTATCGCGGTGGCGGAAACTCTCGAAGGTCATGATGATCGAACCGAAGAACCTGTGGGCGACGTTATCACCCGCGTTGCGGCGTCAGATTCTCGACGACGTCGCCGCAGTTCTGGCGGAGGTATGTCATGAAGTCCGAACTGGTCAAGCCCACCCATCTGGCACGCAGAGCGGTTGTTTACGTCCGTCAGTCGACACCGCATCAAGTCATAAGCAATCAAGAGAGCCTACGGCTACAGTACGCGCTCCGCGAGCGCGCTCGTGAACTTGGCTGGCATGAAGCCGATATTGACGTTATCGATGCCGATCTCGGCATCAGTGGGGCCTCTACGACCGGCAGGAACGGCTTTAAGGAACTCGTCGGACGGGTTGGTCTGAGTGAGATCGGTTTGATCCTGTCGATCGACGTGACCCGACTTGCTCGCAACTGTTCGGATTGGTATCCGCTGCTTGATATCTGCGGCCTGCGCGGCTGCCTCATTGCCGATCGCGATGGCGTCTATGATCCCGGCAGCGCCAATGGTCGTTTGCTTCTCGGTCTGAAGGGAACCATCTCAGAGCTTGAGCTGCATACAATCCGGAGCCGTTTGACCGCAGGTCTGCTTGCCAAGGCTGAGCGCGGCGAGCTTGCCCTCATGCTGCCGGTTGGTTTGGTGCGCGATGCGAGCGGGGTGGTCGTAAAAGATCCTGATCTAGGTGTTCAGGAACGGCTGGAGCTTGTGTTCCGGACATTCCTGAAGTTCCGGACCGTCGCCAAGGTCATGCGCGTCCTAAATGATCGGGACCTTCCCCTGCCGCGCCGCGACCGGTTTGGCGAACTACGCTGGGCGCGAGCAACGGTCTCGGCGGTGGCCCGGATCTTGAAGAATCCCGCCTACGCCGGTGCCTTCGTTTATGGACGGACCCGCTTTCGCGCCGCCGGGCGTGACGGCGGTTCAGAGGCGAAAACACCCAAGGATATTAAAGACTGGCGGATCATCGTGAAGGATCGCTACCCCCACTACATCGACTGGTCAACCTATGAGAAGATCCGCGATATTGTGCGAGACAACAGAGCCGAATACATGCGTGCCAAAACCAGGGGAGCTCCCCGTGATGGCGAATTGCTGTTGCACGGCATCGCCTGGTGCGGGCGATGTGGCTACAAGATGTACGTCCGCTATAAAGGTGGCGGAGAGTATGCTTGCAACCACCTGCATTCCCACTCTGGCCTGCCGGACTGCCAGCGTGTCCGTGCGGCTCAGATCGATGCAGCTGTGGCGGACGCTTTCCTGGCCGCGTTGGCGCCTGGGGAGCTTGACGCGCTAGCGCGGGCTCGGCAGGCACAACAGCAGGTCAACAAGGCCTTGCGCGCTGGCGCTGAACGGGAGCTTGAGCGCAAGCGCTACGCCGCGGCGCTGGCAGAACGCCAGTTCAATCGCGTTGACCCTGATAATCGTCTGGTCGCCTCCGAACTCGAGCGTCGATGGGAAGCAGCGTTGAGCGAACTTCGCGCTGCTGAAGATGCCGTTGCCCAACGAGCATCGACTGAACCCGCCAAGCGCACTGGGTTTAGCAAAGACCTCAACAACAAGGTCGTTGCGTTATTCGATAGCCTTCCCCAAATCTGGGCCAACGATGCGACGACCGACGCTCATCGCAAGGCACTATTGCGGTGCCTTGTCGAAAAAGTCGTCCTTGACCGCGGTGAGCGCGACGTTGCTTTGGCGAGGATCGTGTGGCGTGGCGGCGCCGTGACTGATCTCCACGTCAAAATGAAAGTCAATTCCGTCGCCAAGCTCACGCGCGGTGAAGAACTGCGCGCGCGTCTGCTGGAGCTCGCTCTGACGGGCGTGCCCGACGATCAAATCGCTGAAATACTGACGCGCGAAGGACACCATTCACCCAATTGCGAGGACAAGGTTTTGCCGATCACAGTGCAACGCCTCCGCCTTGCAGCGGGCATCAAGGCAAAGGCGCAGCGCAACAGATGGACACACGAACCTACTTTGCTCAGCGCCGTACAACTGGCCGCCAGGCTCGATATTCCTGTCAATTGGATTTACGTCCAAATCAGGCGGAAGCGCCTGCTCATCGACCAGCAGTCAACCGGAGCATATTTGTTCCAAAATTCCCCAGCGGTCGTCAACGCGGTTCGCGACCTTCGTAACCGCACCATTAATCACCTCGATCTGAGAATCATTCAGCCTCACCAGGAGGGGCATCAACATGCGTAGTCGAGTGAGGGGATCGATTGGCGACACCCGTCGTGGACTTCCGCTCCCGGTCGAACGGGATAAAAGCTATATTTTGCAGGGGCATCGGGGGTATATTGCTGGTGTGCTAGGGGCAAATCGGCTAGATTTGCGGGTATGGAAACAGCGCCGCTAGACAGTCAGGATGAGCTAACTGCTTTGCGCGCACTCGTCGCAGAACAGGCGGCGAAACTTGAGGAGCAAGAAGCCGAGGTCATCAAGCGCGACTCCATAATCGGGCTGTTGCGGGCACAACTGGAATTGCTCCGACACCGGCAGCATGGCGCGTCTTCGGAAAAGATCGACCGGAAGATAGAGCAATTCGAACTGATGCTGGAGGAGATTGAGGCCTGCCGTGCCGAGGCTGAAATGCGCTCCGGGAAAACTCCTCTGCCGGAGTTGGACGACGCGCCGGACAAGCCGAAGCGCAAACCATTGCCCGATGGTCTTCCCACCGAAGAACTGGTCTATGCGGCCCCCTGCAATTGCCCGACCTGTGGTGGCACGTCGTTCCTGAAGGCCGCCGACAGGGTGGTCCAGGTGTTGGAGCACGTGCCGGCGTCGGTCAAGATTGTCCGCCATGTCGAAAAGCGCATGATCTGCAGGGAGTGCGATACGACGGTGGCGGGCGAGATGCCAACCCTGCCGATCGAGCGCGGCAAACCCGGACCGGGACTGCTCGCCCATATCATGATCGCCAAATTCGACGATCACATCCCGCTCTACCGCCTGTCCGAGATGTACGATCGGTTGGGGATAGACATCTCCCGATCCGTAATGGCTGACTGGGTCGGCCGCGTATCGGGTCTGCTTGCGCCGCTCGTCTTTGCTATCAGGGCCCATATCGCCGCGCTTGACCGAATACATACGGACGATACCCCCGTCGATGTTCTCGACCCCGGACGGGGCAAGACAAAAACCGGCAGGGTCTGGGTCTACGTCTTCGACGGCAGTGGCTATCAAGCCGCCACTCCCGGTGCCATCGCTTATTACTATAGCCCTGACCGCAAGGGCATGCATCCGGCTGACCACCTCGCAAACTTCAGCGGCGTGATGCATGCCGATGGCTATGGGGGTTACAAGAAGCTCTACGGCAACCAGATCGTCGAGGCCGCCTGCATGGCGCATTATCAAGAGCATGGCTTTATCTGGGGTAGGACGATTTCGATGAGCTTGATCGGCCGAAAAAGGCTGAGTTCATCTCGGGATAAAATCAGAGGGACTGGAGGAAGGAAAGCAGATCCTGCTTTGGCTTCCAGGGCTTGGTTTGACTGGGTTCGATGCCTGCATGCTCCCAAAAGTTCTGGAGCGCGTCGCGTTTCATCTTCAGGTTCGTCGAAATATACCGGTTCGTGGTCACGATGCTTGCATGACCAAGATAATCGCGGATCACGGTCACGTCAGTCCCCGACTGTAATAGCGCAGCAGCACAACTGTGGCGAAAAACATGTGGCGTAATGTGGTGACGGGCCAGCCTGGGTCGATCCTGGGCGATTGCTGCGGCATGCTTGGCGAGAATATACGCGACGCCATCGCGGGTCAGCGGCTGATCGTGGCGGTTCATGAAAACATGCTGCTGGCCCGGGGCGTCCGACAGGTTTTGCAGGCGGCGCAACGCGTCGGCCGTCTCGCGCCACATCGGAACGAGCCGCTCCTTGCGGCCCTTACCGCGCAATCGAGCCTGACGCGGCGGCGTGAGTTGAAGATCATGCCACTGCAGACCGATCGCTTCGCTCACCCTGGCGCCGCAGTTATAGAGGAAAAGCAGAAGCGTATAATCACGCCAGCCAGCACGGGTCCGGCGGTCCGGGTGAGCGATGATGGCCCGCACGTCGGTCGCTTCTAGGTAGGTCGCGGGCTTCTGCCTCGCCCGCTTCGACGGCAGCGCCAGCACCTGCGTGTAGCGGAGTGCATTGTCGAGATCATTGCGCAAGAGGTGTTTGAAGAAGCTGCGAAGCGCGGCACGACGGCAGTTGCGCGTGGCGGTGGAGTTGGATCTTCCTCTCTCGAGATGATCGAGGAAGGCGGCGATGGTGTCAGCGTCGAGATCCTCCAGCACAAGCGCGGCAACCTCGCGGCCGCGGCACTGAGCAACGAACTGAAACAGCAGCTTGAGTGTGTCGCGATAGGCGCGCGTCGTATGCGGGCTCGCGCCACGCTGGCGCGGCAGATAGTTGGTGAAGAACGACTGCACGAGAGCGAATAGCATCTGGGATCCGATCTTGCTCATCGCGGCTGTCGCGCGCGTCGCACATGCTGTTCGAAGCGTGTGCTCGCCAGTTCCAGCAGTTGCGGTGTCGCCTTCAGATATACTTCGGTGCCAATGACGTTCTGGTGGCCGAGATAGGCCGAAAGCCAAGGGAGCTTGGCGTGAACGTCCGCCCCTTCGTCTGCCCAAGCCGTGAGTCGATGAACAGCGAAGGCATGCCGAAACTCATATGGTCGCGCTCCAACACGCCCCTGCGCGGGCTTGATATCGAGGCGGCGTAGGAGCTTTCGGATGGCATTGGATGCCGCCTTGGTATGGAGTGCCGCACCGTTGCGGCGAACGAACAGCGCCTCGGAATCCACATGAGCACGATCGAGAAGCAACTTGCGTCGATCGTCGACATAGAGCCGGAGCTCTGCGACAAGATCGTCGCGCATCGGGACGATCCGCGTGCGCCGCTTGCTATTGCGGATCAGCAAGGTTCCGCGATCAAGATCGACATCGTCCATGTTGAGGCGCACAGCCTCGCCGAGTCTGAGGCCGGTGCAATAAAGCACGAGGATCAGCCTGCGTAGCATCGACGCCCATATGAAGCGGCCTTGGTGCATTGACGCGGCGGCGAGAATGCGGCGGATCTCTTCGCGGCTGAAAATGTAAGGAAAGAAGGTCGACTCCTTCACCGGCGCAAAAGCGTGCTCGGGCACATAGCCGGTGGGGTCACGACGACGGCGATGCAGGCAAAGCTGGCGAATGACGCCGAACTCATTGCCGAGCGTGACGGCCTTGCGGTCGGGCAAACGCCCACACCAGCGGCTGATCGCATCAGCCAGCGGAATATCGTCATCACCGGCCCACTGCTCTCCGACGAAGCGAAGGAATCGCTCGATCTCGAACGCACCGCGTCGATAGGGATGGCCCATGGCGCGCTTGAACGCCAGGAAGCTCTCCGCGTCGGACTTCAGCTCGGACAAGGTCACGACGGTCATCATGTCGGCACCGGCAACGCGATCTCGCGCAGTGTCTCCGTGGCGATGCGCACATAGGCGGAAACCGACTCTGGATCCCGATGACCGAGCAACTCCGACACCACCTGGGGTCGCGCGCCAAGATCGATCTGGCGCGCTGCATGGGAGTGTCGCAAGACATGGCTGCCCAGAAATGGCGCATCGATCCCCGCGATCTTCGCATGCTTCACGACAATGTGGCGTATCGCGCTCGAACCGACGAATGCCTCCAGCGGCATCTTCAGCGGCACGAAGAGGTGGCGCGTCGGCGTATCAGCGGGCCGGCCATGGCGCAGGTAGTGCGCCAGCGCCTCGGCAACCGGCGGCAACAGCGGCAGCGTGAACGCGACTCCCGTCTTTGGGCGGCAGACCGACAGCGTGCCGGCATCCCAGTCGATGTCCTGAAACTGCAGGCGGATAATCTCGCCGGCGCCGAAGCCATAGACGCTCATCATCAGCAGGATCGCGTAGTCGCGAAGGCCCCTCGGGCTCGATCTGTCCACCGCCCTCAGGAGCCGCTGCACATCCTCCCAGGAAAGGGCGCGTCTGGGCCGCTCATAGCGTCGCTGCACGGGGGCGATCACGGCCTCGCTGATATCGACCGGGCTGCGACCGCTCCAATGCAGGAAACGGCAAAAGCAGCGTACTGTGCAGGCAATATCGCCCACATGCGATTGGGAATAGCGTGCGGCGCAGTCAACCAGAAACGCGTCAATGTCGACAAGCTGCATCGAATGCCAGTCTCTATTAGCCAGAACCAGGTGATCGGAAAGCTTGCCGAGGTGGTCCAGCTTTCTATGGACCGTCGCCTGAGGATTACCCCGATGCTGGGCGAGATAGGCGGCATATTGCGCAAGCAACGGCGTCGATGGCGACTTCACCTTCATCGAACGTGGCGGACGCCAGTCGGGAGGCGAGAGCCTCATAAGATGATAGACACGATTCAGCGCCTGCAGAGCGCTTCGGGAAAGGTGGAGAGAACGTGGATCGAGTCCCCGTCGCTTCGCATACCAGTCTATGAAGCGACCAACCTGTTCGAGGGTCAGTTCCTCCCGCTCGACCAGACCATGCAGAGCGCAAAAAGTGCGAAATTGTTGGATCCGATTCAGATAGACGGTCATTGTTCCGGCGCTCAACCGTCCCTCCACGCGCCAGATGCGGCGAATATCGTGGTGGGTGGGAGCGGCAGGGGCAGCTGCGTCGCTATGACCGATGAATATGGGCATCGCTTTACCTCGATCGGCATAGCGTAGCAGGCGATCGAGGTGGATCAGGCCCCGTATCGTGTTGGCGGGAACTGTTCAGGGTCACCATACCGCAATCCTCGATCGAGATGGCATCCAGCGCTGAGCAGCCTACATGATCATCGCCAGTTCTCCCCCACACCCGTTGAAAGCCGAGGGGCGCCGGGATGTCATGCAATATCTGCGGAGCAAGAGTGCGGCGCAGCTGCGTGAGTGGCGGTATCTCGCTTATCGGCAAGTCCTGCGGGGGCGCAATTGATCTGACAGCGGCAACGGATCTCCTTACCGCTGTGACGCGTCGGCGAAGCCATCGCACAGCGCCCGGCAGGCAAACATCCGGGCCACGCGCAGCGTCAGCGGCCGCTTCCATGCTTCTTGCCGACATAGCGGCAGCGGCGACGCGCTCTATCGCTGCAAGCGAACCGGGTAGGCGCGCGGCGAGAAAATCCGGCAACAGACTGAACGTCATGCGCCCCTGCGGGCAATAATAGCGGGCGACCCGAACACCCGGACTGGTAACGCGCCCATAACTCCCATGACGTCGAAACGAACAGCTGCCGTTCAAATGCAGCGGGCAGCGCGACAATAGTGCGCGTCGCCATTCCTGCGTGGCGACATAGTCTTCGATCGTCGACATGGTGCGTAGCGGTATCTGCAACGTCGCCCCCGCAAGCGGCGGCCCGTCAAATCCCAGTCGCAGCTTTTATCTGGAGCCCAGCGTGCCGAAATCTCCGGCCCACATGACATATAGAGTAGGATACCCCAGATAAAACCATGCTCTGGATAATGCGACTTATCTCGAGCTCGAGATAAGGCTCATTGGCGACGAGACTTCCACGACATCTGGACATCAAACAAGTCGGAGATTGCGCGAGAGGCTCTCGATCGCATCGGAGCGCTTTACGACATCGAGCGTGGCATCAACGGGCAGCCTCCTGAGATCCGTCTTGCTGCGCGTCAAAAGCAGAGCAAGCCTAAGGTCGATGCATTCCGCCACTGGGCTGAAGCTCAACTCACGCGCATTCCGGGCAAAAGCGATCTGGCGACAGCTTTCCGCTACGGATTGAGCCGATGGTCTTCGCTCTGTCTGTTCCTCGAAGAAGGCCGCGTCGCGATCGACAACAATGCCGCCGAGCGGGCACTACGTCCGATAGGCGGACCTGAGTCATTGTGCACTCCTTTTCTAAGTATCTGTAAACATTGGAAGCGTCTCCGTGTCAGCGATGCGACACGGGCGGCCCTTTCGGGCTATCGCGGCTTGGACCGTCGCAGAAGCCAGGTCGCTGACCCTGATTTGATACGGTGCACCGCGAACCACCTGTTCGGCGGACAACACCTTCATCTTTATCAGATGGCGTATTCGATGGTTAGTTACGCCTAATGCCACCGCAGCCTCGGTCATGGTCAGCCATTCGCCGTCTTTGTCGGCCGATTTGTACGCGTGGATCGCACGTACCCGCCTTACAGAAGCGACCCGATGCGCGGTCCAGGTTTTTCCTTGCCCTGTTGGCATGCCCATTCGATTAAGCGACGCGGCGATATGTTCATCGGACCAGCGACCAGCCATGCTGCGCATCACCGCCAGGGCATCCTCAGTGGTGGCACAACCGTGTTCACCGGTCTGAGGCTTGCGGACCTTGAGTTCCGAATGCTGGCCGCCCTTCCAATGGATCGTCAGCACCACGTCACGCACCGCATCGTCGACATCAACGACAATGTCGGCGATGAGTGTACGCAGCAGTTGCTGGCGCACGCGCATGGTCACATCGGGCGACTCCCAGGCAGCTAAGAGATTGTCGGCCAAGTTCGCGAAGGTGCCTGGATCGACCGCTATTGTCGAAGGCCTGTCGGCAGGCTTGCGCTCCTCCAGATCCCGCACGCGGCGTAATGCAGTTTCCCAATTCTTCTCAAGCTGCGCGGCGATGAGACGATTGTCGGGATCGCATGCCGCATAGCGACGCTCAGCCAGGCTGGCCTCGTAACGAGCCTGTTGTAGCTCCAGGTCGTGAATGTGCCGCTGGTCTTCTTGCCGCTCCCTGTGCATCCGCTCTGCTTCAAAGGTCGCTTCGATCGCTAACGGTTCTACCGCGCGCAACAACTCGCGCGCAACCGCCGCATCGACCTTCGGGCCACCGAACGTCATGCACCGGGGCAAGCCCATCATCAGATTCTGCTTGTCGCAGCGATAGACAGGACTGTGTGGATTGCCCGTATAAGCAACACTCAGCCGCCGCCCACACCGTCCGCAGGTTAGGAGTCCCGATAATAACGCTTTGCCGCCACGGCCCGATTTAGTCCCGCCCGAGCGGCCATAATTATTGAGCGCCAATTGCTGTTGGTTGCGCTCGTACTCGTCCCAACTGATGTAACCCTCGTGATGATCCCGGATCATCACCTCCCAGGTGCCGACAGGCTTACCATGCCCATAGCTGCGACGCGCTCGTCCATCAACGATGGCAGTCCGCTTCTCGCTCTTTCCATAGACGTAGACGCCGGCGTAGAAGGGGTTTTTGAGGATGCCGATTACATTGCGATAACGGACCGGCGTCCAGACGAAGTTGGTCATGCGCCTTTCATCCGACGGCCGCGGAAAGTGGATTTGATCTTTCGTCATCGACAGCAGCACCTGACGCGCGCTTCCAAGCTCGTGGAAGCGTGCGAATACAGATCGGATTACGTCTTGCAGACGCAGATCGGGGTCCAGTCCAAGCCCCGCCTCCCGATGCCAAATGTAGCCGAACGGAACGGAAAGTCGCAATTCGCCACGGCGCGCTTTCGATCTGGCGGCATCGAGCATGCGGGCTCTCAGCACGCCAAGTTCGAACTCGCTGATACTGCCCTTCATCCCCAGCAGCAGACGATCATTGGGCCGACATGGATTGTAGACACCATCGTGATCTATGACGCGGGCTTCAACCAGGCCACATAGTTCGAGCAGATGGTGCCAGTCCCGGCCGTTACGTGCGAGCCGTGAGGCGTCGAAGCATAAAACGGCACCAACTTTGCCGGCGCACAGCAGGGCGACGAGACGATCGAAGCCGGGGCGCGCGACCGTTCCGCTGGCAGAGCGTCCGAGGTCATCGTCGATGACCTCAACGTCGAGAAAGCCGCGCTGTCGTGCGACGTCAACAAGATCATACTGCCGTCGCTGGCTTTCCAGATTGGTCATCACCTGTGACTGAGTGGACTGCCGAACGTAAACGACGGCCTTGCGTTCAAGCAGCACTGTCGGAATCAGATCAGTGCTGGTCATCGTTGAGCTCCTCGACGGCCAGACCGGCCGCCTGCATCAGCAGGCAAGCCAGTGTTGATATTGCCTTCTTGCGATCCTTGTCGCTCAGTCCGTCGAGCGTGCGGGTTTTGAATATCAGGTCGAGCTGCCGGCCCGACGCCGGCACCAGCGTGTTGCGGGATCTCATCATCTTGCTCCTGAGTGATTCTATGTTCACCTCGGAAGAGTGCCGCCCTCGCACCGCCTGAGACCGGTCTGTTCAGTTCGATCAGCGCCGCAAGATCGACGCGTGCCGTTCCCATGGTCATGCCGCTGCACACCACAGGATCAATCATCCACCCCGAAATCGAGACCACCACACCTGAGGGCCCCAAAACCTTCAGAAACCGACCTGTCGCTCGTTCTTCGACGCGGCGAATGGAAACCTTTTTGCCGAAATACGGATGCCAGCGATAATGGACTTCGACTTCATCGCCGACATGGGCAGAATGAACGGGGGATGGGAATTGGAAGGAAAAATTGGCTCTTCGCCGGCTCGGATAAGGGCGGTGAGCGCATCGCCAACATCCTGACCATCATCGAAACGGTCAAATTGCACGGCCACAATCCGGAGGTCTATCTGACAGACGTCCTGACCCGGATCCAGGATCACCCCAAGGACCGACTTGAGGACCTATTGCCCTGGAACTGGACGCCAGCGAAAGACCGATGCGAGGTTGCGTGATGGCACGCTCGAGGTTCATCTACACGCTCAAGCAAGTCGCCGTCATGATCGGCGAGAACCTCGAACTGATCGAAGAGGTGACCGCCAACGCGGACAACCTCTCCGAGGGCGAACTGGTTTACGTCAGCGATGGCAGTGAAGATGGCACGAAGGGTCTGACCGAGAATGGTATCGACGAACTTCAAAATCTCCTAACCGACATAAGGACGTGGGATGGTGGTATCCACCAGTTCCTCGTCGACGAACAATGCGACCCCGAGATCATCGAGCGCGTCATGGCAGATGAAATGAAACGCGTCCTATAGCTTCGCTCCCTCAACCACGCGAAAATGAGTTCACCGGACGCTCACGATCAACTGGCATCGCGCGGGCGAAGATGTGGAACGCGAGCTGCCGGTTCTCTCGACCTTCCTCGGCCATGCCAATGTTCGCGACACCTATTGGTACCTGTCCGCCACGCCGGAACTGATGAACCATGCCGTACGGCGATTGGACAAGCGCTGGGAGGTACGGTCATGAGACGCACGAACGACCTGGCCGTGCTGATCGAGCGGTGGTTCACAGATCGGCTCATGAAGCATCGAGGTGTAAGTTCCAACACCATCGCCTCCTATCGCGACACCTTCAGGCTCCTGTTTGCGTTCGCACAGACGCGCCTTAGGAGATCCCCATCGCAGTTGACGCTGCGGGATTTGGACGCTCCCTTCATCGGCGCATTCCTGGAGGATCTTGAGACGAAGAGATCCGCCTCGGTGCGGACCCGGAATCTCCGCCTCACAGCCATCCGCTCTTTCTTCCGATATGCGGCATTTGAGGAGCCGGCACATAGCGCCCACATTCAGCGTGTGCTCGCGATCCCCAGCAAGCGATGTGACAAGCGGCAGCTTCAGTTTCTAACCAGGCCCGAGATTGAAGCGATCCTGGACTGTACGGATCGAAGCACGTGGCTGGGACGCCGCGATTACACTCTGCTATTGCTGGCCGCGCAAACGGGGCTGCGGGTCTCGGAGATCATCGCCCTTGACCGAGACTCGGTAATACTCGGCCAAGGTGCGCATGTGCAATGCGTTGGCAAGGGCCGCAAAGAGCGAAGTACGCCGCTCACAAAGGTTGCACAGCAAGCCCTTCGTTACTGGCTCAAGGAGCCCACAACGCGAGGCGCAACGGCTCTCTTCCCGAATATGCACGGTGGCAGGCTCAGCGCCGACGGCGTGCAGGCGCTGCTGAACAAATATGTCGCCAAAGCCCGCCATCATTGCGTCTCCCTTCGCTCAAAGCGGGTGTCGCCTCATGTCTTACGGCACTCCGCTGCCATGGAGTTGCTGCAGGCGGGCGTCGACTGCTCGGTCATTGCCCTGTGGTTGGGCCACGAAGCGATGGAAACGACGCTGACCTATCTTCATGCGCATCTCGAACTGAAGGAAACTGCACTCGCAAAGCTGAAGCCATACGAACGCGTCAAGGCCGAGCGATTTCGACCAAGCGACCGGCTTTTGGAATTCCTGAACGCCGCTGACCTGCCACTGAGAATTTCCTCCAGAATGGATTAGAGTCCGGACCATTGAGGACGGACATATGAAGAAGCAGAGATTTACGGAAGAGCAGATTATTGCGGTGCTGAAGGAACAGGAGGCGGGTGCGAAGGCAGCCGATCTCTGCCGCAAGCACGGGATTTCAGAAGCAACGTTTTATAATTGGAAAGCCAAATACGGCGGCATGGAAGTCTCCGAAGCGAAGCGTCTGAAGGCGCTTGAGGACGAGAATGCGAGGCTAAAGAAGTTGCTGGCCGAGCAGATGCTTGATGCAGCCGCGCTCCGCGAGCTTCTTGCAAAAAAATGGTAGGGCCTGCCGCCCAGCGTGACGCCGTCACGCATCTGAAGGCCGTCATGGGTCTTTCGGAGCGGCGGGCCTGCCAGATTATATCCGCCGACCGCAAGATGATCCGTTACCGGTCAAGCCGACCGCCGGAGGTTGAACTGCGGACGAAGCTGCGCGACCTCGCCAATGAGCGGCGTCGTTTCGGCTACCGTCGGCTGTTTGTCCTGCTTCGGCGGGACGGAGAGCCGTCCGGGGTCAATCGCATCTACCGGCTCTATCGCGAGGAAGGTCTTTCCGTTCGCAAGCGGAAAGCCAGGCGGCGTGCGGTCGGCACACGTGCGCCGATCCTGGTTGAAGCGAAGGCCAATGCCCGCTGGTCGCTGGACTTCGTGCATGACCAGTTCGCCTGCGGCAGACGCTTCCGCGTGCTCAACATTGTCGATGACGTGACGCGCGAATGCCTGGCAGCGGTCCCGGACACGTCGATCTCTGGTCGACGTGTCGCCCGAGAACTGACGACGCTGATCGAACGACGCGGCAAGCCCGGAATGATTGTCTCCGACAACGGCACCGAACTAACGTCGAATGCCATCCTCGCCTGGTCGAGGGATCACAAGGTCGAGTGGCACTATATCGCGCCGGGGAAGCCAATGCAGAACGGCTATGTCGAGAGTTTCAACGGCCGGATGCGCGACGAGTTGCTCAACGAGAGCCTCTTCTTCGGCCTCGATCATGCCCGCAGCGCCATTGCTGAATGGGCTGACGACTATAACCATTTCCGGCCACACTCGTCGCTCGGATACCAGACCCCGGCAGGCTACGCCGGGATCATCGCCGCAACCGGCTCCAACGCTGCGCAAGATGAAAGCTTCGCGTTTCCGCCGGTTGCTCCCACCGCGCCATTTGGCGTATTCAAACCCGCCGAGGCTCTAATCGCAGCCGGATGAAACTTCAGTGGCAGGTCACCCTCTGAGCATGAGGACTATGCCGAGTGCCAACCAACGGCGACCCGCCGAACTGGCTGGGAATGCGCGGTTTGCCGTAAATATTAGAAGAGACACTCGGCATAGTTCGCCGGTCGGCATAAACGGCAAAGATGAATGCAGTCGATCCGCAAGCTTGGTTGACCCAGACGCTTGAGCGCCTTGCGAATGGATGGCCCAGCAGTGAAATCGACGCGCTCATGCCATGGAACTACGCCGCCTGAACGGCCCCGGCTTGTCGCTTACGGTCTGCACGCTCAAAGCGCGAACAATCACCTTTTCCAGACTGTATGTTTGCGTCTAGCCATCGCTATTTTCCAACCTATATCCAACTCCCCGGACAGTGACCAGCATACAACTAGCGCCTGCGGCCTCTAGTTTGGATCTCAAATTGCACATATGAGAGTCAATGGTTCGATCGAGAGGCCCATCGCCTGGATAACATTTGTCAATCAGGTGACTACGTTCGAACACACGGCCGGGGGTACGGGCCAAACAATCGATCAGGCTGAACTCCTTTAGAGTCAGATTCAGGTCTTTTTGTCCGGTCGGTTGATCTACCGATGCCGTGTGTGCGGAGTAGTCGACTATCAGGTTTCCAACGCGGATTAGCTGATTGGCGGTTCGATCAACGCCTCTCTTTAGCACCGTGCTGACACGGGCTACCAGCACATCCGGATGGAACGGTTTGGTAACGTAATCATCCGATCCGACTCGAAAGCCCTGCAGTTCGTCAATAATTTCACGCCTTCCCGTCACAAGAATCACCCGCGTATTGCCGAGACGCCTGATTTCAGCCAGCACCTCATAGCCGTTCTGGTCGGGCAACGTGATGTCGAGAAGTACGAGATCGGGTTTCAGCTTCCGGTAGTGCTCGAGGCCAATTTTTGCATTGGGAGCATCCACTGTCCTAAAACCTTCTCTCCGAAGGTACCTGTGCATTAGATCGCGAGTTTCCGGCTCGTCTTCAATGATGAGGATCAAGTCATTGCTCATGGCTGTAACTCCTAACAGTTCTGGATTGCGAATAAGCATCGAGCCTGTCGCTCAACCGTAGGGCCGAATCGCTCAATCTCGGTACGTATTAGCTTACCTTATGGGACCGCACGTGGGCGTCAACCTTAGGAGAAAGTCGTCGAACACTGCTGACGGCATCGAAAACTTAACGGATGAAAGGCCAGCGAAAGACGCCATCCGCAGATATCTCTCATGCTCGGGCAATTTTCGCCCACAGGCTCATCGCCGCCGTGCGCAGTTCGCGATGGTGGCCGGAAGAGATGTCGTGGCGCGGGATTTGAAATAGGTTGGCGATCGGATCATGGATGGAGACGAAGCGTTGTAGATGTCGCTGTGACTTGAAGCGCTTCATGATCCGCTCTCGCCGCCGGACTGGCTGGTGAGAATTCTCCGCCCGATTATTCAACCCTTTGTGGGAGCGATGCTCTACACCCGGCATGATCTCTCGCTTTGCTGCGCCGTAGGACCCCAGCTTGTCGGTGATCATCGCACGCGGCGACCGTCCCTGACCCTTCAAGAGCTTGCGCATCAGGCGCTTGGCGGCCTTTGCATTGCGGCGGCTTTGTACGAGAACCTCCAAGACGAAACCGTCCTGATCAACTGCGCGCCACAGCCAATGCTTCTTGCCACGGATTGAAATAACGGCTTCATCGAGAAGCCATATGTGGACGGCCCCCTCCTTGCAAGAACTCTTTGATGAGTTGATCGGATCTCTTGCGTTCATATGTCCGGCCTTTTGTTGCGTTCACACATGAACGCTGGCCAAGATGGGTTCCGCGACGTGGGTTCCAAACACTTGATCGGCCTCGTTGGGCCACTGGCATCTACGGATGTGTACCGCGTCTCGGATCGATCGATCACACCATCTAATCGTTTCCTGCAAGTTCACGCATCAGCTCAGCACGGTAGCGTCTGTATCCTGCTCACCGTGACCGACTGATCTCTTCACGCCGCGCAGGCCAGAGCCGGGCGCGCAGCATTGCCCTTGTAAGCCTCGCCGGTCACCATCATTTTCCAGGCGATCCTGGCGATCTTGTTGGCCAACGCGACAGCCGCGAGTTTTGGGGCCTTGCGCTTGAGCAACTCGATGAGCCAGAGCGAAGCGTTCCTGCCTCTTCCCGCTCTCACCTGTCGAAGCAACGAGGTCGCACCCACGACCAATGTTTTGCGCAATGCCTCATCGCCGGCCCTCGTAATGATACCGAGCCTGACTTTGCCAGCAGTCGAATGATCCTTGGGCGTCAGGCCCATCCAGGCGGCAAACTGCCTTCCAGATCTGAACTGTTCCGGTGCCGGCGCTTTCATCACCAGCAAGACCGCGCCGATTGGTCCGACACCAGGGATCTTTGCAAGACGGCGACAACATTCATTGTTGCGATACCAAGCCATCAGTTTTGCCTCCACCTCTTTCAGGCGCTCACCCAACTGCGCAAATTCCTCAACGAGAGACGCGAACAGCTCACGCGCCACAGCCGGAATGCTTTCATCAATCATGATGCGTTCCAGAAGGAGCGGAAGATGAGACATGCCTTTGGCCGCGGTCAGCCCGAACTCAGCTGCATAGCCACGAATCGTATTGGCAAGCTGCGTCTGTGCGGCGACAGCGCGCTCGCGCATGCCCACCAGCATCAGCGCGGCTTGCTGATCCGCACTCTTTACCGGAACGAACCGCATCGTCGGGCGGCATCGCCTCGCATAGCGCTTCGGCATCGGCCGCATCATTCTTGCCGCGCTTGACGTAGGGCTTCGCCAGTTGTGGCGCGATCAGCTTTACCTCATGTCCGAACCCTGTCAGCAACCGCGCCCAGTGATGCGAAGCGGCACAGGCTTCGATCGCAATCGCGGTCGGTGGGCATGTCGCAAAGAAATCCACCATCTCCTTGCGGCGCATCTTCTTGCGCAGGATCGGCCGCTCGGCGGCGTTCACACCATGCAATTGAAAGACGTGCTTTGACGTATCCATGCCAATACGGATAATCTGATCCACGGACGGCTCCTTCGTTTGAGATCGTTAACAGCTCACTCTGGCACATTTCGATGCCGTTCGGGGGCCGTCCACCCCAACATTTGTCGCCAAGCCGACCGGATGATCGACGACGGATCTCGTTGGCAAAGTGCGGCCGAATTTCTCCGCCCACAGCCGGACGGTCTGGTGCGAGACAATGATCCCACGGGCAGCCAGCAAGTCCTCGACCATTCGCAGGCTCAGAGGGAAACGGAAATAGAGCCACACGGCGTGGGCAATAACTTCAGCGGGAAAGCGATGTCGACGATAGAGTGGATCACGGTCTGTCATCAACCTTCATCGCACATCGAATTCCACATTCCGTTAAGTTGACGATGCCCTTGTGGGTCCTCGAGAAATCAAGATTTTCTAAATCGTTGGCCATAGAAGTTAGAAAGTTGACATAGGGAATCATACGAGCGAAGGGCACTGTAAAGTTATCAGCGGATTGATGCAGCGATAGCTGGCCGGGACGGCTGTCAGGCTGCGGCGACACACGCGATTTTGTTCCAGATTTGCATGGCGGCGTTACGCAGGTCTCGATGTTGAGCCGATGACAGCGTATTGCGGGGAAAGTGGAACAGGTTGGCAATCGGATCATGGATGGAAACGAACCGCTGAAGCTGGCGTGCCGACTTGAAGCGTTTCATGGTCCTTTCGCGTCGTCGGATCGGCTGGTGCGAATTTTCCGCTCGATTATTGAGGCCTTTGTGCGACCGGTGTTCGACACCGGGCATGAGGTCGCGCCTGGCGGCATCATAGGACCGGAGCTTGTCGGTGATCATGACCCGTGGTGTCGGGACTGTCAGGAATTGTGCGGGGGCCGGTTCATTAGTTGAAGAACCGCTCGCCGAAGATGACGGCGAACTGTGTCTTTGCTTCGACCCATTCCCGCGGCGCGCGCTTCCATTGCTCTGCGGCGTTGTTGAGCACCAGATATAGCAGCTTCATGGCGGCTTCGTCACCAGGGAAATGCCCACGCGAGCGCACGGCCCGGCGAAGTTTCGAGTTCAAGGCCTCTATGGCGTTCGTGGTGTAAATGATGCGGCGGACACCTTCCGGGAAGGCGAAGAAGGGAACGACGTGTTCCCAATTGCGCCGCCAACTTTGAGAGATGGCAGGGTATTTCTGGCCCCAGTAGCCTTCCTCGAAGGCCTCCAGTGCCTTCAGGCCCGCCTCGGCATCTCTGGCACGGTAGATGGCTCTCAGCACCGGCATGACGGGCTTTCTATCCTTGTAGGAAACGAACTCCAAGGAATGCCGGATCAGGTGGACAATGCAAGTCTGCACGATCGTTTGGGGAAAGACGGCAGTGATGGCTTCGGGAAAGCCCTTCAGGCCATCGACCACAGCGATCAGGATGTCCTGGCAGCCACGGCTCTTCAGTTCGTTCATCACCCGCAGCCAGAACTTTGCCCCTTCCGTCTGCTCGATCCATAGCCCGAGGATTTCCTTGGTGCCGTCCGCAAGAATAGCGAGTGCGACATAGACGGCCTTGTTGCGAACGAAACCTTCGTCCCGGATTTTGACCCGGATGGCGTCGAAGAACACAAGGGGATAGCACAGCTCAAGCGGACGATTCTGCCACTCACCAACTGCCTCCAGAACGGTATCGGTCACCGCCGAGATCAGGTCTGGCGATACTTCGATGCCGTAGATTTCTTCGAGATGACCCTGGATCTCCCGCACCGTCATGCCGCGGGCGTACATGGAGATGATCTTGTCGTCGAAATCGGGAAAGCGGCGCTGGTATTTGGCGATCAGCTTCGGGTCGAACGTGCCGGCCCGGTCGCGCGGAATGGCCAGCGTCATTTTCGACGTTCCGGTCAAAACTGTCTTCCTCGAGGAGCCATTGCGCCGGTTGGCACAGGTCCCCTCGCTACGCTCAACATCGAGATGCTCGTCTAGCTCGGCATTGAGAATGCGCTCCGAAAGCGCCCTCTTCAGGTCATCCAGCAAGCCGTCCTTGCCGAAAACCTCGGACGGATCACGTCCCGCAAGAAGCTGGTCCAGAAGTTCTTTTTCGATAGCCATGTGATGATTCTCTCCTTTTCATCATCATGGCACCCCGCACAGAATTCCTGACAGTCCCCGTGGTGTCCGCCCTTGAGCCTTCAGCAACTTACGCATCAGACGCTTTGCCGCCTTGGCATTTCGGCGGCTTTGCACCAGTACTTCGAGGACGAAGCCGTCCTGATCGACCGCACGCCAGAGCCACTGCTTCTTGCCATTGATGGCCCCCACACATTCGTCGAGATGTCATTTGTCGCCCAGGCAGCCGGCTGACCGTCGCTTGATCTTCCGGGCGAAATGCCGTCCGAATTTCTCCGCCCAGCTTCGAATGGTCTGATGCGTGACGATGATGCCGCGGGCCGCCAGCATGTCCTCAACCATGCGCAGGCTGAGCGGAAAGCGAAAGTAGAGCCATACCGCGTGCGCAATGATCTCAGCGGGATAGCGGTGGCGACGATAAAGCGGATCACGAGCAACTTCTGACATGGCCCATGTACGCACATCTTCATCAGCCGTCGGTTAACTTTACGGTGCCAAGCGACGTGCTGTCCGGCATGGAACGGCTGGGCGGCGAGGAGCGCACCAACTATCCGCTGACCCTGTCGGTGGAGGATTCTGGCGAGGCGCTCGGCCTGACGGCGCAGGTGGTGGAGCCGATCTCTGCGGATCGGGTCTGCGGCTACATGCAGCAGGTGCTCGAGCAACTGGCCGAGGCGCTGGAGCATGCCCCCAATAGGCCGGTGCGCGACCTCGACATCCTGCCGGCCGCCGAGCGCACCTATCTGCTGGAGGATCTGAACCGGACGGCGGCGGATTATCCGTCGGAGCGGTGCATCCATGAGCTGTTCGAGCAACAGGTCCGGCGCGCACCCGAATGGGTCGAAGCAAAGACACAGTTCGCCGTCATCTTCGGCGAGCGGTTCTTCAACTAATGAACCGGCCCCCCGCACAGAATTCCTGACAGTCCCCATTGCACATAGTCTGACAGATCAGGAAACCGGCGATGCCTCGCAGCTGGAGCCGTTGCTGGATCAGATCGACGATGAGATCGACCAGTTCACTGCCGATGGAGCCTATGATGGCTATCCAACCTACGACGCAGTTCTCCGTCACAGCGCAGGCGCAAGGGTCGTCATTCCACCGCGCTCGAACGCGGTTGAACGGCCCAACGTCCAAGCATCCTGCCAGAGAGACGACCACATATCATCCATGCAGGCAGATGGCCGGCTGAAATGGCAGACGTCCACCGGCTATGGCAAACGGGCGCTGATCGAAACAGCGATGGGCAGATACAAGGGCATCATCGGGCCGCGTTTGCACGCTCGTTCATTCCGGTCGCAGCAGACAGAGGCTGCGATCGGGGTCACCATACTGAACCGAATGCTCGCCTGCGGACGCCCGAAATCCGTTCGTTGCGAGGCACCGACGGCAGCAACGAAATAAGTACGCATCAAAGACCGAATGATGACCCGTCGCTGAGCGGTGCACCAACGCCGTCCGATGGGAGGAGAGGATCATGAAGCGCTTTCCGTACACGACCCGATCGCCAACCTCTTTAACGTTCCCCGCCACGATATGGCCTGCTGCCGGTTTCATGGACACGAGGTTAAGGTGTTCCTCCTGAAACCGGAGAGCATGAATGCAAAGACGAATATTCAGCCGCGAGTACAAGCTTGAGGCGGTGAAGCTGGTCAGGGAGCGTGGGGTTGCCGTTGCGCAGGCTGCCCGTGATCTTGATGTCCACGAGAATGTGTTGCGCAAATGGGTTCGGGAATACGGCGACGATCCCAGCCAATCCTTTCCTGGAAAAGGGCAAATGAAGCCGGAGCAGCTTGAGATCGAGCGGCTCCGTCGTGAAGTCGCAAAGCTGAAGGCAGAGCGCGATATCCTAAAAAAGGCCGCAGCCTACTTTGCCAGGGACGCGATATGAAGTTCGCGTTCGTTGCAAAGCACCGCTCGATCTGGCCGGTGGCATGGCTCTGTGAAGCGCTGGGAGTTTCTCGTTCAGGTTTCCACGCCTGGTTCAATCGTTCTCCGAGCGAACATGCACGCCATGACGAGGTCCTGCTGGAAAGGATCAAGCAGAGTTTCCAGTCCAGCGACCGCACCTATGGTGCCCGACGGGTCTGGCACGATGTGCTGGAGGAAGGGTTATCCTGTGGCCTCCATCGTATTGAGCGGCTGATGCGCTTGAATGCGCTCAGGGCAAGACCGAGGCGGCGTGGCTTGCCAAAGGATGCCGGTGACCGTGCCGTCATCATGCCTAACGTGCTGGACCGCCAGTTCGTGGCAGACCGTCCGAACCAGAAATGGGTGGCTGACTTCACCTATATCTGGACCGCGGAAGGCTGGCTGTATGTCGCAGCCGTCATCGACCTGTTCTCACGCCGTGTCGTCGGCTGGTCGATGAATGCCAACATGACAGCCCAACTCGTCACAGATGCGCTGATCATGGCGATATGGCGTCGAGGAAAACCAGATGCTCTGCTGCATCACTCCGACCAGGGCAGCCAATATACCAGCGAGCAGTTCCAGCGCCTCATGGGAGATCACGGCATCACCTGCTCGATGAGCCGCTCTGGAAATGTCTGGGACAACGCTGCAATGGAGAGCTTCTTCTCCTCACTGAAAACGGAGAGAACGGCACGGAAGGTTTATCGCACGAGGAATGACGCCAGAGCCGATGTGTTCGATTACATCGAGCGCTTCTACAACCCGAAGCGTCGCCACTCGACACTGGGCTATCTCAGCCCCAATGACTTTGAAACAAAGGTGGGATTAGCTTAACCTCGTGTCCGATAAACCGGCAGCAGGCCAATATTCCATCCACCACCATCGACAATTGCGAGCAACTGCCATGCAAGCATGGCGCCAAATCGCGCGCCTTCACGCCGAATGAACCAAAGCCTCACTCCCAGATCTTGTCTTCGCAGCGTTAAGTTTACGGTGCCTCCATGAACGCTCCATCCAGCCTCCACGGGACCTGAACCTACTCAGTACATACAGACGCCAATGATGACTTGTGCCGACGAGACCACGGACACACGACAAAACCATCGAGGTTGATTGAAATGCATTCGCTCCGTCTAGCCGCTGCGGTGTTGCCGCTGCTTTTGTCATCTTGCATGCTCGGGCCCGACCATGCACCGCCGGAAACGCCTTTACCGGCGAAGTTCTCCGAGGGTGCAAAACAGAGCGCCGGCGATGTTGCGGTGTCGGCGTGGTGGAATTCCTTTTCAGATCGTACGATCAACCAGTACGTTGCCTCCGGCCTGGATGAGAACCTCAGTGTTCAGCAGGCGCTCGAAAGGATTAATGCCGCCGCCGCGGACGTCACCATCGCTGGCGCCGGGGGCCTTCCCAACCTCGATTTTGGGACATCACACAAGACAAGCGGCGAGATCGGCAAAGCGCGAGATGTCACGAGCACCCAGAATATCTCCAGCGGGCAACTATCGTTGACCTCGCTGCTGGACGTATTCGGCCAGTACCAGCGCAGCACCGAAAGCGCACTGGCTTCTCTTGATTCTGCGCATGCGGTTGTCGACGTCGCAAAGCTGGCTCTAATTAAAGATCTGGTTTCCTCCTACATCGACGCCCGGTACTACCAGCAGCGCGTCTCGATTTCCCGAGCGAACCTGAAGTCGCGCCAGGAGACCTACGATCTCACGAATTTTCAACTCGAAGCGGGAGCGGCTTCCCGGCTGGATGTCTTGCAGGCCGAAGGACTTGTCCAATCGACGATTGCCGAAATACCAAGTCTGGAACTGAATTTCCGCGTGTCGGCTCATCGCATTGCGACCCTCCTCGCCTTGCCATCGGAAACGGTGGTCAAGCAACTGCAGAAAAGCGAAGGGCAGCCGGTCTATCGCGGAGAGATCAATGCCGGCATTCCCGCCGATCTTATTCGCAATCGACCCGATATTCGCCAGGCTGAGCGGGATCTCGCCGCCGCGACTGCAAAGATCGGCGTGGCGGAAGCACAGCTTTATCCCGCGATAACGCTCTCCGGCTCGATCACCCCTTGCTATATCAATCAGCGTGGCCGTCACGGGGGTATCTCGAAATGGTCCTTCGGGCCGAGCCTTGACCTACCGATTCTGGACGGCGGCCGTTTGCGGGCAAACGTCGAGACTTCTAAATCGGACGCCGCAGCGGCCTACATAAGCTGGAAATCAACCGTCCTGACAGCTGTGCAGGAAGTCGAGGACGCTTTGACAGCCGTCCCACGCGACGTTCGCACAGTAAACTCACGTCGCAGGCAAGTAGAAACGATCGAAGAAACACTGAAGCTTTCGACGGCCTCGTACAAGGATGGCGCCTCGTCTCTCCTCGATGTTCTCGACGCGCAAAGGCAGGTGTCCAGCGCTCAGGCGAGCCTCGCCGCGGCGATCCAACAACTGGCCAAGGATCACGTGAGGTTGAATGTAGCAATCGGCGGTGGATTTGCGGCTCCCAAAGTCGCGTCGCCCAAGGTGGAGGCCTCGACGGTTGTCGCCGCAGATGCAAACGTCCAGTCCGCGCATACGCAATAGCCGAGCGCTGCGTTGAAGAGCATCTCGACCTCTGCCTCGCTGCCGGCATCAACCACGAAGGCATCTGTCAATCAGCATCCAAAATTGGGTCAGACGCACTTTCGATGACGTTTGATCATGATGGTCCGACAAGGCGGGCTTGAAGGAGATCGATTTTCGCCCGGCCGTACATCTGCCGCTTCACCATTTTCAGTTTGTTGATCTGGCCTTCAACCTGACCGCTTGACCATGGCTGTTTGATAGCATTGCGAATGGCATCGATGTCTTTGGAAACGCCGTTCCCAAAGGAGGCAATCAGGCTTGATTTGGCATCGCTGATCCAAGGGCTCAAGTCAGATATACTTCTCTTGCGGATCATCGTCTGGAACCGGTCAAGCAACGTTCGGCATTGTAAACTCAACGGATGAAAGGCAAGCGAAAGACGCCATCCGCAGATATCTCTCATGCTCGGGCAATTTTCGCCCACAGGCTCATCGCCGCCGTGCGCAGTTCGCGATGGTGGCTGCGCGGCGACAATCAAGGTGAGACACGTATTGCCTCAGGCGTGTTGATCCCGGTGCGGTCGCAATGGCGGCAAGCATACTTGAACCGCACATTCTGCAGGACTTTTGCCTTGACCTCGATATGGAGCTGCTCGGTAACGGCCTCGCCCATGCGATGCATTTGGCCATGGCAGCAAGGACAAGCCTTCTGATCGTCGGGAAGGTCATATTCTACACGCTCGCGCGGCAGGTCTTCCGGCAGAGGTCTGCGGCCGCGCTTCTTTCCCGTTGTACCTTCGACCGCCGGCAGGCCTGTGTCCGGAAGATCAACGACCCCGCCTTCGTCATTGTCGTCCTCGTCCGCGGACTCTTCGGCTTCGTTGAAGATGCGATCAATGTGCTTTTCGCTGCGTGGGGCAAAGCGATGAAGCCGTGCAAGTGCCAGCTCTTCTTCCAGCTTGACGACCCGTCGCGAGAGCGCTTCCTTCTCGGCTTTAAGCGCAGCGATTTCAGCAGCATTTGCCGCCAACTGCGCCATCAGTTCTGCAACGTTCGGTTCGCCGGTTCGGGTCATCCCAGTTTTGAATCTGAGCCGCGTCGCCGCGTCAACCGATCAATTCACCAACTTCAGCCAGCGATCTGATACTGCCGCACGGGATGGCGCACTATCGCATCAATATCGATCCCGTCGAGCGACGGCCTACAGAAATATCCCTGCTTGTGAGTCTGACGAATCATCACCGGACAAGATCGAGGTGCTGGATCCGAGCCATCCGTTATTTGGACGCTCCTTTAATGTAATCCGTGAGGTGGGACGTAGAGGCGGCAACTTCGCGCCGTCGTATGAGGTTGAACATCGTGGTGGATCGACCTTGCTGATACCCGTGTCAGCGACACAGGGATATGTCGAAGCCACGAATCAGATTAAACTTAGCGTTGAGGCAGTTCGGGATCTTATCGCGGTGGCGGAAACTCTCGAAGGTCATGATGATCGAACCGAAGAACCTGTGGGCGACGTTATCACCCGCGTTGCGGCGTCAGATTCTCGACGACGTCGCCGCAGTTCTGGCGGAGGTATGTCATGAAGTCCGAACTGGTCAAGCCCACCCATCTGGCACGCAGAGCGGTTGTTTACGTCCGTCAGTCGACACCGCATCAAGTCATAAGCAATCAAGAGAGCCTACGGCTACAGTACGCGCTCCGCGAGCGCGCTCGTGAACTTGGCTGGCATGAAGCCGATATTGACGTTATCGATGCCGATCTCGGCATCAGTGGGGCCTCTACGACCGGCAGGAACGGCTTTAAGGAACTCGTCGGACGGGTTGGTCTGAGTGAGATCGGTTTGATCCTGTCGATCGACGTGACCCGACTTGCTCGCAACTGTTCGGATTGGTATCCGCTGCTTGATATCTGCGGCCTGCGCGGCTGCCTCATTGCCGATCGCGATGGCGTCTATGATCCCGGCAGCGCCAATGGTCGTTTGCTTCTCGGTCTGAAGGGAACCATCTCAGAGCTTGAGCTGCATACAATCCGGAGCCGTTTGACCGCAGGTCTGCTTGCCAAGGCTGAGCGCGGCGAGCTTGCCCTCATGCTGCCGGTTGGTTTGGTGCGCGATGCGAGCGGGGTGGTCGTAAAAGATCCTGATCTAGGTGTTCAGGAACGGCTGGAGCTTGTGTTCCGGACATTCCTGAAGTTCCGGACCGTCGCCAAGGTCATGCGCGTCCTAAATGATCGGGACCTTCCCCTGCCGCGCCGCGACCGGTTTGGCGAACTACGCTGGGCGCGAGCAACGGTCTCGGCGGTGGCCCGGATCTTGAAGAATCCCGCCTACGCCGGTGCCTTCGTTTATGGACGGACCCGCTTTCGCGCCGCCGGGCGTGACGGCGGTTCAGAGGCGAAAACACCCAAGGATATTAAAGACTGGCGGATCATCGTGAAGGATCGCTACCCCCACTACATCGACTGGTCAACCTATGAGAAGATCCGCGATATTGTGCGAGACAACAGAGCCGAATACATGCGTGCCAAAACCAGGGGAGCTCCCCGTGATGGCGAATTGCTGTTGCACGGCATCGCCTGGTGCGGGCGATGTGGCTACAAGATGTACGTCCGCTATAAAGGTGGCGGAGAGTATGCTTGCAACCACCTGCATTCCCACTCTGGCCTGCCGGACTGCCAGCGTGTCCGTGCGGCTCAGATCGATGCAGCTGTGGCGGACGCTTTCCTGGCCGCGTTGGCGCCTGGGGAGCTTGACGCGCTAGCGCGGGCTCGGCAGGCACAACAGCAGGTCAACAAGGCCTTGCGCGCTGGCGCTGAACGGGAGCTTGAGCGCAAGCGCTACGCCGCGGCGCTGGCAGAACGCCAGTTCAATCGCGTTGACCCTGATAATCGTCTGGTCGCCTCCGAACTCGAGCGTCGATGGGAAGCAGCGTTGAGCGAACTTCGCGCTGCTGAAGATGCCGTTGCCCAACGAGCATCGACTGAACCCGCCAAGCGCAGTGGGTTTAGCAAAGACCTCAACAACAAGGTCGTTGCGTTATTCGATAGCCTTCCCCAAATCTGGGCCAACGATGCGACGACCGACGCTCATCGCAAGGCACTATTGCGGTGCCTTGTCGAAAAAGTCGTACTTGACCGCGGTGAGCGCGACGTTGCTTTGGCGAGGATCGTGTGGCGTGGCGGCGCCGTGACTGATCTCCACGTCAAAATGAAAGTCAATTCCGTCGCCAAGCTCACGCGCGGTGAAGAACTGCGCGCGCGTCTGCTGGAGCTCGCTCTGACGGGCGTGCCCGACGATCAAATCGCTGAAATACTGACGCGCGAAGGACACCATTCACCCAATTGCGAAGACAAGGTTTTGCCGATCACAGTGCAACGCCTCCGCCTTGCAGCGGGCATCAAGGCAAAGGCGCAGCGCAACAGATGGACACACGAACCTACTTTGCTCAGCGCCGTACAACTGGCCGCCAGGCTCGATATTCCTGTCAATTGGATTTACGTCCAAATCAGGCGGAAGCGCCTGCTCATCGACCAGCAGTCAACCGGAGCATATTTGTTCCAAAATTCCCCAGCGATCGTCAACGCGGTTCGCGACCTTCGTAACCGCACCATTAATCACCTCGATCTGAGAATCATTCAGCCTCACCAGGAGGGGCATCAAAATGCGTAGTCGAGAATCCAGTGCAGTTGCTCAGTCGTCAGCAAAACCACCGGCACCTCGCGGCGGGGCCATCTGAACTTGTCCTCAGTCAACCGCTTCAGGACCAACACAAAGCCCGACCGATCGAAGAACAGCAGCTTCATCCGGTCTCGACGGCGATTGCAGAAGGCAAATACCGCAGGAGCAAACGGGTCCAGCGCCATCGTCTCCTGGACCAGAACCGCAAGACTGTTGATGCCAGCCCGGAAGTCGATTGGTTCGCGATGCAGGTAGACCTTGAGATCAGCGCCCAGTCTGAACATGACCCAATGCTCCAATTATCGCCGTCAACGCGTCCAGATCGCCGCATTCCAGCGTCAACCTCACACCGTTCGGCAGTGACGCGCTCACCTTCGCTGGAGAGGACAGCGGCCGGTTCCTCTCTGCTTTCCGCAGCAGCTCTTGACCTGCCACTGAACTTTCATCCAGCGGCGGTTAGAGCCTCGGCGGCTTTGAATACGCCAAATGGCGCGGTGTGAGCAACCGGCGGAAACGCGAAGCTTTCATCTTGCGCAGCGTTGGAGCCGGTTGCGGCGATGGTCCCGGCATAGTCTGCCGGGGTCTGATATCCGAGCGATGAGTGCGGCCGGAAATGGTTATAATCCTCAGCCCATTCAGCGATGGCGCTGCGGGCATGATCGAGGCCGAAGAAGAGGCTCTCGTTGAGCAACTCGTCGCGCATGCGACCGTTGAAACTCTCGACATAGCCGTTCTGCATTGGCTTTCCCGGCGCGATGTAGTGCCACTCGACCTTGTGATCCTTCGACCAGGCAAGAATGGCATTCGAGGTGAATTCGGTGCCGTTGTCGGAGACAATCATGTCAGGCTTGCCGCGTCGTTCGATCAGCCTCGTCAGTTCCCGAGCAACACGGCGACCGGAGATCGACGTGTCGGGGATTGCCGCCAGGCATTCGCGCGTCACGTCATCGACAACGTTTAGCACCCGGAAGCGTCTACCGCAGGCAAACTGGTCATGCACGAAATCCAGCGACCAGCGGGCATTGGCCTTCGCTTCGACCAGGATCGGCGCACGCGTGCCGACAGCACGCCGACGGGCCTTTCGCTTGCGAACGGAAAGCCCTTCCTCGCGATAAAGACGGTATATGCGATTGACCCCGGACGGCTCTCCGTCTCGCCGAAGCAGGATGAATAGCCGCCGGTAGCCGAAACGTCGTCGCTCATTAGCGAGGTCACGCAGCTTCGCTCGCAGATCGACCTCCGGCGGTCGATTGGACCGATAACGGATCGTCTTGCGGTCGGCGGATACGATCTGGCAGGCCCGCCGTTCCGAAAGACCCATGACGGCCTTCAGATGCGTGACGGCTTCACGCTTGGCGGCAGGCCCTACCATTTTTTTGCAAGAAGCTCGCGGAGTGCGGCCGCATCCAGCATCTGCTCGGCCAGCAACTTCTTTAGCCTGGTATTCTCGTCCTCAAGCGCCTTCAGCCGCTTCGCCTCGGAGACTTCCATGCCGCCGTATTTGGCCTTCCAGTTATAAAACGTTGCTTCTGAAATCCCGTGCTTGCGGCAGAGGTCGGCCGCCTTCGCGCCAGCCTCCTGCTTCTTCATTCGTCCGTCCCTTAATAGGCCGGACTCTAATCCATTCTGGAGGAAATTCTCAGTGGCAGGTCACTCTTCACCAAAGTCAAACTTGCTGCTCGCCGCGGTGATCTGAACAGGAATAAACGCCGATGTTGAAGACGGCGGCAACGGAGGGGCCTGGGTGTGTTTCCTTATCCATTTCCAAACGAGGTTCGCGTTGACCCCGTGTTCGCGCGCAAGTTTCGATACCGATGCGCCAGGTTCAAGGCAGGCCGCAATAAGGCGGTCTTTTGATCCCGGATCGAACCGGCGTCGTCCATTCCGACCTACCAGCCGAACGGCAAGTTTTTGACCTTCTTCCATCACTTGGTGTCCACCTCTTTTAGGTGGACACCTCATGCCAAAACTCACTCAATCACAGAAGGTGCGGGGAAATTCGCGCTTACCTTAGGTCAGCAAAAAGCCAACCGCATCTCCAGTCAACGCCAACATGGGACAGCTTCAACCTTAATCTCGCGAGGCAAAATATCGTAGCGACGACGATGGCATAGATAGGACGGCGAATTTCCTGCAAAGGTGAGTAAATTTGCTCATTTACTGCGATAAGCCAGCGCTATAAATGAGTGATACAAGAAGATGATTTAAATAGACCCAAAACACACAACGCATACAATCCTTAAGGCAGACATATGTCTTGAGTGTTGCGGAATTTCCCTCTGAATACTTCGTTCCCCGGCGAGACCAACCTGAGCCCAAGCCGGTAGAGAATGCAATTTGCCGCGCGTTGATAGCCACATTTGAATCTCATCCGGCACGAAGCAGCGTCCTGGTGTCCCAGGGAGCATTTGGGACATGTCGTCCATCGCAAGATATGACGGTGAATATGATCCCGCCGTGGTCGTCAGCGGTGCGATCGGTCCCTATGCTGCCGTTTGTGGAGGGACAGTCGGAAACGGCGCGTCCGGAAACGGCTACGTGACGGGGTTGAAACTCGCTGTGGGAATTACGTCTGCGGCTGGGCTGGATGAGGGCAAATGTAGGATCGTGTCGGGGGACAGATGCCGCGTTGCCGGCACCTATATCGGTCAAACAAATTTTTTGATCGCGACCTCCTACACTGGACTCGATGGCGTTATCTGGGGCCTCGATGTCGTCGCCGAACCCGCCATAAACAATACTGTTCCACAGCCATTATTTTTGCAAAATCAGCCGGACGGCCCGCCAATTCCAGTCCTACCGATTGAACCGTTGCTGCAAGCCAGCCGTCAACTCCTCGGTACGCGTGAATCCCGAGATGGCCATGTGCAGGAACAGCGCTTTCCACCACTTCCAGGATTGCAGCTGGTCGCAGCCTACAAATCCGGGGCGGATTATGGGCCGGGTTGGATCTGGTCGGCATTAGCATTGGCGGTCCTGGTCGACCGGAGCACTGGCTCGAGTCTCTTCAACGAAGATGGGGGCATGTTTGGAGATGCACAAACCAAGGAAACCGACGTGCGGTCTTTCCTGCAGCAAACCTTGCATTGCGTCGGCAACAGCATCGTTGCGTGCGGCCAGAACCACAACGTGCGCTATGGCCGGATCTTCGCCGGGGCAAAGGCACTCTATGTCCCCGAGGGCTATTATGGCTGCGCGATCGCTTGTGGCCCGTACCTGACGTTGGCGCAGCGAGCAGTCCCCCCTGGATGGTCAGCGGCGCGTCTTGCCAAGGCAGACAGGCCGAAATGGGAGACAGCGCTTGGACTTGTTCCGTTGGCTCGCTCGCCGCCGGTTTATCTGCCACCAGGAGAGGTCATTCCTGGGGGAATAAGGATTACGTCGCTGGGGTGCGCGCCAGACGCCTGAGCATTTGCTGCAAAGCATTGTTTTGCGGCTAGCTCTGTCGGTCATGCAAACGGCCCATTCAATTCGCTTTCGCAGTGCAGTGAACCACCAACCTGGTTGTAAGTCATGACAGTCAAAATCCAACGCAAGGCAAAATTCGCAGTGATTTCAACAGCTCAGCTGCGCGCGATCAGCCCTCTTTCCGATGAGGATGTTGTCAGCGCACAGAGCCATGTCTCGAAGGAGATGATCGCAGCGCTCGAAGAAATGGTGAACGCCGCAAAGGCGGGCCGAATCAAGGGCGACGAAGTATTGGCCCTGGGCGCCGTCGCTTGGGCAGGCGCCTCGGTCTAGCGACTGGAATCGGGAAAGAAATCCATCAGGCACATTGCATCGGCAGCGCCGTCTATCCCACAAACGATCTGAAGCACTGTGAAAGAGTGGGCAGGTTCGGCGTCAGGCAGGAAAATGTGTCTGATTTTACTCTACGAGTGTGCGATGAAACGTTCCGAACTTCTTTTGCCACCTACGACGAAGCAGGATTCCCGTATTTGGCTGAACCAGCCTCAGGGTACGAACGACGATGCCGCGTTGCATGCTTTAGTCAGCCAATTGGGACTACATCAAAATTTGTCACCGAAAGTGCTTGTTTGTCGTAGCCCGGATGGGGATCTTTCCACTTATGCCGAAGCCATTCCTTTTCTGGAGGGTCTCTCCAAGGACCCAGCCATCGGTGTGTTTTCCGGCCAGTTGGGTCACCTGATCGATGCGATGCGCAAGGCGCGCGTTGAAGAAGCACGTCTCGATTCTGCTTCAGGTTTGGAAGGTGCAATAGAAAAAAATGGTGATGCGCTTGCGGCATTGCGGCGCATCAGCCGCGAAAGCATGGTCAGCAGCAATCTCATCGATCAGGCTGCGCGCTGCTTTCTCGCAGCACTTCGCACGGCACGTTACACACATGTGGTGATATCGAGCGCTGAAACCATTGATCGACCAAGCTTGAAGCTGCTTGCAAGAGCCTGCCTGCTCACCCCCGAAGATAGCGAACTGGCCTGGGTCTGGTTGGTGTCCCCATCAGATTGCCGGAAAATTCACGCTGGTTCGGAATTCGGGATGCTGCCCGTCTGCGCCCGTGAGACCTTCATGGAGGCCATAAAATCCGTCCTGCAGCCTTTGGAACTGGATGCTGTGCGGCGACGATCAGGATGAGACGCGCATTGCCTCGCCTGAACTGCTCCCTGAGAATGGGTTATTGCCTCATCTAAATTGCTCCCGACGAATCAACCTCGGGAGCTTTGATGAGGAAGGTAAGCATGGCGACACGTGTGGAATTGGTGGCGGCGATCAGTTGTCGCTATGTGTTAGGCGGGCGGGCCGAGAAGGCGAGGATGTTGGACGAGTTCGTGGCGCTCACGGGCTTTCATCGCAAGCATGCGATGCGACTGCTGCGAGGAGAACGCGAACCGGCGAAGGGTGGTCCTCGGCCAGGGCGCCGGGTTTACGGCGATGACGTGCGGGCGGCGCTCGTCGTTGTTTGGGAGGCGTCGGATCGAATTTGCGGCAAGCGACTACACCCCCTGTTGCCAACACTGATCGAAGCGATGGAACGTCATGGACATGGCGATATGAATAGCGAGACGCGCCGGCAACTCTTGACGATGAGCCCAGCGACGATTGATCGAGTCCTCAAGGAGATTAAAGCGAGCGCCACGGGTCCGCGGCGCCGGAAAGGATCAACGGCGATTCGGCGTAGTGTTCCCGTTCGAACGTTCTCGGATTGGGATGACCCCGCACCCGGCTTTGTCGAGGCTGATCTCGTTTCTCATTCCGGCCCGTACGCGAGAGGTGCCTTCTCGCAAACGCTGGTGTTGACCGATATAGCCACGGGCTGGACGGAATGCGCGCCGCTGCTGGTTCGCGAGCAAACGGTACTGATCACTGCGTTGACCGAACTGCGCAAGTTGCTGCCGTTCCCGCTGCTGGGCTTCGACACCGACAACGACAGTGTGTTCATGAACGAGAGCGTTCATGAGTATTGCTTGCGAGATAATATCGAACTCACCCGTTGCCGCCCCTACCGAAAGAACGACCAGGCATTTGTCGAGCAGAAGAATGGCGCGATCGTGCGCAAGATCGTTGGATACCGACGCTTCGAGGGGCTGCGAGCCACCCGGGAGCTGGCCAAGCTTTATTCCTCAATGCGGTTGTTCGTGAATTTCTTTCAGCCATCATTCAAGCTGAAAGAAAAGCACCGTGACGGAGCCAAGGTGATCAAGCGCTATCATCGTCCCGCCACGCCTTATCAGCGGCTGCTTGACGACGCACGCACGCCGGAGGATACATGCCTTCGGCTCAAGGCGATGTACCTGACGCTCGATCCGGTTCGGCTGCTCCGCGACATACGGCTGGCACAAGAGAGATTGGTCGAAATTGCTGACAAGCCTGATGGTCCGCCTGCCACCGACGGCGAGGCATTACCGCTCGAAGACTTTCTGTCTGGCTTACGGATTGCTTGGCGTGGTGGTGAAGTGAAACCGACTGCCCGCTCCAAGCCAGCGGCCAAGCGAGAGCGGCGGAGGCCCGATCCTCTACTCGCCGTCACTGCCGAACTCGAGGATTGGTTCGAGGCGGAGCCTTGGCGAACTTCGCGAGAGTTGCTTGAACGCTTGCAGGTCAAATACCCCGGCGTGTATCCCGACGGCCTCATTCGGACCGTGCAGCGTCGAATGAAGATCTGGCGCAGTACACAGGCCAATGCGCTGGTGTTCGGGCCATTCGCCGATGCCGCGCGGCAGACGCAAAACGTAGAGGTCGTGCAGTGAGGCTCTTACCGCCAGGTTGGCCTTCGACAACCCGCGGAAAACATGATGAACGCCCGCGAAGCCGCCCGCTCGCTACAGCGCTATTGAGGGCGCGCTCGCGAGCGGCTTCGCTACCTCCGTCACCTTGCACCAGGTGCGGGGACAAGATCGTAACAACCCGTGAGGCATTCGAGAACATCCGAGTGAGGCAACGGCATTATTCTCCGGGAACACTCTTGGGTGAGGCAATACGGCGTCTCATCCTGATCGTCGCGCTATAGGATGCTCCGCAAGGTCCCCACGAGGCTAACATTACTCCCAAAATCCACATTGCCCGACGCGGGGTTGGCGGGGCGACGGGCTGGCTTGCTAATCTCAACTACGATGCCTGTGCACATTGGGCTGCTGCCCGGGCTGATCCCGGCGTTGACGACTGCCGCCTCATTGCTCTGCTTATGGTCAATTTTGGTCTCTACGACGATGCCGTCGATATCCTACAGCGCGCTATTGCCATCTGCGATCAAGCGACGCTTCGTTGCCATCTCTGGTATGTGAGCGGACTCATCTGGTCAAAGCGCCTATATAATGTGGCGCGCTCGAATGCTTGTTTTGACATGGCCGATGCGGCGTTAGAGAGCGTTGCTGCAGAAGATGGTGGCGACCCTCATATGGAACGTGCATGGGTTCAGAACGGCCGTGCGATGAACGCAATCCTGGCCGCGCGACTGGCGCACAAGCCCATTTCGACTGCCTTCCCGATTGCCTTCAGCCATCTGACGCGGGCGTTTGATCTTGTCCGTGAAGGAGGTACTCGGGACCGAGTCTATTTGCGCTTCAATCTACTTGGCAACATGAGCAACCTGATGGAGATCGGTGGAAACTACGCAGTCGCACTGGACCTGCTGAACAGAACCTTTGACGAATCTTTAGCGCGTGGAGCCGAGAACGAACGGGAGTGGATCGCACAGCAGAGATGCATGCGTGCAGCGCTGATGGCGCGAGCAGGCGACGGCGCTGCGGCCATTCCAATCTTCGCAGAGGCGCGGGAACTGATGCAGCAGCTCGACCGGCCGATCAGCGCCGAAGCGCTCGGCCGGTCGCAGGCAAAAGCGCTCTATCAGAGCGGCGCCTGCGGCGAAGCGCGAGAGCTGTTTTCGGTCTGCCTGGGCGAAGCGCGCGCACTGCGCAGCCGGCTTGGAGTGCAGACACATGCCGTTGGACTTGCGGCTTGCGAGATTTCGCTCGGCCGGGAGAAAGCAGCTCTGTCGCTGCTCCATACGATCGGAGAAATGGAAGATGTCTGGGTCTTGCCCCCCACCACCCTTGAATCCGGAGATCTGAGTGGCCTACGGATCCAGGATGCATATTACGGGCTTTCGTTGAATATACCCGAAGTCGACCTCGAAGACATGGCACCGGCCAGTATCGCCGGAGCGTTGCGCGGACGGCAATCGGAAGTGGAAGCAGTCAGGGCGTTGAAGAAATGAGTGATCACTCCAAAGGGCCACAATCGCGGTGCGTTGTCATTGGCACCGGACAGATCGGCACCTTCGCGGTACGCAGTTTTACGCACGCAGGCTGGTCCGTCACCGCCGCTGATCTCGCCCCCAACACCAGCTATGTACGAAGGTTCGGGCGCACGGATTGCCCCATCCAAAGTGTGGACGTCACCGATGCGGCGATGGTTCGGGCTCTTTTCGATCATGTCGGCGCGTGTGATACCGTGGTCTTCGCCGCCGGCTTGACGGGACAGCGAACCCAGGCAGATCCCTCTCTGGCGACCGATATCCTCTTGAAAGGAACCGAATCCATAGCGACAGCAATGCGCGCAAAGGGTATTCCCAGGCTCGTCGGCGTTAGCAGTCTTGCCGTTTATGCTGCCGGTCAGACCTCTTTCGAGTCGCTGCGCGAAGTCGAAAAGCCGACCGGCCATGTCGGCGTCTATGGCTCCGTCATTCGACGCATGGAGGCCGCGATGATCGCGTTGGAGGGACTGTCGGTCGGTATCGCGAGGGCAGCCGGAGTTTACGGCCCCAACCGTTATGGACATGGCAGCCAGTCGTCTCAGTTGGTCGAACGGCTCCTTTACGGCGCCGCCTTGAAACAACCGATAAGCCTTCGGGGTCACTGGCAGGACCGTGACGATTTCATCTATGCGCGCGACCTGGGGGACGCCCTCGAAAAGCTTGCAAGACCCGGTTATCCCGAGGGTTGCGAAATCATCAATGTCGGGACCGGCATGACGACCTGCTTGAGAGAACTGATAGAAGCGGTTGAGCAGTCCATCGGACGGGTCAATGTCAATCTTATCGCTCCTGATCCGTCACGTGCCCCCTTGGCTCGGCCGCCTTTGGACACTGAGTGGATGCTCAAGCGCATCGGCCCCCCGAAATTTACGCTCAACGAAGCCCTGCGCGACTTCGCACGTGAGGTTGATCTCTTAACCGCACAGGAGGTGCGACCATATGCAAAGCAATCCTAACCTATTGGCGATTTGCGCATCGTTGAAACCGGCGCCGGGCCGAACGGAACCATCGGCTTGCCGGGAAATATTGAGAGCCGCGACCATCTATCTCTCCCGTGTCGTCCCCAATATCGAGAGCTTGGATTTACGCGATGCGACATTGCCCCGTTTCGAGGGCTTGGCCCCCGCACATCACTATGATCCGGCGGTCATGCAGGTTCACCAACGCATCCGCGCGGCGTCTGGATTGATCTTCTCCATTCCCGCTTATTGGGGCGGCGTCGGCGGTGCTTTCAAGACATTTGTCGAGCTCGTCTGCGGACCAAGCTACGAAAATGCATCATCCTCTCCCTTTCAAGGCAAACCGGCGGTTGCTCTGCTTGTCGGGTCCGACGCCTTCTCAACGCAAAGCGCAATCTCGCAGCTGGATAGTATCTTCGAGGCGATCGGCGCGCATCTGACCTCCGAGCTTGTCGTTGTGCCCAATCCGGCAGCGACGGGTGCGTCGGATGCGGCGATTCGTGCGCTAATCGGCGCATCCGCCCAGCTCGCGCAGCACATCATCAAAGTGAAAGAGGGTGCATGAACGCTCTAACGCAACGGGATGTCGGAGCCATCGTGGACGCGTCCTTTGCCATCCTCACATCATGCGGTATCTTGAAAAGGCCGGTCCCATCTTTTGAACCCAGCCTGTACGAGGCCGCGCAAGGACGGATCGAACCGCATTTCGAAGTGCCGCAAACAACGATAAGCCCCTTGATGCGGCGGTTCCTGTTTCACTTCGCCCGCGCGACACAACCACAATTCATATATGGCGCCGGCACCTACGTCGGCTTTGCGTTTGCGTGGCTCATCAGTGGTAGGCAGGTCGGCGACGGCGACTTCAATGCAAGGGGTGTCGACTGCGATAGTGCGGCAACCATCATTGCTCGGCGCAATATGACCTGGCTGGAGACGATTGGCGCCCTCGATCTTCGTGTCGCGGATGCACTGATCGATCTGGAAAGCAGCAGCGATTCGATTGACTTGCTATTCATCGATGTCGACGCAGTAGACACGCGCAAATCTCTGTATACGGATATACTCGAATGCGCGAAGCCTCATCTGAGGTCGGGAGCGCTGATCCTGGCTCATGATCCGCTCGTAGCGGCGTTCAGGAATGATTTTGAACGCTTCTTCGCCTACATTGAGAATCAGGATTGCTTTGGCCCCAACTGCATCCTGCCGCTCGACGACTGCGGCATCAGCGTGACGGTGGTGCGATGAAGGCGCTGCGCGACCTATCGCTTGGCACGCTGGATCCGTCTTACTGCCAAGCGGAAGAAGGCAGCAACAACGCTTATGCGCCGCGTCAAGGCGTGCCTGCTCTTGTGCAACTACTGGGCGCTCGTTTCGCAGTAGACGCCTCCGAAGTTCTCGTCACGGCCGGAGCATCGATGGGGCTGACCTGTGCTTTCCTAACCTGCCCTCCCGCACGGCCGATACTGCTCCCATCACCAGGCTTTCCGGCCTACGAAGCAACGCTGCGCCTTCTTGGAAGGTCCGTCATCACCTATAAACTCGACCACAACTGGGACGCGAATGTCTTGCGGATGATCGAACAGGAAATACCGGCGGCGATCCTCCTGAATTCTCCGGGCAATCCGTTAGGGAACGTCATCACGGACCAACAACGCCAGACGGTGTGTGACGTGGCGCAAGCTTGCTGTGTTACTCTCATCCTGGACGAAACCTATGCAGGTCTCGAATTTTCTGGGTCGGCATCGACAGGCCCCCTTCTGGGAGAGGCCACAGGCGTCATCCGCATCGGCAGCTTCTCGAAGCGCTTCGCACAACCGGGTCTGCGCATCGGGTATGTGATCGCGGGCGCGAAAACCTGCCGTCAGATGGCCGATATCAATTGGGTTCTCGCCATGTCGCCATGCGTTTCCTCGCAGCTGGCGGCGGCCGACCTGCTCATGGCTGAAGTCAAGAATCCGGGTCGGATCAAAAACACGGCCGGCCAGCTTGAAGCCTCCGCCGACCTGGCGATGGCAACCCTTGCCACCCATGGGATTGCCGCTTTGCGACCGAATGGTGGCCCTCTGCTCTGGATTGAATTTCCGGGCGCCCAAAGTACCGGCGCGCAATTGGTCGCCTATTGCATGGAGCATGCAAGCGTGATTGCTAGCCCCGGAGAGGCTTTCCGGCGCCAGGGGCCACCCGCCATTCGCTGCAGCTATGCGATCGCAAGATACGATATCCCTGCCGTCTTTGGTCGACTTGGTGCTGCACTTGCAAGATGGAAGAGCGAGAATAGCAATTGAACATATTTGCCGATCGTTGGTAGGGGGTGAACCATGACACATTCCCAAACCGTGCTCTTGTTGACGGGCAGCCTGCGACGGCCCTCCCACAGCTGCGGACTTTGTCATTCCGTGGCCGATGCTCTTGGGAATTTCGGCATGGCCGTCACAATATTCGACCAGCGTGAGGTGACATTGCCATTACATGATTCTGTTTGGCATAAGACGCCGGAGCAAAATCCCGATACTGGCGTACGAAAGCTCGTGCAACTGGCAGAGCAGGCAGATGCCTTCGTTCTTGCGAGCCCAATCTATCACAACGGCCCCAGCGGTGTTCTAAAGAACGCGCTCGATCATCTGGCGATCAAGCATTTTGCCTATAAGCCGGTTGGCTTAATCAGCCACGGCGGAAACAGAACGAGCCAGGCTGTCGATCAGATGCGCATATGGGTCCGAGGCTTGCTCGGACATGCGATTACGACGCAGATCTGCACGCAGAACGGCGATTTTGAAGCCGGTGGTACCGACGATCCCCGTATCTCAAATCCGGATATTTCCGCAAGGACTGAGAAATTCTGCCGCGAACTGAGTGTGATGGCCAAGACGCTTGCGATCGCGCGGTCAGCCTTGATCGTATGAGGAGATCAGGGAGACAGCGACCCTATCACCTGGCTTTCGCGGGCGTTGATCGCCGTGACGACCCCCGCAGAGATTTCGTCCCAGGTCAGCCAGCGCTTCCGTCCAGCCTCCCATTTCGCGCCGAGGGTAACGGTTATCAGACGCGCCCGCCCTCGCATTTCGAATGGTGGGTCCTGTCTCGTACCAATATCGTGCAAGGCTTGGCTGCCGCGCACCTGGACGATCAGGCGGGGTCGCTGAGACAGCGCAGGGAGGAGCCCGTGGGCGGCTTCCACGCCACTGCCGTGGATCCAGATGACTGCAAGCTGCACACTTTCAAACATGGAAGCTTCAACAATGGCGCTAACGAAGGGCAACGGATCACGCCAGTCGAGGTCAAGAGATTTAACATTGTTGCGGCTGCAGAGCGGCGAAGAAGACGCGTTACGTGCGACGAGGATGACGCTGACGGATCTCTCCGCCACCCATTCTGCAGCAGCCGTCAACATTCCGGTCGCCCCAATGAGCAAGCTGGCATCGAATTCGATCTTCTTCATGATTGGCCCCGCTCGTGGCTCATCCTAGTGAGCACGCCATCCAATATATGTGAGGTTGGGCAACAGGGTGAGTATCCAAGGTGCTGGGTCGACTGATTTTTTGGGGTCGCATGCTGAAGAAGGCCACACTGACATTATTAGCAAATGCTAGCATTCATCACTGAAAGTCAGGCCATTCAGATCTTCGCGTTGTTGACCGCCTCGATAGGACGAACCTCAGACTCGTCATTCATCGAACCAACTAGCTTCCGGCAACCGCCGCAATTGGTGCTCTTGAAGGGGTTTGAACCAACGACCAGCTTTTCAGAACTGGATATCAATGATAATTCCGCGCATATAAACGCGTCTCCGCAGATCATCTCGGTTACTCCATCGCGACTCATTCAGCAACGAATTCATGACCGGCAAGCACGCGACCGACGCAGCGCTTCCCTTCAAAACAGAGGAAAGCCGGTGTCACGCTTGAATCTCAGCCAAGCCTGAGCCTCCCGCGCCTTCGCGAGAACAGCTGCGTTGGCCCATCCGGGTTGAAGTCGTTGTCCCGTTCCGTAGCCGGCGGCGTGCTCAGCCAGATCGTTGTGGGTAAACACGTATCGGCTGTAAGCGCACAATTCCCCGCACCTGTTCACTGAACGGCGAATGAGGGAGTCTGTGTCCACAAGGGAGACTGTGGACACAATGACATTGGATAACTTGAAGGGCTCAGGGGGTCTTCGGGCAGTGAAGGTTCTTCCCAACGGGAAGCGGCGTTTCGATCCGGTCGAGAAAGACCGGCTGATCGACGCCGCAATGAAGCCCGGCGTATCGGTTGCCCGTCTGGCACTGGCGCACGGCGTCAACGCCAATCAGTTACGCAACTGGGTGAAGCTTCGCCGAGATCGGCAGGCCCAGGGTAGTTTGACGGCTGCTGCAGGGCAGGAAACGTCGGCCTTTGTTCCTGTGGTTGCAGCGTCGCCGATTGCGCGGCAGCCCGACATGCCGGCCCGGCCATCATCGGCAGGAATGCGGCTGATGGCGTCTTTGCCAAATGGTGTGCGGCTTGAGCTTGAGGATGTGGATGAGCGGGCTCTTTCGGCGATGATCGAAATTCTGGGGCGGTGCAATGTTCCGGCTGGCTGACGATCTTCGCGTCTATCTTCACCGGGACCCGATCGACTTTCGTGCGGGGATCAACAGCCTGGCGATCCTGGTCGAGCAGTCGATGGGCCTGAGCCCGTTCGAGCGTGCTGTCTTTGTCTTTTGCAACCGCCGGCGCACCCGGATGAAGCTCCTGTTCTTCGAGCGGTCAGGGTTCGTGCTTGTATTGAAAGCCTTGTCCGAAGACCGGTTTCGCTGGCCCCGCCGCGAGGCGCCGGTCGTGACGCTCGATACCGAACAGTTGCGCTGGCTGCTTGACGGCATCGATCTCGACGCGATGGTGCGCCATCCTGTTCGGCAATATGAGTTTGTCGGCTGAAGGCTGTTGACGGAGCGGGGCGGCTCAGATTCAAAGCTACGATGACACGAGCCGGCACCCCGACCGTTGCGGAACTGATGGCGCTTCTGGCGGCGAATGCTGCCGAGAACGTCGCGCTGCGGGCTGAGAGAGACGCCCTTGAGCAGCGTGTCTTCAAGCTCGAGGAAGAACTGGCGCTTGCACAACTGCATCGTTTTGCGCCGCGCAGCGAAAAGCATATGGATCGCGTCTTCAATGAAGCCGAGAACGCCGCTCTCGAGGCCGATGCTGATGAGGGCTTGGCCGACTGTGACGAGACCGACGCCACTGAGCTTCCCGACACGGGATTGCCAGAGGTGGAAAAGCCCGAAGGCCGCAAGCGCGGGCGTAAACCTCTTCCGGCAAATTTGCCCCGCCAACGCGTTGAATATGACCTTGCCGACGATCAGAAGACCTGTCCGTGCTGCCGCCATCCGTTGCATCGCATGGGCGAACTCGTCACCGAGCAGCTGCATATCGAGGTGAAGGCCACGGTGCTGCAGAATGCCCGGGCCAAGTATGCTTGCCGCAACTGCGAGCGCACCGATATCAGCACTCCCGTTATCATCGCGCCGATGCCCGCACAGCCCTTGCCGGGGAGCATTGCCACGGCCTCGACGCTGGCCTTTGCTCTTGTTCATAAATATGTCGACGGCACACCGCTCTATCGCCTGGCACAGGCCTTCGAGCGCGCTGGCGTCCCTGTCAGCCGTGGCGCTCTTGGCCATTGGGTGATCGGGTCCAGCGAAAAGCACCTCGTTCGCATCTACGATGCACTGAAGCAGCGGCTCTTGTCGCAGAACGTCATTCACGGTGACGAGACCACGGTGCAGGTGCTGAAGGAAAAGGACAGGAAAGCAACTGACGAGTCCTACATCTGGGCCTATCGCAGCGGGCAGGATAGTGTCGAACCGGTTGTGCTGCTCGAATATCAGCCCGGTCGTGGGCAGGTGCATCCGCAGACTTTCCTTGGTGACTATCGCGGCATCCTGATGAGCGACGGCTATCAGGGCTGGCGCACCCTGAAGGGCGCAACGCATGTCGGGTGTATGGCTCACGCCAGGCGACGCTTCGTCAACGCCTTCAAGGCCGGGAAGAAACAAAGCGGGCCGCCCGCGCAGGCATTGAAGTTCTTCGACCAGCTCTATCGGATTGAAAGGCAGGTGCGGGACGAAAAGCCGGATGACGGCGAAACGCAGGCCGATTGCATCCGGCGCTTGCGCCAGAAGCATAGCGTTCCAGTCCTTGATGCCCTGAAGGAGTGGCTCGACAGGATGGCCCCCAAGGTCGTGCCCGACACCAAGCTCGGCGATGCGATCTCCTATACGCGAAACCAGTGGCAATATCTGACCCGCTACACCGAAGACGGCAGGATGCCGATCGACAACAATTTATTGGAACGCGATATCAGAGTTTTTGCCACTGGAAGGAAGAGCTGGCTATTTTGCGACACTGTCGACGGGGCCAAGGCAAGCGCTGTCATCTACAGCCTTATGCTGACCTGTCGCGCCTGTGGCGTCGAGCCATTCACCTGGTTGCGACACGTCTTTACCGAATCGCCGCAGCGTCCGGACGGCGCCAATATCGACGATCTGCTCCCATTTAACTTCGCCAAATCCACTGCCGCATAAGCCGCTGCGGGCGTCACAATCCACTGCGTCAACGCGCAGCGAAATGAGCGCTTACTATCGGCTTGACCTACATCGCCATGCTTGGCATACAAAGCGTGGCCCTACACGCGGGCCGGTGTGCCCGCCACGCAAAGCTATGTCAGCGTTTCATTTCTGAAGTGTCACTTCATGCCAACAGGCATGGTCTGGCCATTAGCGGGCACATGGTCGGATCATTTCAGGATATGGATATGACCGAAGCAAAAAAACTTAGCAGCCTCAAGCTTCTTGCTAAACGATACGCGCGGGCCAACCGGATTACGCTACACCAAGCTCTTGACTTGGTTGCGGTGAAACTGGGTTTTGCCAATTGGACAAAGCTGATCTCCGTCAGCAAGAATGATTGGATGCCTAGTTCCGAACAGATGGCGAGCGTTGAAGCCTTAGTGGCACATGCTTTTCCGGCGGCAGATTTTCAGACCGGACATCCCGAAGCAATGACCCGCCGCTTCGCATTTCTGGAACAGGCCGAGCACGGCATGATTGGAGGTCATGCATACCGCCTTCAAGTGGCTTTCCACGACGTCATCATGGCCGGAGATGGGTGGAGTATCACGGTGCCGGAGAACCCTGGCGCGTCGCCAATCGTCCAGACATCTACCGAAAATGATGGGAAATGCCCTGTATTTAACCCGGAATTTCTTCAGAAGGCGCTTAGCCTGGTCAGAGATCGGGCGGTCCAGGTTCGTGGTGAAATTTCTACCGATTGGCCTCGACGGTCCACAAAACCTGACATCGAGGGGGTGGTACGCCACCCGCTGTGGGGCCGAGACTCGGGCGTGTGGTTCTGCTTACATTGTGACGGAAAGATTACCGGCACTCAGATCGCTCAAAATCTCTGGCATTGCCCTGGGTGTGGCGCATCTCCTATAGACATCTTCGACACGGCCTTCTGGTGTGAAGATGAGGGAAAATCTCTCTCGCCAGTGAAGACTGACGGCGCCGTGAACGGTGACAAGCCCGATTTCCGGGTTGTAGATGACAGACCCAAACTTGAGCTGAATGAGGGGAGGATCACTCTCCTCATCCGAAGTGCTTTGCTTGATGACGCCACGAACATCAGCGAGAAGCTCGGCGCGCTTCAAGCTCAAATCAGTGTCGATGACGAGAATGACGTGTGGATATCGCTAGACGACCACTTGTGGCCGCACGACAAAGAGCCGGTTCAGGCTTTGATTGTGGCGGCCCAGCTGGGTCTTGAGGTTGAACTTGAATCGATGTGGTCCTCGATACCGTTCGCCTGGCCGGGACTGGGCGAGCTGACCTCGAGCACGAGTGAGTATACGCAAATGATGCTAGATGCGTACGCTCAGTATGATCGCTCGCCCGGTAAGCAACCGTAGTCAGATTGCGACCAACCTTCTTGCGATGAGCAGGTCGGTTGGTCGCGTTCTCTTCTGACCGGTGATCGACGCTCGGTGCGGCTGGGGCGACCGTGAGAAATCCGGAGGCGATCATTGAGGAATCCACATGAGGAGAGCCGATACGAAGGAGCGCCTTGAACGAATTCGAACCCACGACCATGTAGATCCCAGCTACCACAGGTCGTTGAAAATCTTAGCCTTCAAAAGCGCGACCTCAAGTTAGCATTCACTTTTTCAGGTAACTTTTCTTGCCGCTGTCAGACAGGCAATAATGCCCACCTCTTGATCCGATACAGAATTTGCCAGACCTGCATGAGCAGTCCCCGGATAGGCTCGGCGTCATATTTTCCGGGGCCGCGCCCAAGAGTGCGGCGGCTCCCATGGTGGCCGTGCATGATTTTTTGCTCCCACTAACGGAGCCATCCCTGCAGATGAAAGTTTCTCCCTGGCAACGATCGATTCCACCCTTACTTCCACTACAGGGCGTGTTGGCCGCTTCTGATGCCGTAGATATAACGAGCCCCGCAATGACAAACGCCGTGCGGAACCATCCTTGTTGGACGAGAGGTTTAATTTCCGGGGTTCGCATGAATGTGGCCTTCCTCCTCGAGGAAACCTTTTGCAGCAGCAATCGCTTCATTCAGACGGGCACGACTACTGGCCGCTAGACGTTCAAGGCCTAGCAATCGCGCAAACACGAGCGCCGGATCTGGCTCTTCCAGGGCCAAAGGATACTGACGCACAAAGCCAATCAATTCCGGCAGAGAGATGTCTGTCACTGGACGGCGGTCGCTCTCTGTCTCAGCGGGACGATAATCCACGACCGTCGTTACGCTACCTTTCAGCCATATGAATCGACCTGCACTATCTTCCGTCACATCGAAAACACCGAGGTGACGTTCAATCTTCTCGCGGATACGATTGCCGGTCCGCAACCAGCCGTGAGCTCTCGCAATTCTCTGCGCCAGAACGTCGTCGCGAACCGGCGCCTCGGCGCTCACGACAGCAGCAAGCATCTCGTCGACAATGGAGCGGTAGCTGAAATCAAAAAAGGCGCCCGGCTCTGCTTTAAACGTCGAGAGGTCGGCTCGCCGGAACTTGGCATGCACCTCAGCCTCATTCGCTGAAACCGGCATTGATATGGGAGTGTTGATTTCCTGAACGAACGGGATTTCATCCGCGTCAGGGGTAGTAATCGGAACGTCGACGTCGGTCTGCTGAACGTCCGCCCAGTCATCCGGCGCCGGTAAGTCCTCAATATTGGAATCTGGCGACGTCATCATGCCGCTGTCGGCCTGCGCCGCTTGAGCGGCATCGACCACCTTCTTCTCGGCCTCCTGCTCGCGACCTGCGAGCACCAGCTGCTGGAGTGCCTCGTGAAGTCGGTCAGTCGCACCGTTCTTGTCATACCACCAATCCGGCGACCAGATTCTGACGATATTCCAACCAAGGCCACGCAGAATTTGTTCCCGGATTTTGTCGCGATCGCGGGCGGTCGCCGAGCGGTTGTAGGTTGCTCCGTCGCATTCGATACCAGCCAGAAACGCGCCAGGCTTGTCCGGATGGACAATTCCAAGATCCACGCGAAAGCCAGAGACGCCTATCTGTGGAACGGTTGTCCAACCCCTCCCCTCAAGTGCAACGGCCACAGCTTCTTCGAATGGTGAATCGAATGATCCCACGGACCCCTTCTGTACCGCCGGCAGCGCAATGGCACCGCGCTCGGCAAAATCAAGAAACGTCTTGAGATGATGGACGCCGGTGGCTTTTGTTCGTTCCGTGTCGATCTTGTCGGCTGTGATCGACGTATAGACCATCAGTTCCTGCCGGGCGCGGGTGACAGCGACATTGAGACGCCGCTCGCCGCCATCTCCATTCAACGCGCCGAATGCCATCGTCAACTTGCCGGCATGATCGTGGGCAAAGGTGATCGAGAACAGCATGACGTCGCGTTCATCGCCTTGAACGTTTTCCAGATTCTTGATGACTGTCGGCTCAATCCGCTCTTTGGCAAAAAACCATTCGATCTCCGGATGATCGCGCCTCTTTTGATCAAGCAGATCCTCGATCAACGACTGCTGCTGACTGTTAAAGGTAATGACACCCAGGGTCGGCCGCACGCTCTCGGGAAGTTTCAGCCAAACAAGCATCCTTGCCGTGGCGTCATTGGCGATGGCTTCCGCTTCCGATTTGTTCGTGCGGCTTTTGCCGCGATCATAAATTGCGTTGGGGAGATACCGGAGCGAGACGGCACGATCCTCCGTGACGGGTGACGGAAAGGTGACCAGCCGGTTGCCATAGTAGTGCCAGTTCGAGAACGCGATAAGGGATTCATGCTGGCTGCGATAGTGCCAATTCAGTTGTAGAACTGGTAGGCCGGAGGCTTTAGCCTCATCCAGAATGCTCTCGAGATCCTTCTCATATTCCTGAATATCTGGGTCATCCTCACCGCCATCGGCCCGGCCAAAGAAGTTGGTCGGCGGAAGCTGCTTCGGATCGCCGACGATGATCGCTTGTTTCCCGCGAGCCAAGGCGCCGACCGCGTCCCAGGTCGTGATCTGTGAGGCTTCGTCAAAAATGACGACGTCAAACAGGGCCTGGTCGGCCGGTAGATATTGGGCGATCGAGAGCGGCGACATCAACAAACACGGCGCAAGCTTTGCGAAGTTTTCAGGCATGCCGGCGATCATTTCCCGAATAGACTTGCTCGGCCGCTGCAATTCCATCTGGTGCCGGAGCAGGCCCAACTCGGATCGCCTCGGCACTTCATTGGGTTTGGGCAAGTCTCTGACAAGCTTGCGCCGCACTTCACTCGCAGCACTCGCGCGCGCCAAATCATCCAGCTTACGGAAATCGAGCAGAGCCTCTTCATGCTGGAAGCGCTTGAACTGCCGCAGGACATTGTCGGCGTCTATCGCGGGCGGCAGCCACCAACGCGCATAGGAAAGTTCGAATGCATCCGCGAGCTGGTCTGGCCGCAGGTGTGCCTCCTCTAGTGCCGCGACAAACGGCGAAATTCCGTGAGCCTCCGCATTCTTGCGGACACCACACCAGGACGTCCACGCCTGCAGTGCCGACTGATTTTCGCGGATCTCTCGCATCGCCTGGGAAATGCCTGCGAGTAGAGAGGTGCTTGCCGCATCCGCTGGAACGGAGCCTGCCAGTTCACGATACGCTTTTATCTCGGTGATGAATGCTTGGCGCGCCTGGAGAAACCGATCGGCACCGTCTCTTAAAGGGTGATCGGAACTGCCGTGGCTGAGGTAAGGAGCGACCGATTGCGCAATGTTTTTAACAGATCCTGCCATCTGCCCGAGGCGAACAAGCGCTGATCGCATCGCCGCTGCCTGATCGAAATGGAGACGGAGAGATGTGGTGTCCGTTTGGGTCCCCTTCCAACCAGGCGCGTGCCTGCCGAGCTCACTCGTCTGTACGGTACCGGCGAACGTCTTCATCACCCGGAGTTGGGGTAAATCGTTGTCAGGATCCACTTGCCCGGAGGTTGCGTAGCTTTGAAGCAATTTGCGAACCCGCCGCTTGCCCAATGAGGACTTTGGCCAGATGGCCGCGTTTGCTTCTCGCCATTCGCGATCGAGGTCGTCGATTGGAATCCGCCCAAGATCATCCTCGGCGTAGGCGGCGCTGAGCTTTCTTTCCGCGGCCTTGAATTGCGTTATGGCGTCCTCGATGCCAGCAATCGAGCTTTTCAGCTGCTCAAACTGGCGTTCGAAAACAACACCGTAATTTCCACTTGAAGCCGACCGGAGCGCCGCGGCCATACCTGCAAGTTCGTTCAATTCGGACAGCGAACAGTCCGCTTTCGACCCGATCCCCAAAAGCGAGGTGAACGACTGTAAGGACGGTTGCAGCGTAGAGGCTACCTTTGCAAGCTTGTCCGATTGGGCAAGGAAACGACTCTCCCAACTTGCGGACCAGTCAGCAATGTTGATGTAGCGCAGCGATGGAACAGGTTTGATAGCCCTGAATGTCAGAGCGAGTTCCGCAATCAATGCCATGAGGCGCTGATAGCTCGCGCGGTCGTGACGGATTGTATCGCCCCATGAGAGCTCCGGCGCGTAGTTGTCCTTTCCCCGAACAAATACCCCCATCGCCGTAAAAATTGTCAGACCATTCGGGCTCTGTCTATGGAGTGCCTCGACATAGGCGTTGAGTTCGTCACGGCGAATCTTCAGCCGGTCATTGACCCTGATCCATTCTTCGCCGGTATGGGAGGTGCCAGCCTCCCACGACGCTTTCAATTGAGAAACGAATTGCTTGCGCTCCGCCTTGTTCGAATGGATTTCCAGGCAATAATCGCCGAGGCCGTGCTCACGAAGGCGGCGGTATACGACATCGAGCGCGGCCGTTTTCTCGGCAACGAACAGCACACTCTTCTTCGCAGACAGACATTGGGCGATCATATTCGCGATGGTCTGGCTTTTGCCGGTACCGGGCGGACCGATCAAGACGAAGTCCTGGCCCTCCGCCGCCGCCATTGTCGCTGCGAGCTGTGACGAGTCCGCCGCAAGCGGTGTCACCAATTGCCGCGGCTCATATTTGAGGTCGACGTCTCTTTCGCTTGGAAAGGCCGTCGAGACGCCAGCTTCGAATGCCTGTTCGGGACTGTCGATCAGATGCCGGACGACACGATTTTGCCGGAGCGAGTCCGTGCGTTCGACCAGGTCCTTCCACATCAAGAATTTCGCAAACGAAAAAGTCGATAGCGCAGTCTCGTTGATAACCTCGAAGCCCGCAACATCTCGCACGGCCCGACGGACCATCTCGAGTACCATGGGCACATCGATACCGTTCTCATCCACGGGCAACGTGCCCTCAAGTTGAGGAAGCTGGAGATCGAAGTCCTTCTTCAACAGCTGCAGAAGCGTGGAGTTGAAGCGGACCTCATCCTCGTGATGCAGGATATGAAATCGTGAAGACGCGCTACGCCGCTCGAGTTTCACCGGAACGAGCAGCAATGGCGCGCGATAGGCTTTTACGTCCTCCGGCGACTTCTTCCATCGCAGAAAGCCGACGGCCAGGAACAAGGTATTGGAACCGCCTTCCGCCATATCATTCTGGGCTCGGCGATAGATTTCCGTCAAACGACCATCAAGATCCTTGGGCGGAAGCGGCGACGAGACTTCGTCTCGTTGCAATGCTCCAAGCGCGAACTCGACGTTGATATCTTTACCGGTCGCCTGAAAATGAAGTTTTTCATCACGGTCACCGAGAGGGTTCTGTTCTGGAAGGGAGATGATCCGGATCCGCGCCTGTTCGGCCAATCGGTCTTCAAGAAAAGGCACATCTGGACACAGAAATGGAACAGCTTGCTTGCTGTCCTTAAAATTGAGCAGTCTGTTTCTCAGCGACAGATCGAGAAGTTTGCGTTGCCACCGATCAATACGTCCCGCCGCTGTCGTCGGCTTCTCCTCCGCCATATCAGCAAGAATTGCGTTAAAGTCCGGGAGCGGTGGGAGAGGCAAAGCCACACCCTCGGCACTCGCGTCCCCTCCGCTCTCGGGAGGTTTTTGATGCGAAGCCATCGGACGGATCTGCGACATGCGCGCACGCGTGATATCGATAGCCGCAACAAAGCGATCTTCTTCCTGCTCTGATGTGGATGTCCGCGCGATACGCATCGCATCGTCAAAGGTTGATGGAGGATTGTGCGTAACCGCGGTGGTCTCGAAGGTCACAAGTTCCTTGCCGGACAGCGCCTTGCGAACCTCTCCAGCGTCTGTCTCAAGAAGGTTCGGAAATGTCTTCTTCACAAGCCAGAAACCGGTATAGGCGTGGCCGTCGAGCAAAACGATGACTGAGTTCAGTCCCACTGCTTCCAACGCGGCTGCAAACAGGAGACTTGTATCCAGGCAGGTGGCTAGCCCATCCTCAACGATCGTTGCTGGGCGCCTGACCTTCTGTCCGTTTTTCTCGAAGCTGCGCGGGGGCTCCGCGTAAGTCAGACGTCTGGCTGAAATGGCCGACCAGATCGCCGCTCCGAGCATGTAGGACCGCCGAGGATCCTGGCTCTGGTAACCGTCAAGTGCTGGCGAGTGGCCATGATTGCCAAGGACATTGGCGGCCTCTTTGATAATCTTCGCGATGGCTGGATCGTTTGGCATGACAAAGGCTGCAAGGAGTGCGGCCATGGAGCCAAAGCCACCCCATTCGTCTCTGGCCAGCAGACGAACATCCTCGAACGCTTCGGCAACGAGCGCATCGCCCACAGTTAGGCGGAACGATGCCCGCCCTCGTTCCGCCTCGTTGAGGCCGGCGAGATAGTCGGGGTCGAGTTCGACAACGCGGTCTGAGATAGTCATACTATCGCCGGGTGCGATTCTATCGATCGCCCAGATCTTACGCTTCGAGAAGGCCGGCGTTACATCAAATTCAAGCCTCAGGTTACTAAGAGTTTCCGCCGTGTCGTTCGTAATTTCGACGGAACGCAGGACGGGTACAGAATTCTGCCAGGACGCATAATTTATAGATCCGACGACGTCGGGACTAATGGTTACAGTTGGGATTCTTTCCTCAGACTCGAGGATGTTCTCAGCTTGATCCAGAAGATCTATCGATTGCATTTGCTGCCCCCACCTAACTCTAGGTCGCTATTGAATATGATCTTGTGGTGAGCGTCTATAGGTTGTGTTAATTCATGCTGGTTAGGGAAACATCCCTGTCCAAGGCGCCTATCCATTTTTTTCGACGCACTGCTGTTTAGCGGCAGTCTTAAATTCATGGGGAGGTCGGCAAGAGATCGCTATCGAACAACTGATGCTCGCCGCGCTACTGTTTCAAATTCAATGGGTCCCAATAAATGCGAAATCGCAGAACGAGACATCGTGGAGCCAGCGGCAAAGGCGAACGCCCACAAATATAACGAGAAGTATTTTTCACTTCGACTTTTCCGGGAGTTGTTGATAGTTCTCTCAAAAAAGGGGAGGCAATTGTGGGGGCGATAGAAGATATTTTACTCTGGTCGGCGACCAAACTGGCACCATGGCGGCAGGATGCATTGCGCCGCTTGGCTAATTCGCCGGTCCTGACAGCCAACGATCATCAGGAAATTCTAAACCTGATCAAACACAAAGTCGGCTTCACGTTCACTGCCGCGCCACCTGCACCCGTTGCATTGAACAAGACGCATCTCACAGGTGCAGGAAGTGGCCAGCCGCTTCAATTGAAATCAATACGCAAAGTCACAAACGTCAACCGCCTTGTGCCGTCAGCGAACCTGACCTTTGAACCCGCCGGGTTGACAGTCGCTTACGGCAAGAATGGTAGCGGGAAGAGCGGATTCGTTCGGATTTTTCGAACCGCGTGCCGGACACGGATAGAAAATGCAGCCAAACTCAAAGTTCTGGCTGATGTCTACGGTTCGTCGGGTGGTCCACAAACAGCCGAGATTGTCATAGATCTTGGCGCCGGTGATGTCCCCATAACCTGGACGGCAGGTGCCGTAGCACAAGAGGACCTCCTTCAGGTCGCAGTTTTCGATACCAGCGCCGCACAGCTTTATGTTGACTCAGGCAACCACATTCAATTCCTGCCCTTCGGCCTCGCCCTTCCACACAAGCTCAACGAACTCTGCCTTATCCTGAAGGAGCACCTCGATGCCGAGCGCAAGCCGGTCACCGACCAGATCAACATCCTGACGGTCGCTTTCGCGCAGGCGCGCGATACAAGCGCGCAGGCGTTTAACAGTACGGTCGGTGCCAAGACCACGGACGAGCAGATTGCCAAGGCAACGGTATTCTCGGCCGATGACGAAAAACGTCTCAGCGAACTTTCCACTTTGCTTGCTGCAAGCATAGCTTCGGCTGCCGACATCACCGCACTGGCCGCGTGGATTAAAACCCTGATTGCTGAATGTGAGGGGTTCGAGGGAGCCCTTATGGATGCAAAGCTCAACCATTATAGGAGCACCCATAAGAGTGCGCTCGAGGCACGCAAAGCCGCTGGGTTTCAAGCTGCCGAACTTTTCGCAAGTGATCCTTTACCAGGTATCGGTGGCGAAACATGGCGCCGATTGTGGCTGGCTGCGCGAGAGTATTCCATTTCTGACGCCTATCCGGATGCGGAATATCCGGTTTTGGTGGAGGCCGCCCAACCAGCCAGCTGTGTGCTGTGCCAGCAACCTTTGCTCGAGGAGGCTTCCGAGCGGATGACTCGATTCGAGACCTTCGTTACCGGAGCCCTTGCCGCAGAGGCAAACTCCGCGGAATTGGTGGTCGAGGAGACCTTCACAAATTTACCGCAACTCACCGTCATGGCGGCGAAGGACTGGGCGACCCGACTGGATCAACTCCGCAAGCGCAACGATCACGTTGCTACAACAGTTGCTTTGTTCAAATCCGCCGTTGAACAGCGGCGCGAAGTAGCTGTGACCATCTTGACAGGGAAGCAGGAAACGTTTGGTTCCCAAAGCCTACTGGCATCTCCGGTGGCGAGCTTGACAGAATTGCGTGCGGCCCTGCTGAAAGAAGCGGAAGCGCTCGCCCAATCAGGTGAATTCGAACAACGCCAGAAGATTGTTGCGGAGCAGAACGAACTATTGGACCGCAAGGTGTTATCCGCAGCAAAAGATCGCCTCATCAAACGCCGTAACCTGCTGCAAGACGACGGCCGTTTCGCAGCTGCCCTCACAGAGGTCAACACGAAGGGGATCACGCAGAAGGCAAACGAACTGATCGATCTCCATTTGACCAAGGTGGTGTCTGATCGGTTCGATGAGGAACGCGGTTATCTCGACATCACCCACCTTAAAATCGGGCTGGCGAGGAAGAGCGGGCAGACCAAAGCCTCATTCCAAACCAGTACCGGTACAGCGCTGGCCAAGCTTACGTCAGAGATACTGAGCGAAGGCGAGCAACGTGCGTTGGCGCTCGCCGCCTTCTTTACCGAGGTCACGGTGACGGAGGGCTCGGGACCGATCGTCATCGATGACCCGGTATCGTCGCTTGACCGCGACCGCGGACTTAAGGTCGCTGCGCGTATCGCAGAGGAGGCCAAAAGCCGCCAAGTCATCGTTTTCACACACGACCTAATATTCTTCAACGACCTGTGTCGCGAGGCTGATGATCGTGGGATCAAGACGGCCACTATCGGCTTGTTTTCGGACGGAGCGAACGCCGGCAAGGTCGATCCAGCGGGCGTTGCATGGAGGGGGCTTTCTGTTTCCAAAAGACTTGGGCCGATCAAGAATGACTTCTCCTCAGTACGCAAACAGCATTCGGTCAGCCCCGCCGACTACGAGTTTGCAGTCAAGAACCTCTACGGGCGCCTGCGTGACACATATGAGCGGTTGGTGGAGGAGTTCATTTTCTGCGATGTCGTGCGCCGCGGTGTTGATCGAATCGAGACGCAGAAACTGCGTTTCGTCCATCTCCCAGACGCGTTGGCAATCCGTTTTCACGAAGGAATGTCGCGCGTCAACACCTACAGTCACGACAATCCGGCATCCGCAACCGTTTCTGTCCCAACCCCAGATGAGTTTGACACCGATATCAAATTCATCGAGGATTTAATCGAAGACCTCAAAGCGGAAAGCAAAGCGGCCGAGGTTAAGCGTCCTAGCATGAAGAAATAAGAACATGTTGCTCCACTCCCTCACGCACGCCAACTCCCACTGACCTGCGACACTCTGGACTCATCGCCATGATCCGCCGTCACGGCCTTCCATTTGCCAGTGGATATTGTGGAAGCTCTCAAAACTGTAGCGCCTCGCCAGCTCCCGGTATCGTCGAAGGTCCGCGAAATTCTCAGGCGCCGTCCCGCTTGCGTCAACTAACTCTTTGATAGCCCCCTGATTGGGAGCACTGGCTGGCTCTGACGAAAATGGATGAAGAACTCCTTCTCCCTTTGCCGGCGGGTGCTCTTCGGGTCGAGAACAGTCCAGCCCGGAAGCGGCTGACGACCTGGAAAATTGGGAGAAACGACATGCAGTAGGTTTTGCATGAATTTTGGATAAAAAAACTTGCAGGTTTCGATCAATGAACTACATTGGGGTCGAGGTGAAACACGATGGCAAAATTCGATGAGTTGAAAAGGCGATTAACGCCAGGCAAAGTCTACCGGCGTGCAGACCTCACAAAATGGTCTGCGGCGGTCGATCGCGATTTGCGCGCGCTTGTGGATGCGGGCGAACTGACGAAAGTTTCAGCAGGGGTCTATCTGCGCCCGAAACAGACGGCATTCGGTAAAGCTCCGGCCGACGAGAAAGATTTGGTTGAAGCCTTTCTCAAAGACAAGAGATTTTTGCTGACGACACCGAATGCTTATAATGCCCTCGGTGTTGGGACGACCCAGCTCTACAATCACACCGTTGTCTACAACAGAAAGCGTCATGGGCAGTTCAAGCTCGGCAACCGCCTCTATGACTTTCGCAAGAAGGCTGAGTTCCCCGAAACGCTGAGCAAGGAATTCCTGCTGGTCGATCTCGTGAACAACGTCAAACGCCTCGCTGAAGGCGAAAGCGTGGTCCTCAAACAGGTGAAAGCCAAAGCCAAGGCGCTGGACTCGAGTGCGCTGAAGCGAGCGGTTGATGATTACGGCGGGGTACGGGCCAAGCGGTTCTTCAGCGAAGTCCTCGAAGAGCAAGCCCAGTTGCATGCCTGAATATCTTCACCGCCATCCTGAGTTCGCGGACCTGATCAGGATTGTCGGCGAAGATATGGGGATCATCCCCGCCTTGGTCGAAAAAGACTATTGGATCATGCATTGCCTGTTCACCCTGAAACAGGCTGGATTTCAATTTGAGCTTAAAGGCGGAACGTCGCTATCCAAGGGCTTTGGCCTTATTGAGAGGTTCTCGGAAGACATCGATCTTCGGATAGACCCTCCAGAGACGCTCGGTGTCGCAACTGGCCGCAACCAGAACAAACCGAAGCAGGTCGAGAGCCGGCAAGCGTTCTATGACTGGCTCGCTCATAATATTTCGATCGATGGAATTGAGGTGGTCGAGCGTGACCGGGCGTTCGACGATGTAAAATTTCGTAGTGGTGGCATCCGCTTGCTCTACAAACCGACTTCAACGGAAGCCGTCGATCTCAAGGACGGTGTCCTTCTCGAAGTTGGTTTCGACGACGTCACACCAAACGAGGCGGCGGACATCAGTTCTTGGGCCTATGACTATGCAGTAGATAGGGTCGACATCATCGACAATCGTGCGCTGGGCATCCTGTGCTATCACCCGGGGTATACGCTTGTTGAAAAGCTCCAGACGATCTCCACAAAGTATCGCATACAGAGACTGACCGGCGAATTTCCGGTGAATTTTCTGCGCCACTACTATGACATTTTCTGTTTACTTGGAAACGCCGATGTCCAGGCGTTCGTGGGAAGCCAACCGTACCTCGACCATAAGGAAAGACGTTTTCGATCGGAAGAACGGGACCTAACAATCAATCCTGCCTTCGGCCTTCTGGAACCATCGATTTTCGCTGAATATGAGAGAGCTTATGAAAGCACGCGCTCGCTATACCATTTGAGGCGACCAACGTTCTCGGAGATTATGCAACGAATCCGTGAATTTGCCGAAAGGCTGTAAAGGGTGTGCGGCGGCTTCCTTCAGTGCGCTCATTTAAACGAAGCCCACTCCAATACGCATTGATATGCGAGCCGGACACTCTCGCCTTGCGTACCCGGCTTCAATTTACCAACCGAATCGAGCTGGGAGGGGATGGTCTCTTAACCTTCCCTTCCGTCGCCCCAAGGCTCATGTTCAATTTTGACAATCTGCAGTCGCGCGTTTTTCTCCTCAAGACGCCATCGGCGTTTCAGATAAAATTCCATCGCCTGGCGAACCACTACCACTAGCAGCTCACCTGAAAAACCATACTCTTTGCTCACTATCGCGGCCTGCTCAGCGGACAGAGCTGCGTGGGGACGCAGGAAAATGCGAGCTCGCGTGCGCCACTCTTCATCCAAAGGCAAAGCTTGGTCCAATTGGCGTTCGTCAAAGGAACTCGACGGGCTAAAGCGGATCGGAAGATAGTCACGATAAGCTTGGTGCTTGAAGCTGAATGCCCTGAGATGGACGTTCTCCCCATCCGATGTGAACCGAACCGGCGCCAGCCACTGTCCTTCGTCAGCACCTGTCGTCATCGACGTGTAGGAAACATGAATTGCTTTTCCCGTTCTCATCACATTGTAAAGTCGCGCGACGATTGCCGCATCGGCTTGACGAAAGGGCCGCGGTACTGAAGCCGAGCCACTTTCGCCGTCTTCGGCATCCTCCAGAACCTCAAAGTCGGTGGTTAGGCTGGGCGTCATCAGCGACTGATGATTTGCGCGCGCAATGTAGGCCTTCCGCACGGGATCATAATCTGGTGGAACGGGAGCCAACTGCAGGTAGGTCCGGAAATCGATCGCCGCTTGAGCGCTGGATATTCGAAAACGATCGATCAGGTCCCGCCGGTTTGCAGCACCTCGCCAAGTCAGGCACCGGTCCAGAAAAATCACGCGCTCGCGCTGGGCATATTTGAGGTCATTGATCGTCATGGAATTTATCTAGCTTTACTCCTCGCCTTAGTCTATATAAAAATTATACGTATAAAAATTAGATGCTTTTTCCACGTCGAAGGAGAAGTTGTCACGATGGCCCACCGATGGAGTTCCAGGAAATCACACACGCGGCGTCTTCGCTCCGGGAAGATCACCTCGGTCTGCGGAACCATCGTCTGTTATTCGACAGATGAAACATCAAAGCGCGACAGCTACCACCATCCCTGCCCCCTTTGCGGAACTGAGGTCGTCAGCGTTCGCATGCCGAGGGGCGGATGGGTTCATTTCGAAGCGAGGAAGGAGCTGAGGAGAACAAAACATTGGTGCCTGCATCTCGGTGAAGGGATGAGCCGGCGCCGAGACAACCGAACACTGGAGCTCTTCAACGATGAAAAATGAGGTCAAGCATGCCTGCATATCGTGACTTGGACGGCGACTCTGGGGTCGTTTCCTACCGCTACGGCGCAGACTGGATCGAAGTTGAGTTCGATCGCGGACCTCAGCGTTGCTACACGTATACCTATGCCAGCGCAGGTGCCGGGCATATTGAGCAGATGAAGCGCTTCGCGAATGCCGGTGAAGGTTTGAATTCCTACATCAACAAAAACGTGGCCAAGCGATACGCATCGAAGCGATGAAGCTGGAGCAGTTTTTTTCATCTAATCTTATCCGCGATTGCTCTTCGGAAATCGTGGAAATTTCTACACATGATCCACTAACCCACCAGCACGAAGTACCCCAATTAAAAAAGCCCGAGGAAAACCCGATGCGTATCCTGCACACTGCTGACTGGCACATCGGCCAAACCCTGAACGGTTGGTCTCGCGAGTATGAGCACGGGGCCTTTTTTGAATCTGTACGTGATGTGATTGTGACCGAGCGCATTGACGTGCTCCTTATCGCAGGCGATGTGTTTGACGGCATCAATCCATCGGGCGAAGCGCAGCGATTGCTCTATGCCGCCATCGCCGGTTTTTTGCGTGTAAATCCCAAGTTGCAAATCGTGATGACGGCAGGAAATCATGACCCAGCACAGCGGCTTGAGGCGCCCGAGGCCTTGCTGAAAGCGCTTGGCGTGCATGTGCTAGGCACACTGCGACGCGGGGCTGGCGGTGTAGACATTGACCGTCATCTCATCCCATTGAGTGATAGTACCGGCGCGGTCCGCGCGCATGTGCTGGCTGTACCCTTCCTGCGACAGGCTGACCTTCCAGGGCTGCAATTGGGTGCGGTCGGCGGAGCCGAACCTGCAGTCACCGCCGCGGTCCGAGCTTTGCATTTGGCGATGTCGGATGCAGCTAAGGTTCACGCAGGCGGATTGCCAATCATTGCCATGGGGCATCTAACCTGTGCCGGCGGCCTCGAATCTGAAGGGGCGGAACGGCGGATCCTTATCGGCGGTGAACATGCGTATAGCGCGACGATCAGGATGAGACGCCGCATTGCCTCGCCTGAACTGCTCCCTGAGAATGGGTTATTGCCTCATCTAAATTGCTCCCGACGAATCAACCTCGGGAGCTTTGATGAGGAAGGTAAGCATGGCGACACGTGTGGAATTGGTGGCGGCGATCAGTTGTCGCTATGTGTTAGGCGGGCGGGCCGAGAAGGCGAGGATGTTGGACGAGTTCGTGGCGCTCACGGGCTTTCATCGCAAGCATGCGATGCGACTGCTGCGAGGAGAACGCGAACCGGCGAAGGGTGGTCCTCGGCCAGGGCGCCGGGTTTACGGCGATGACGTGCGGGCGGCGCTCGTCGTTGTTTGGGAGGCGTCGGATCGAATTTGCGGCAAGCGACTACACCCCCTGTTGCCAACACTGATCGAAGCGATGGAACGTCATGGACATGGCGATATGAATAGCGAGACGCGCCGGCAACTCTTGACGATGAGCCCAGCGACGATTGATCGAGTCCTCAAGGAGATTAAAGCGAGCGCCACGGGTCCGCGGCGCCGGAAAGGATCAACGGCGATTCGGCGTAGTGTTCCCGTTCGAACGTTCTCGGATTGGGATGACCCCGCACCCGGCTTTGTCGAGGCTGATCTCGTTTCTCATTCCGGCCCGTACGCGAGAGGTGCCTTCTCGCAAACGCTGGTGTTGACCGATATAGCCACGGGCTGGACGGAATGCGCGCCGCTGCTGGTTCGCGAGCAAACGGTACTGATCACTGCGTTGACCGAACTGCGCAAGTTGCTGCCGTTCCCGCTGCTGGGCTTCGACACCGACAACGACAGTGTGTTCATGAACGAGAGCGTTCATGAGTATTGCTTGCGAGATAATATCGAACTCACCCGTTGCCGCCCCTACCGAAAGAACGACCAGGCATTTGTCGAGCAGAAGAATGGCGCGATCGTGCGCAAGATCGTTGGATACCGACGCTTCGAGGGGCTGCGAGCCACCCGGGAGCTGGCCAAGCTTTATTCCTCAATGCGGTTGTTCGTGAATTTCTTTCAGCCATCATTCAAGCTGAAAGAAAAGCACCGTGACGGAGCCAAGGTGATCAAGCGCTATCATCGTCCCGCCACGCCTTATCAGCGGCTGCTTGACGACGCACGCACGCCGGAGGATACATGCCTTCGGCTCAAGGCGATGTACCTGACGCTCGATCCGGTTCGGCTGCTCCGCGACATACGGCTGGCACAAGAGAGATTGGTCGAAATTGCTGACAAGCCTGATGGTCCGCCTGCCACCGACGGCGAGGCATTACCGCTCGAAGACTTTCTGTCTGGCTTACGGATTGCTTGGCGTGGTGGTGAAGTGAAACCGACTGCCCGCTCCAAGCCAGCGGCCAAGCGAGAGCGGCGGAGGCCCGATCCTCTACTCGCCGTCACTGCCGAACTCGAGGATTGGTTCGAGGCGGAGCCTTGGCGAACTTCGCGAGAGTTGCTTGAACGCTTGCAGGTCAAATACCCCGGCGTGTATCCCGACGGCCTCATTCGGACCGTGCAGCGTCGAATGAAGATCTGGCGCAGTACACAGGCCAATGCGCTGGTGTTCGGGCCATTCGCCGATGCCGCGCGGCAGACGCAAAACGTAGAGGTCGTGCAGTGAGGCTCTTACCGCCAGGTTGGCCTTCGACAACCCGCGGAAAACATGATGAACGCCCGCGAAGCCGCCCGCTCGCTACAGCGCTATTGAGGGCGCGCTCGCGAGCGGCTTCGCTACCTCCGTCACCTTGCACCAGGTGCGGGGACAAGATCGTAACAACCGTATCCATCCGAGGTGGGCCGCAGGACTTAATGGGGTTCGCGTGGTAACGTCGGGTTCATGGAGATCGATGAGGACAAGATCGACGATGCCGTTTTGGCGCTGTTGTGGCTAACGCTGCATAACGAGCGTTGTGCCTGGAAGGGCTTTGACTGGGCAACGACGGATCGCTTGCATCAGAAGGGCATGATCGGCGACCCGGTGAACAAGTCGAAGTCGCTGGTGCTGACGGACGAGGGTCTGCGGCGGTCGGAGGAGCTGTTTCGGACGCTGTTTACGCGGCAACCGATATCGCCACCGCCTTGATCCTCTTCCATTCCCAAGGCAAGAGCTCACGCAGGCGGGAGACGGGAAGATCTGCGATGCGCGTCAGCACATCTGCGAGCCAAGCCTTCGGGTCGATGTCGTTGAGGCGGGCCGTCGTAATAAGGGTCAGCATGATGGCCGCCCGGTCGGCGCCCCGCTCGGATCCGGCGAAGCTCCAGTTTTTTCTTCCACATGCAACCCCGCGCAGGGCTCTTTCCGCCGCGTTATTCGTCATGCAGATCCTGCCGTCGTCGGCGTATCTGGCAAAGTCGGCCCAGCGCGACAGCATATAGTTGATGGGTTCAATCACCGGTGAGGATCGCGACAGGCCTTCGAGTTCCAGCCTGAACCAAGCCTCCAGTTCGTCGAGCAGCGGCTTGCTCTTTTCCTGGCGCACGGCAAGGCGCTCTTCGGCGCTTTTGCCGTTGATGTCGCGCTCGATGTCAAACAGCGCATCGATGCGTTTGACCGCTTCCAGCGCCGTCGCAGAGACAGGCCTCAAGCCCTTGCCCCGCCGGGCACTGCGAGAGACATCGGCCAGCTCGAAGAACTTTCGCCGCGCATGGGCAAAACAGAAGGCTGGCGTTACCGGGATTTGTTTCCTGCTCCGGTCGAAGAGCGGATTGAAGCCATTGTAGCAATCGGCCTGCAGGATGCCGGTGAACTCGGCCAAATGTCGTTGCGGATGTTCGCCACGCCGGTCGCTGGAGGCGTAGAAGACGGCAGCCGGCGGCGACTGCCCGCCAAATGGCCGGTCGTCGCAAACGTAAGTCCATATGCGGCCGGTAATGCACTGCCCCTTGGCCAGGATCGGGATGGTGGTGTCATCGCCGTGGAGGCGCTCGGCCGCAAACACGTGGGTTTCGATCATATCGAAGAGTGGCTTGACGGCGGCGCTGACGTAGCCAACCTGGTCGGCGAGCGTCTGGGTTGACAGATCAATCCCCTCGCTGCGGAACCGGCGACTTTGGCGGTTCAGGGGCTGATGCTCGGAGAATTTGTCGAAGACGATCGTGGAAAGAAGGTTGGGGCCAAGGAAGCCGCGCGACGTGGCATGGAAAGGCGCCGGCGCCTGGCTGATGCAGCCACAGTCCCGGCAGGTAAATTTCTCCCGGACGGTTTCGACGATCTTGAAGCGGCGCGGGACCTCCTCCAGCGTCTCGGTAGTATCCTCACCAAGCTTCGACAGACGCTCGCTGCCACAATGGGTGCAGGCGGTCGGCGCGTCGACGACGAGACGTTCGCGCTCAATATTTTCTGGCCAGGGTTTGCGCACCGGGCGCTTGCGGGTGAAGGCACGAACGGTCTGTGTTTTCGCTGAGGCCGCCTCTGACGCAAGCTCATCCTCGGTCGCATCAGCGACCAGTTCCTCAAGCTGCAATTCCATCTGGTCGATCAGCCGCTGGGTGCGCTCCCGGCTCGGACCGTGTTTGTCGCGCTCCAACTTGGCGATCAGCAATTGCAGATGGGCGTTGAGCGCCTCAATGCCGGAAAGTTTTGCTTTTGCACTGCTCGCTTCAGCCTCAGCGCGTATCCGCGCCTCGCGTTCCGCCAGCAACGCGGCGTGGGCGCTGGCAAGATCGTCCGGCAGTGAGAGAGGCGGTAACGACATGCTGTCATAGAAGCATATTTATCCAACAAATTCAATGCAAAAGACGTTCAAACCCGCGTCGGGCGCCAGGTTTCCTGAGGGGCTCGCCAGTCAATTCCGGACAGCAAATAAGAAAGCTGCGCCGGCGTGATTGCCACCGCGCCGCCCTCTACATTCGGCCAGATAAACCGGCCGCGTTCCAATTTTTTCGTGAACAGGCATGCGCCCTGGCCATCATGCCAGATCAATTTTACCAGATCACCTCGGCGGCCCCGGAAGCAGAACAGATGACCGCCCAGCGGGTCATGCTTCAACACTTCCTGCACCCGAAGGGCTAGCGAAGGAAAGCCGCACCGCATGTCTGTATGTCCGGTCGACAACCAAACCTTGACACCCGTTCCCATCGGAAACGGGTTCATCGCAACGTCTCCAGACCCCGCATAATCCGCAGCAGGACGTCCACGTCGACATCCCGACCGACGATCACACGCCGGTCGTTCGCACTCACCACCTCCATGCGACCGTGGTCGCTGACAGGCGGCGGCACAGCGACAGTCGCCGCAGGTGGCGTGTTCGCAACAACCGGCTCGGCAACGACGATCGCTGGAACAAACCCGTTTGTCGAGCGGTGGACAAGCCGTCCTTCCCGGGCGGCCCTGCGCCAGGCATTCAACTGCCAGCGCGTGATCCCATGACGCTGCGCCGTGGCCGTCACCTGCCGCGGGCCGTTATAACTCTCAGCCACAATCGCTAGCTTCCCTTCATCCGTGAAACGCCGGCGACGCCCGCTATCGACAATCTCCATCCGGCTAAAATGCCCGGTGAGATCATTCATCAAGTCCATGTGTGAAGCACCGTCTATATTGCCGTCTATATAGACAGAGCATCCACACTCTCACTCACTCCACAATGCGGCCCAACTCGGATGCGTACTAACAACCCGTGAGGCATTCGAGAACATCCGAGTGAGGCAACGGCATTATTCTCCGGGAACACTCTTGGGTGAGGCAATACGAGTCTCACCTTGTTTGTCGCCGCGCACATGCGGTACCGCCCGATATCTTCCCGCCCGCTCTATCCTATGTAGCTCTTGGCCACCTACACCGACACCAATCGCTTGACGGTGGACGGGTGCGCTATTGCGGTTCGCCCTTCCCACTGTCCGCAGCCGAAACTGGCTATGATCACGGCGTTACGCTGCTCGATCTCGATGAGGGGTTTGCACCTCGACATATCCCTCTAACCCGACCCGTACCAATACACCGCCTGCCAAGCACCGGTGTCGCGTCGCTGGCGGAGGTCGCCTCGGCTCTGAGCAATTTGGAACTGTCGCCCGACACACCTCGTGAGGCGCAACCTTTCGTCTATCTGTCGCTCACTGCCGACCGACCGGTAACCCAGATCGCCGCCGAAGCCGAAGCACTGATAGAGGCGCTACCAGTCCGACTTGCAGGCCTATCGATCGCCCGGCCCGGGGACGTAACCACACCTGAAATACCGCCACCGAGCCTTTCCGATACCTCGCCGGAAGATCTTTTCCTGATGGCTTTCCACCAATCTCATGGTGTCGAACCGGATACGGCGCATCTGGCCGCCTTCCGTGATGCCCTGTCCGAAATCTAAAGTTGAGTTTTGATCTCATGCGAATCCTCTCCATTTCGGGCCAGAACATCGCAAGCCTTGCCCAGCCGTTCGCCATCGACTTTACTGCAGCACCATTGGCGGGCGCGGGTCTCTTTGTGATCACCGGCGAGACCGGTGCGGGCAAATCCTCAATCCTCGACACTATGTGCCTGGCGCTTTACGGCGACGCCCCACGCCTTGCTGGGTCCGCTGGCGACGAAGTGCCGGACCCGTCCGGCAAGGCCATTAAGGCACGCGATTCCCGTGCGGTCCTGCGTCGTGGCGCCGCGCAAGGCTGGGCCGAAGTCCGCTTCACTGCGCGCGACGGGCAGGATTATGTCGCTCGTTGGCAGGCGCGGCGTGCCCGCGATAAGGTCGATGGGCAATTGCAGAACGTCTCGCGTTCACTGGCGCGCGCATCGGACGGACAAGTACTTGCCAGTCAGGCCACAATTGTAACCGATCAAATCATCGAGCTAACAGGATTTTCCTACGACGAGTTCCGCCGCACGGTCTTGCTTGCACAGGGCGATTTTGATGCCTTTCTTCGCGCCGATACCAATGATCGTGCCGGTCTTTTAGAAAAAGTAACAGGCACTGGCCTCTACCGAGCGATATCGTCGCGCATCTATGAGCGCACCGAGGCTGCCCGCCAGGCGCATTCGGCGTTGGTTCAGCGGCGCGAGGGCCACCACATACTGACGGATGAGAGCCGTGCAGCACTGGAGGACGGTACGCATCCGAGTTGGGCCGCATTGTGGAGTGAGTGAGAGTGTGGATGCTCTGTCTATATAGACGGCAATATAGACGGTGCTTCACACATGGACTTGATGAATGATCTCACCGGGCATTTTAGCCGGATGGAGATTGTCGATAGCGGGCGTCGCCGGCGTTTCACGGATGAAGGGAAGCTAGCGATTGTGGCTGAGAGTTATAACGGCCCGCGGCAGGTGACGGCCACGGCGCAGCGTCATGGGATCACGCGCTGGCAGTTGAATGCCTGGCGCAGGGCCGCCCGGGAAGGACGGCTTGTCCACCGCTCGACAAACGGGTTTGTTCCAGCGATCGTCGTTGCCGAGCCGGTTGTTGCGAACACGCCACCTGCGGCGACTGTCGCTGTGCCGCCGCCTGTCAGCGACCACGGTCGCATGGAGGTGGTGAGTGCGAACGACCGGCGTGTGATCGTCGGTCGGGATGTCGACGTGGACGTCCTGCTGCGGATTATGCGGGGTCTGGAGACGTTGCGATGAACCCGTTTCCGATGGGAACGGGTGTCAAGGTTTGGTTGTCGACCGGACATACAGACATGCGGTGCGGCTTTCCTTCGCTAGCCCTTCGGGTGCAGGAAGTGTTGAAGCATGACCCGCTGGGCGGTCATCTGTTCTGCTTCCGGGGCCGCCGAGGTGATCTGGTAAAATTGATCTGGCATGATGGCCAGGGCGCATGCCTGTTCACGAAAAAATTGGAACGCGGCCGGTTTATCTGGCCGAATGTAGAGGGCGGCGCGGTGGCAATCACGCCGGCGCAGCTTTCTTATTTGCTGTCCGGAATTGACTGGCGAGCCCCTCAGGAAACCTGGCGCCCGACGCGGGTTTGAACGTCTTTTGCATTGAATTTGTTGGATAAATATGCTTCTATGACAGCATGTCGTTACCGCCTCTCTCACTGCCGGACGATCTTGCCAGCGCCCACGCCGCGTTGCTGGCGGAACGCGAGGCGCGGATACGCGCTGAGGCTGAAGCGAGCAGTGCAAAAGCAAAACTTTCCGGCATTGAGGCGCTCAACGCCCATCTGCAATTGCTGATCGCCAAGTTGGAGCGCGACAAACACGGTCCGAGCCGGGAGCGCACCCAGCGGCTGATCGACCAGATGGAATTGCAGCTTGAGGAACTGGTCGCTGATGCGACCGAGGATGAGCTTGCGTCAGAGGCGGCCTCAGCGAAAACACAGACCGTTCGTGCCTTCACCCGCAAGCGCCCGGTGCGCAAACCCTGGCCAGAAAATATTGAGCGCGAACGTCTCGTCGTCGACGCGCCGACCGCCTGCACCCATTGTGGCAGCGAGCGTCTGTCGAAGCTTGGTGAGGATACTACCGAGACGCTGGAGGAGGTCCCGCGCCGCTTCAAGATCGTCGAAACCGTCCGGGAGAAATTTACCTGCCGGGACTGTGGCTGCATCAGCCAGGCGCCGGCGCCTTTCCATGCCACGTCGCGCGGCTTCCTTGGCCCCAACCTTCTTTCCACGATCGTCTTCGACAAATTCTCCGAGCATCAGCCCCTGAACCGCCAAAGTCGCCGGTTCCGCAGCGAGGGGATTGATCTGTCAACCCAGACGCTCGCCGACCAGGTTGGCTACGTCAGCGCCGCCGTCAAGCCACTCTTCGATATGATCGAAACCCACGTGTTTGCGGCCGAGCGCCTCCACGGCGATGACACCACCATCCCGATCCTGGCCAAGGGGCAGTGCATTACCGGCCGCATATGGACTTACGTTTGCGACGACCGGCCATTTGGCGGGCAGTCGCCGCCGGCTGCCGTCTTCTACGCCTCCAGCGACCGGCGTGGCGAACATCCGCAACGACATTTGGCCGAGTTCACCGGCATCCTGCAGGCCGATTGCTACAATGGCTTCAATCCGCTCTTCGACCGGAGCAGGAAACAAATCCCGGTAACGCCAGCCTTCTGTTTTGCCCATGCGCGGCGAAAGTTCTTCGAGCTGGCCGATGTCTCTCGCAGTGCCCGGCGGGGCAAGGGCTTGAGGCCTGTCTCTGCGACGGCGCTGGAAGCGGTCAAACGCATCGATGCGCTGTTTGACATCGAGCGCGACATCAACGGCAAAAGCGCCGAAGAGCGCCTTGCCGTGCGCCAGGAAAAGAGCAAGCCGCTGCTCGACGAACTGGAGGCTTGGTTCAGGCTGGAACTCGAAGGCCTGTCGCGATCCTCACCGGTGATTGAACCCATCAACTATATGCTGTCGCGCTGGGCCGACTTTGCCAGATACGCCGACGACGGCAGGATCTGCATGACGAATAACGCGGCGGAAAGAGCCCTGCGCGGGGTTGCATGTGGAAGAAAAAACTGGAGCTTCGCCGGATCCGAGCGGGGCGCCGACCGGGCGGCCATCATGCTGACCCTTATTACGACGGCCCGCCTCAACGACATCGACCCGAAGGCTTGGCTCGCAGATGTGCTGACGCGCATCGCAGATCTTCCCGTCTCCCGCCTGCGTGAGCTCTTGCCTTGGGAATGGAAGAGGATCAAGGCGGTGGCGATATCGGTTGCCGCGTAAACAGCGTCCGAAACAGCTCCTCCGACCGCCGCAGACCCTCGTCCGTCAGCACCAGCGACTTCGACTTGTTCACCGGGTCGCCGATCATGCCCTTCTGATGCAAGCGATCCGTCGTTGCCCAGTCAAAGCCCTTCCAGGCACAACGCTCGTTATGCAGCGTTAGCCACAACAGCGCCAAAACGGCATCGTCGATCTTGTCCTCATCGATCTCCATGAACCCGACGTTACCACGCGAACCCCATTAAGTCCTGCGGCCCACCTCGGATGGATACGGAGGACGAACGGCTTGTCGCATCACAGGCCAATCAGATAGCAGGTGATGAGACCAAGACCATTCAGGCTGGACTGGCTCGGCATGCCCGCCATGCCGAAACTTCCCGGCAAATCACCCTCGCCGAAGCCGCATTCGACCAGGCGGTTACCAATCAAAGTGATTCCAGTGTCGATCGCGCTCAGCTTGCGCGCATTGACCTGGCAGCCCCGCTGCGCACTCAGTGGCAGACAGTGCAAAGCGCCAAGGTCCGGGTAACAAATGTCACGGACTTGGCAGCGAAGCACAAAACCCTGTCAGATGAGGCCGTAGCCAACGCCGATATATTCAAAGACGTGGCCAGCCAGGCAGAGGCCGAACATACAGCGCAGGAAGATAGATTTAAGGAATTTGGTCCGCTTTGGGATGAGGCAGCCACGCTGGATAGCCGCATTATCTCTGCCACATCGGAGCTGGAGGCGGCTCGCTCACAAACTGAAGCAATGGAGCGGGAAGCAATTGAGGCCCTAGATGCATTTCAGGCCTTTCAACAGGAAGATACCGAAACCCGTGAAATTCTGCAGGCGGCCGAAGACGAACTAGCCGGCCTTTCCCCCGATTCCAAATTGGCAGACAACTGGTCCCAAACCCGCCCACACATTGCGGAGCATGCCGAAGCGCAGTCCAGCTTGATTCAGGCAACGACGGAGATTGCCGTTCACGAGACGGAGATCCAGCACTTTACCCTCACGCTGGCCGAACTGGCTACCAAGACACAGACGGACGCTGCGGAAGAAGCGAAGCTTTACAAACAAGCGGTCAACCTCACCGATGAGGTGAGCGCTATCGAGGCTAGGCATCCACCGGGTAGCGGAATGGAGCACCAGAAGCTCGTCACAGCCCTTGCTGATATGCGTCGCGCCGAGCACGAGCACAGTGTTGCCCGGTCGGATGTTGCTGCGGCAGAGGCAACCGCTAAGCTCGCTATCGCGGCCGTCGACGTTGCCAAAGCCGAAGCCGCCTCTGCTGCTGAGGCTATGGCAACCGCGAGCACGCAAGCCGTCGCCCTGACCGCTCCCGCCGAACGCGCCGACATGGCCGTGTCAGATGCTGCCCAACAGCTCCGTCTGCGTCTGGAGCCTGGAATACCCTGCCCGGTCTGTGGCTCCGCTGAGCACCCTACGCATGCCGACAGCGCATTGGCGGATCTCGCCGCAGGCCTTCGCGCAGATCTTGCCGTCGCGCGGGCCGCTGTTGAGGTGGCGCGGGACAAGCAGGGTGAAGCCCAACGTGCGCAAGATCGTGCACAGGGAGAACTTGAGCTAGCCGGAAGAAACGCACAGACAGCTAGTACCACGCCACAGAGATTATGACGGTTTGTCTTATCGTAGAATTGGCAGGGCTTCTGGTGGGATGAGAAGTTGGATGCTGCGTGCGGCGCCTGGCACGCGAGATATAAAACCCGCCTTCTCGAGGGTCAGCACCATCTGGTGAACAGACGGAGCCGTAACGCCGAAGTGGCGACGCATGTCGGCTTCTGCGCGGCGACAAACAAGGTGAGACTCGTATTGCCTCACCCAAGAGTGTTCCCGGAGAATAATGCCGTTGCCTCACTCGGATGTTCTCGAATGCCTCACGGGTTGTTACGATCTTGTCCCCGCACCTGGTGCAAGGTGACGGAGGTAGCGAAGCCGCTCGCGAGCGCGCCCTCAATAGCGCTGTAGCGAGCGGGCGGCTTCGCGGGCGTTCATCATGTTTTCCGCGGGTTGTCGAAGGCCAACCTGGCGGTAAGAGCCTCACTGCACGACCTCTACGTTTTGCGTCTGCCGCGCGGCATCGGCGAATGGCCCGAACACCAGCGCATTGGCCTGTGTACTGCGCCAGATCTTCATTCGACGCTGCACGGTCCGAATGAGGCCGTCGGGATACACGCCGGGGTATTTGACCTGCAAGCGTTCAAGCAACTCTCGCGAAGTTCGCCAAGGCTCCGCCTCGAACCAATCCTCGAGTTCGGCAGTGACGGCGAGTAGAGGATCGGGCCTCCGCCGCTCTCGCTTGGCCGCTGGCTTGGAGCGGGCAGTCGGTTTCACTTCACCACCACGCCAAGCAATCCGTAAGCCAGACAGAAAGTCTTCGAGCGGTAATGCCTCGCCGTCGGTGGCAGGCGGACCATCAGGCTTGTCAGCAATTTCGACCAATCTCTCTTGTGCCAGCCGTATGTCGCGGAGCAGCCGAACCGGATCGAGCGTCAGGTACATCGCCTTGAGCCGAAGGCATGTATCCTCCGGCGTGCGTGCGTCGTCAAGCAGCCGCTGATAAGGCGTGGCGGGACGATGATAGCGCTTGATCACCTTGGCTCCGTCACGGTGCTTTTCTTTCAGCTTGAATGATGGCTGAAAGAAATTCACGAACAACCGCATTGAGGAATAAAGCTTGGCCAGCTCCCGGGTGGCTCGCAGCCCCTCGAAGCGTCGGTATCCAACGATCTTGCGCACGATCGCGCCATTCTTCTGCTCGACAAATGCCTGGTCGTTCTTTCGGTAGGGGCGGCAACGGGTGAGTTCGATATTATCTCGCAAGCAATACTCATGAACGCTCTCGTTCATGAACACACTGTCGTTGTCGGTGTCGAAGCCCAGCAGCGGGAACGGCAGCAACTTGCGCAGTTCGGTCAACGCAGTGATCAGTACCGTTTGCTCGCGAACCAGCAGCGGCGCGCATTCCGTCCAGCCCGTGGCTATATCGGTCAACACCAGCGTTTGCGAGAAGGCACCTCTCGCGTACGGGCCGGAATGAGAAACGAGATCAGCCTCGACAAAGCCGGGTGCGGGGTCATCCCAATCCGAGAACGTTCGAACGGGAACACTACGCCGAATCGCCGTTGATCCTTTCCGGCGCCGCGGACCCGTGGCGCTCGCTTTAATCTCCTTGAGGACTCGATCAATCGTCGCTGGGCTCATCGTCAAGAGTTGCCGGCGCGTCTCGCTATTCATATCGCCATGTCCATGACGTTCCATCGCTTCGATCAGTGTTGGCAACAGGGGGTGTAGTCGCTTGCCGCAAATTCGATCCGACGCCTCCCAAACAACGACGAGCGCCGCCCGCACGTCATCGCCGTAAACCCGGCGCCCTGGCCGAGGACCACCCTTCGCCGGTTCGCGTTCTCCTCGCAGCAGTCGCATCGCATGCTTGCGATGAAAGCCCGTGAGCGCCACGAACTCGTCCAACATCCTCGCCTTCTCGGCCCGCCCGCCTAACACATAGCGACAACTGATCGCCGCCACCAATTCCACACGTGTCGCCATGCTTACCTTCCTCATCAAAGCTCCCGAGGTTGATTCGTCGGGAGCAATTTAGATGAGGCAATAACCCATTCTCAGGGAGCAGTTCAGGCGAGGCAATGCGCGTCTCATCCTGATCGTCGCGCTATATGATCCGCTTTATCGTCGCCCCCGCTATCCCGCTGAGATCATTGCGCACGCGCTATGGCCAACCCCAAACTGAGTGGTTGATCTTTACGGTGAGCGGCATTCACTATATATATATTCTCCACAAGGAGAATGATTATGGCCACCGCAGCACGCGCCTACACGCCCGCCGAAGCCGCAGCTCTGAATGAGATCGCTCTGAAGTCGGTACACAATGCAATCGACAAGCGGATCATCGAGGCACATTTCGGGCGTGAGGGTCGAGAACTTTTCGATGAAGATCTACTGCGTCTGAAGCTCTGGTACGGCGTAGGATCAATACGGCACAAGTTATCAGCGGATTGATGCAGCGATAGCTGGCCGGGACGGCTGTCAGGCTGCGGCGACACACGCGATTTTGTTCCAGATTTGCATGGCGGCGTTACGCAGGTCTCGATGTTGAGCCGATGACAGCGTATTGCGGGGAAAGTGGAACAGGTTGGCAATCGGATCATGGATGGAAACGAACCGCTGAAGCTGGCGTGCCGACTTGAAGCGTTTCATGGTCCTTTCGCGTCGTCGGGTCGGCTGGTGCGAATTTTCCGCTCGATTATTGAGGCCTTTGTGCGACCGGTGTTCGACACCGGGCATGAGGTCGCGCCTGGCGGCATCATAGGACCGGAGCTTGTCGGTGATCATGACCCGTGGTGTCCGCCCTTGAGCCTTCAGCAACTTACGCATCAGACGCTTTGCCGCCTTGGCATTTCGGCGGCTTTGCACCAGTACTTCGAGGACGAAGCCGTCCTGATCGACCGCACGCCAGAGCCACTGCTTCTTGCCATTGATGGCCACCACGCATTCGTCGAGATGCCATATGTGGACGGCCCCTCCTTGCAAGAACTCTTTGATGATTTGATCGGATCTCTTGCGTTCATATGTCCGGCCTTTTGTTGCGTTCACACATGAACGCTGGCCAAGATGGGTTCCGCGACGTGGGTTCCAAACACTTGATCGGCCTCGTTGGGCCACTGGCATCTACGGAGTGTACCGCAGCTGATGCGTGAACTTGCAGGAAACGATTAGATGGTGTGATCGATCGATCCGAGACGAGACGTGCTTTGACGTATCCATGCCAATACGGATAATCTGATCCACGGACGGCTCCTTCGTTTGAGATCGTTAACAGCTCACTCTGGCACATTTCGATGCCGTTCGGGGGCCGTCCACCCCAACACTTGTCGCCCAGGCAGCCGGCTGACCGTCGCTTGATCTCCCGGGCGAAATGCCGTCCGAATTTCTCCGCCCAGCTCGAATGGTCTGGTGCGAGACGATGATGCCGCGGGCCGCCAGCATGTCCGCAACCATGCGCAGGCTGAGCGGAAAGCGAAAGTAGAGCCATACCGCGTGCGCAATGATCTCAGCGGGAAAGCGGTGGCGACGATAAAGCGGATCACGAGCAACTTCTGACATGGCCCATGTACGCACATCTTCATCAGCCGTCGGTTAACTTTACGGTGCCCATTGAATGCCTATCCGATAAGATTCGAGCGTCGCGCGCTAGTCGTGTAGTAATATTAGCTAAATTATAGGTTGCATTAACAGCGAAACCGTTGCATACTCTGCGAGACAGTATGTAGGGTTGCATAACTCGACATGGTGTTGTTTTTCCATCAGCAAACGGGAGGATGTCATGAGGGACATCGCAGAAGGTGTAGAAAAGTACATTGCCGATCTCGGGCTTAAGATCCCCGAGGCGGAACAGAAAAAATTCGCGCTCGAACTGACGTCGGAAATCGCCAGCGAAGCTCAATCCGAAGCCAATTCGGAAGTTGCCGGCGAAGCGAATAGCGAGTCCGCGAGCGAAGCCCATCAGGAAGCTGCGGCGGAAGCCGCGATGGAAGCGGCTGGGGAAGCCGCCGTGGTGGGGGTCCGCCGGCCCTACTAACAGGCCGGCCCGACGTCAAATTTAACTTCAGGTCATACAGGCAAAGTTTGGCAAGGTGCGAAGCCGGGTGCATCGCGCTTGATGGGTGGGGTATGCTCAATTCTCTCGAAATCGAACCTCGTGATCACACCGACCTTCGCACCTTCGCCGAAGAACTGACCGGACGATTGAACGCGGTTGCGGAAATCGATCCTGCGGCCCTAATGGATCTGTTTCGCGCATCCGAAGGGTTTCACGACGCTAACCGTCTGATTCTTTTCGCCCTTCAAAAATTCCTGCTGAAATGGACCGTGGGCCACGCCTACAAGCACACGAAATTTTACGGCAAAAATCCAGCCTATGCATCGCTTCCATCGAATGAAGTCGACGCTGCGCCTGACCTGTCGGCATGGCCAATCATATCCCGAACAGTGATTTCCGAAAATTTCGAAGAGTTCATAGCCGACGACGTTCAATTGCGCTCGACCTGCCATACATCGGGCACAACGGGCCAACCAATGGACGTTTATAAGTCATTCGAGGAAGTGCGTTTCATCAATGACTATTTCTCCCACATGTTCCGCTCGTTTTTGAAGTCGGGACGACCCAAACCGCTCAGCCTGTCTTTCCCTAATTTTTATCATGGAGTCGCAGTGCCGATGCCGAGCATCGGCATGAGTTTCGTCAGCGGTGTAACGGACGACACTTTGATCCAGGATGCGCGTCGTGTTCTGGATACGACCTATCATTTTAAGGGCTACGACAGCCGCATTCGTATATTAGGTGGTCTTGGGCACCATATCCTATTTTTCACCAGCTACCTACTGGAGCAGGGCGTGGACCTTAGCACGTATCGTATGGAATGCATCAACCTGACCGGTGGGTTCCTGTCCGTGCAGATGTTCGAGTTCCTACGCGACGCGTGGAAATGCCCCATCAACATCCGCTTTTCGATGACCGAAACCATCGGTGGTGCCACCTGCATCGAACCCACAAGCCGATTTGTTCTGGATCCCCACCTGATTGGCGAGGTTGTCGATGTCGACACCGGGGGCTCACTCCAAGAGGGGGTCGGCGCATTGGTGTTGACCAATCTTTACCCGTTCGTGCAGATGCAACCGTTGATCCGCTATCAAAACGGCGATCTGGTGCGACGTATTCCCTCGGCGAATGGCCGGGTCGTTTTTGACTTCCTGGGGCGCGTCAAGAATGCCTTGACCCGCATGAAGGATGGCAAGCGGGAATGGCTGCTGTTTTCGGCACCGCTCAATAATACGCTCGCCGCCATCCCCGATATTCGTGTTTATGACTGGTTCGCCAATGTTCGGACCGCCAAGGATCGCACTGTAGGATCACTTCCGATCATGTCCGTCCGAGCCGAAGAGAGCGGCGGCGTAGTGACCATTAAGCTTTCGCTGGAACTTCGCTACGCGCCGCATCTCCATCGGAAGCGCTGCGATCAACTCCGCAGGGAAATTATCGCCGCCATGCGCGCCGTTCCTGACACGGTGTTGAGTACGGCTATGGATGCAAACGAAGTCGTTTTCGACATCCTCTTTTGCGGACCCGAACAACTCAACGAGCCGATCGTGATAAAGATATGAGCGACGAACGCACCACCGGAAATGGACAGTCGCGGTCAAACCATGCGGCTTTTCGCGTGACGGCGGAGGTTATTATCTCCCCTCCCGAGCGTTCACTCTTGGCGACGGGCGATGTTCGCGAATTGCGGGAGTTTCCGAAACCAGCGGCTGCCGAACGAATTGGTCGGGTGAGCGAACTTCTGGAAACGAATGGTTTCAACATACATCACGTCGGTCCCTTTTCGATCACCATCGAAGGGACGCCGCAGCAATTTATACAAGCGTTCGGGTGTCGATTCGCGGATGCGCCGCATAGCCGCGCACGTCTTCCATTTGCCAATGCGGATCCCTCCTTGCACGTGCCCATCGACAAACGGTGGCAAGAGATCGAAGGCGTCGTCCTGATCCCCATCGAGAGCTACAGCGCCTCCTCGGATAGTGGCCCCTCGGACAGCGACGAAAATCATCCCGATCACCTGCCAAAACCCCAGGTCGACTACTATCACTTGAACGCCCCGAGAGACCTCGTTACCAATCTATGTGCCAACGAAGCACACGCCAAAAACATCTGTGGGCAAGATATCGACGTAGTCGTCGTCGACAGCGGCTGGTGGAACCATCCCTGGTTTCAAGACCGTGGCTTGCATGTGGATGTTGTTCTCGCGCCCGGCGCCTCAGCACCGGAATTGGACGAAGTCGGCCACGGGACAATGGTGTGCGCAAGCCTGATGTCCTTGGCGCCGAACGCCAAGGTCACGATGATAAAGCAATCCGGCGAGGACGCGTTCACCGCATTCAAAATGGCGATTGATCGAGCCCCTGCCATTATCCAAAACACCTGGGGTATGCCCGCCTCTCATGGTCCCTTGGACGCAGCGCAGAAACTTGTGGCCCTTACCGTGCTTTACGCCATCAATAACGGGATAATTGTCGTGTTTGCCGGGGGAAACGAAAAGAAGCTATTTCCTCAGCAGATGCATGAAACAATCGCCGTGGGCGGTTCATTCGTTCATCGCGACGGGTCACTGGAGGCCGCCAGCTACGCCAGCGGCTACGAGAGCCGCCTCTTCCCCGGCCGCATCGTGCCTGATTTTTGCGGGCTCGTCGGTATGAAACCGGAAGGCGTCTATCTCATGATGCCGACCATGCCTGGATCGGAAATCGACGTCGCCTTCGCCGAGAAACCCTATGCTTACGGTGACGGTACGGACCGACCCGATGACGGCTGGGTCGTCATCAGCGGGACTTCCTCCGGATCTGCGCAGGTTTCCGGGGTCATCTCAATGTTGAAACAAGTTCAACCGAGCCTGGATCAGAAAGCGGCGAAGGAACTTATCGCCCGATGCACGAGACCCGTGCTGTATGGCGTTTCGGCGGAAGGCAACCCCGCCGGGCTGCCGCTACCGAACCTGGCGACGGGATACGGCTTGGTCGATGCGGAAAAGGCGCTGCGGGAACTTGGTGCAGCGCTTTGATTTTTCTCCGTACAAATGAAGGTGATATCATGGACACCATTGCCCCTAAGATAGACATATTTCAACGCGACGTAACCCGAGAACAGGTGGAGGACGCCATCCGGACCCTGTTGGTATGGGTTGGCGAAGACCCGGCCCGCGAAGGATTATCGGATACGCCGAAACGCGTCGCTACCGCATTTAAGGAGTATTGTGCCGGTTATGAGGAAGACCCGCGCGATGTTCTGGATCGCACCTTCGAGGAAATCACCGGGTACCGCGATATGGTCGTCTTGCGGCACGTTCCGTTCGAGTCCATGTGCGAACATCATCTGGCTCCCATCATCGGCAATGCGCATGTCGCCTATCTGCCGGTTGGACGGGTGGTCGGCATCAGCAAACTTGCTCGTGTGGTTGACGGCTATTCGCGCCGCCTGCAAATCCAGGAACGCCTCACCGTCGAGATAGCGGAAGCGGTTGACAACGTCTTGAAACCGCGAGGTGCGGCCTGTGTCATCGACGCCGAGCATTTTTGCATGAAATGCCGCGGCGTCCGGAAGAAGGGCAGCTGGATGACGACAAGCCATCTCACCGGCGCGTTCCTGACGGACGATCGCACGCGGCAAGAATTTTATCAGCGCATTCGCTGCGACGGATTCGGCTCGAGGGGACTATAATGACCTGTTCCATCGTGGTCGGCGGACAGTGGGGTGACGAGGCGAAAGGCAAGATTTGCAGCTATCTGGCGGTTGCCGATAAAATCTCGGTCGCCTGCCGGGCCGGTTTGGGCCCGGGCGCCGGCCACACCGTGGTTTACGAGGGGCGCGACTACAAACTGCGCCAATCGCCCAGCGCCTTTATCAACCCGAATACGCGCCTTTTTCTGGGCGCCGGGGTCCTGATCAATAGCGACATTCTGATCGAAGAGATCACGCGGCTGGGTATCGAAAAGCGTGTCGGTATCGACCCGCGCGCGACCTTGGTCGAGCCACATCACCGCGCAGCTGAAGTCAGAGACGCCAATTTGACGAAGACGATCGGCTCCACCGGCAGCGGCCATGGCCCCAGCCTTGCCGATCGCGCCATGCGTCGGGCGCGACGTTCCGCCGATGAGCCTCAACTGCAAGATTTCCTGGTTGATGTTTCGAAGGAGACGAATGCCTGTCTTGACCGTGGCGAACACGTGTTGATCGAAGGGACCAACGGATATCTTTTGTCTGTCTTATACGGCACCTATCCCTATGCCGTCGGAAAGGACTCCTGCGCCAGCACCGCTGCCGCCGATATCGGGATTGGGCCGACCCGCGTTGACCATGTCATCGTGACCTTCAAGGCCTTTCCAACCCGCGTGGGTGCCGGCCCATTCCCAACCGAAATGTCGGCGGATGAGGCAAAAAGGCGGGGGTTTATCCAGTGCGGGACTGTCACCGGAAGACCCCGCCGTGTCGGCGAGTTCGATTTCGAGCTGGCGGCCGATGCCGCCCGCGTCAATGGTGCAACGCAATTGGCCGTGACACATCTGGATTGGCTGGATCCTGGCTGCAACCACCTTCCGATGGATCGCTGGAATTCGGATCTGCGCCGCTTCGTCGATCGCCTGGAGCAAGCGTGCAACGTCCCCGCGACGCTGCTTGGGACAGGGCCGGATACCCATCACATCGTCGACCGCCGGCATACCCTATGATCCCGCGCTACAGCCGTATGGAAATGACGCAGCTTTGGTCGCGGGAGCATAGCTATTCCTTGTGGTTAAAAGTCGAATTGCTGGCCTTGGAGGGGATGGAGGCGATCGGCAAGATCCCATCAGGCACCACCGAAATCGTTCGCTCCCGCGCGACGGTCGACGTGGAGCGGATTGCGGTTCTTGAGGCGCAAGTCCATCATGAGGTTATTGCATTCCTGACATCCGTCTCCGAACAGGTCGGCATAGAGGGGCGCTTTATTCACTACGGAATGACGTCTTCGGACATGCTCGATACGGCGCTTGCCGTGCAGACGTGCCAAGCGATAGATCTCCTTCTTGCCGAGATCGACGATCTCACGAACACGCTCCGCCAACTGGCGGAAGAACATCGTGGGACCCTATGCCTTGCCCGCACCCATGGAAGGGGCGCCGAGCCGACGACTTTTGGGCTAAAACTTGCCGGTTTCTTTGCCGAATTCCGACGCAGTGCGCGTCGCCTTGCCGAAGCCAGACGGGAAATGGCGGTCTGCAAACTGGCGGGCGCCGTCGGCACCTATGCCACCATCGACCCTCGCGTCGAAAACTTCGTCGCCGCCGCGTTGAGCCTTACGCCGGAAACCGTGGCAACCCAGGCAGTCGCGCGCGACAGGCATGCCTCGGTAATGACCGGCCTGGCGATCCTGGCGGGCGCGATAGAACGTCTTGCGACCGAATTGCGCCATCTGCAGCGGCAGGAAGTCGAAGAGGTTGCGGAAGGTTTTTCAGCGACGCAAAAGGGCTCCTCGGCCATGCCCCATAAACGCAACCCGATTTTCTCTGAAAATCTGACCGGCCTCGCGAGACTTATCCGCGCGTCGGCGATGCCCGTCTTGGAGAATATCGCGCTGTGGCACGAACGGGATATGTCCCACTCGTCAGTTGAGCGCGTGGCCCTGCCCGATGCATTCAGCCTGTGCGATTTCGCACTTGCGCGCCTGAGCGGGATTATGCGCGGGCTAGAGGTTCGACCCGATAGAATGCGCGCAAACCTGGACGCCATGCGGGGTGGTTTCGCCTCGCAGCGAGTTTTGCTGTCCCTGATCGATGCAGGCCTCAGCCGCGAACGCGCCTATGCAATGGTTCAACAGGCCGCGGCCCGCGCGGTAGATCAGGGCATGACTTTCAGGGACGCGGCTCTCCTGGAGCCAGAATTGACGACCCACATATCCGTGGAGGAGATTGACGTGGCCACCGATCCCGCCTGCTATTTGGCGAATGTCGATTTCATTTTTGCGCGCGCTTTTGCCGAGCTGTGAGGCTCATCCCCGAGCGTCTTTCAGCAACTCAAGGAACCGAGCGAAAGCCATGGTTCCTACCGTAAAGCTAACATCTTATGTGTCTGAAGGCACAGCGTATAGCCGTGGCGCATCGCGATATCAGCACAAAGGGCGCGATTGCGTTCATTCAAATTCTCGTCGCCATCGTCGCGCGGCATGACATAGATCGGCGCCACCGCTTTTTTCTGGCGAAATAGCCGCATGACATAGTTTTCCTTTTGCGTGGATCGTGCCGGCAATCCATCCTCCGCATCGACCTCGTCGACAGACAGAACGTATTTATAAGCGGAGATGCGGGGCACGATATCCGGATGCAACCCACGGGTTTTCGGGCTGCACACAATGGTCAAGCGTTCGCTTTCCGGCAGTTCGATCCATAAGGTTCCATTGGTCTCGATTTGAACACGCAACCCTCGCCCTAACAAGGTTTCGACCAGCGGAGCGATATTTTGCCGGAAAGGTTCACCGCCCGTGATGACGATCAAATCGCAAAACGACGGACGAATGTTCTCGATTGTCTCAAGCAACTCGTCCAGGCTCGGTCGCCATGTGGAGGATTCGAAATCGGTATCGCACCAGAAACACTTGAGATTGCAGCCGCAGGTGCGCACGAAAACGCTGGGCTGTCCGCTGAACGGCCCCTCGCCTTGCAGCGTATAAAATACCTCCTGGATCCAAAGTTCGCGACCGTCGGTCAATTCCTGACGTCTGAGTTTATTCTTGCCCTTCATGGCGAAAACTCCACCGTTTGCGTCGATTTTATTGCCCGGGCAGCCGCAGCCTCCCGAAGAAATTGCTCGCGATAATTGGGCTGAATTTGCTGAACCAGGCCGATTGCATGCGGTTTACTTTCAGCAATGCCGGCTCCAGTGATCTGGACGAAACGCGCCTTTTCATGCATTTCGGCGATATCCATGCTGCCGCAGTATGAAATCCCGGATCGCAAACCATTGGAAAGGGACCGCACCACCTGCATAAGCGGGCCGCGGTATTCAAAGGTCGCTTCGACACCTTCTGGTTCGTAATCGGCAATTTCATCGTCGAAAACCAAATCACCTTCTGTCCAGCGTATGGTCAGGTTCACGCCGAGGGAAACAAAGCCGGTCGAAATCTTGTAGCGTCGGCCGTCGCGCTCAACCGTGAAGGCCGCGCTTTCCTCTGCGCCGGCCAGGATGCTTCCCAGCATTACCGTTGACGCGCCGGCCGCCAAGGCCTTCGTTATTTCCCCTGATCCCCGTATACCCCCGTCGGCGATCACAGGAACATCGTGTGCGCGCGCCACCGCCACGCAATCGCGCACCGCTGTCAGCTGAGGCACACCCGCCCCTGCCACCAATCGCGTCGTGCATATGCCGCCAGGCCCGATACCAACCTTGATGGCATCGGCACCCGCTTCAATCAAATCATGGGTTCCCTCCGCCGTCGCGACATTCCCGGCGATCACTTCGACGGCGGGATACCGGTCCTTGAGGCGCGCAACCGTTTCTATCGCGTAGTCTGCGTGTCCATGAGCGATATCCAAGACGAGGATTTCGGCCCCTGCCTCGACCAGAGCGGCAGCACGCTCCAACGCTTCCGCCTTTGCGCCGATAGCCGCAGCCGCCAACAAGCGACCATCGACCGACTGCGTTGCCGTGTGTGCCGTCGCCGGGTCGATCATGGCGCTTTTGACATTCAGTATCGCGGTCACCTGGTCTTTGATCGGCATCATTCTATGGAGAACGCCAAGCCCTCCAAGCCGCCCCATGGCAATGGCCATCCGGGCATCCGTGCACCAGGGCACATTGGCGGATAAAATCGGCACCGCAAGTCTTCTTCGGTGCGTTACCCGACTGGAAATATCGATGTCCTTGCGGCTCCGGGCGCGCGTACGTTGCGGGACCAGCAAAACATCGTCGAAAGACAGTCCTAGGGGAATGATGTCTGACGTCATGATCTATTCCGCTCTTCGAGGTTGGGGTCATGGATGTGCTCGCAGTCGTGGGCAGGGGGACATTCATGGAATGGATCCCCTGTCGGAGCGTCTCTCACCAGCATTCTGCCCTCCAGCCGATGATCGGTATGCCATTTGGCGTCGCCGCCGAACGGACGGGAATGCCAGCTGGTTTCTGCCCCTGCGATACCGGTTCCGATCAAACTGTCCAAAGTGACCAAAAGGGCCATTTCCTCCAAGCCCAGCTTCTCGAAACCTTCGGGCAAAAGGGGCAGGACCAGGTAACGATGACGGAACGTCGAATCATAAACTCGGATTTCGGTCTCGTCGGGAATATTCAATCCGAACTGCTGGGACAAAAATCCTCGGGGATCCGTTTCCATTCGTCGCCGATATTCGGCGCTGCGATACCAATAAGGTGCCGGACCCAACAAGCTCGTGGGATAACAGGAGCACAATGTGCATACGACGGCATGGTGTACTCGTGGTTCGTTCTTCAGAACCGTCAGGATCGTACCATCCTCCAGCGCAACCCCGTATTCCGTCAGGACATCTCCAGAGTTGGTCAAAAGTCGATGTTCGAACAATGGATCCCGCCAGGCGCGTGCCACCAACATCGCGCCGACGGGTAAAAGCACCTCCGAGGATGGCCCATCTGCGTCTCGCATCAGGCGGCACCGCGTTGGGCGTAACGCGCCGGATCCTTCAAACCAGCCTCGCTGAACCCTTTCAGCCGGAGCAGGCAGGAATCGCATTCCCCACAGGACAGCCCCTCTACCGTTGGGTCGTAGCAACTGTGGGTCAGTCCGTACTTAACCCCCAGTTCCGTGCCGCGCCGAATGATCTGTGCCTTCGTCATCTGAATGAGCGGTGTATGAATCTTCAAGGTCGTTTCGCCGGTTACGCCTGTTTTCGTCGCCAGATTGGCCATGCGGACGTAAGCGTCGATATATTCCGGCCGGCAATCCGGATAACCGGAATAGTCCAACGCGTTGACGCCGATGAAGATGTCGGGGGCCTTCAGCACCTCTGCCCAAGCCAATGCGAACGACAGGAAGATCGTGTTGCGTGCGGGCACATAGGTGACCGGAATTCCCTCGCTCATTTCGGAGGTCGCCCGACCCTTGGGAACGTCAATATCCTGCGTCAGTGCCGACCCGCCAAATTGGCGCAAATCGATCGATGCGATCATATGATCCCTGACGCCTGCTTCGGCGGCAACTTGCTTGGCCGCCTCAAGCTCGGCGACATGGCGCTGACCATACCGGAAGCTCAATGCATACAGGTCGAAGCCCTGCTGCTTTGCAATGGCCAAAGTCGTCGCGGAATCCAATCCTCCACTCAACAAAACGACGGCTTTCGATTTTGACATGGCACTACCCTCCTCATGTTGCCTCTGAAAATCCCGTTGGCAAACTTGCCGTCCACCAAACCCCGATCGCCAGATCAAGTTAGATGTTCACTCGCCCTCAATTCCGCGACGCTCGCCACGACGTGATCTGGCGCCAGCGCCTCCAAGTGATTGCCCAAGAACCTGAAATTGCCTGTCCGAACAGCAATTGTTCGCATGGCGAGCGCCTTACCTGCCTGTATATCGATCGGCGCGTCGCCCACGATGGCAACTTCCCGCGGATCCATTTCCAGCTCTTTGAGGATTCGCTGCACAAGCGCGAGTTTCACCTCCAGGCTGCTGGGTGTGCCCGCGATCGCTTCCGCCCCAAGGTCGTCACGTGTCAGAACCGATTCAAAGCAATCGGCAACCTGCTCCCGCACCAGCAGACATTTCGTCTGGTCGGTGGCGACCCAGGCGCTGGCGATGGCAAGTCGCATTCCGCCATTGCTCAAGGTGCGGATAACGTCGGATGTGCCGGGAAAAAACTGTGCCTGCTCCATATATGACCGAGGGATACGATCCAGATGATCCATCACCAGAATGTCGCCGATCGTCCGCCCTTTCTCAATGCTGTGCCAATAGTCCAGACTCAACACATGATCGCGGTCGCTGGGTACGGATAAACATTGCCGGACATGCAGATCGTCAACGAATGCCAGGAACATCCCCGAGAAATCCAGCAAAGTCCCGTCCCGATCGAAAATCACAGCCCTAATCATCTGCGCACCGGAGCCTCGTCAGCGCTTCGCTGGCCCAAGCTCGACTGCGAGGCGACAACAAGCGGCTCGACGGGTCCATCCATCACTGCTTTCTGGCTTTCCCACGGGAAAACAACCCAATCGTCGGATTCTATCGCCCAATAATCGGGACGATTTTGACAGTTGACGTTGCAAACAACAGTTGCGGATCGGATAGATTTCGCGCCCATCTCGCGGAGTTGCCCAAGGATGGCGGTCAAGGTACCGCCATCGCCGGCGATGTCGTCGCAAATCAGCAAATGGCGAGCGGACCAGTCGTCTTTCGCCGGCCCCACCCAAGCTATCTTGGGCGCTCCACGCTCGGCATAGCGTTCGTCGCCGGCGTTTCGGGTGACGGAAATCACCCGGATGTCGTGCAGTTCCAGCCTATGCGCCAACGCGGTTGCCAGCGGCAGCCCGCCTCGCGCCAACGCGACCACCGCGTCCGGCTTCACCGCGTCCTGGCATATCCGTTCGTAGAGAATATCGACGGAGTTGCCGAATTCCTCCCAGCTCAATTGCAGAAGCCGCTTTCCCAGCCAAAGATCCATGGGGCCCCTCCTACCTGTGCCAACGCATGAATATAATTGTGCGCTTGCTCCGATAGCGCCTGAAAAAAATACAGGCTAAACGATTATTGTCAATGGTTGCATATTTAAAATTGCAATGCGAGAATGGTCTCGAAGATGTCGTGAATCCTAGCGCAGTGGGGAAACCATGCAGGAATATCATTTGATCACGCGTGAAATCGGTATCGATGCGGCCCACCGTATCCCGCACCACGAGTCGAAATGCCATAACTTGCACGGTCATCGATATAAGATTGCCGCGACTTGCGTGGGCCCCCTGTGTGGCGACGGGGAGCAGACTGGCATGGTCCTCGATTTCGGTTTCTTGAAGGACGAAATGATGGCCGAGATCGATGCCTGCTGCGATCATGGCATGATGATTTGGGTAGACGATCCCTGGATCGGCTCCTTTCTCCCCGAAAACGCATCTGAAGCCAAGGCCGCCGCGGTTCTGCGGAAATACCGTGACGAGGTGACCCATGCCGGTCAAAAGCTGATCGAAGGTCCATTCGGCAAGACACTTTTGCTGGCGAGCGTGCCAACTGCGGAGAACCTCGCGAAGCATTGGTTCGATAGGCTGGCACCCCGCGTTAGGTTCCGAAGCCATAACCGCGCACATCTCCTGCGAGTAGAGGTTTGGGAAACGCCAAACTGTATGGCGACATACAACACCCAGGATCCAGACTGGTTCGCGTTCGATGCGGTGCCGAAACTGCCCTCCGGCAGATTGAGTCATTTGGCAGGTTACGACTCCGGATTGAGCTGATATCCATGGACGGTGATGTCAGGTTAACTCGATCAAGTAAGCTTTCGGCATGCTGGTTGGATCAGGCCGCTGTCGCGGTGACCGCCTTCCTGCGCGAAAACATAAGGGTCAGCTAACCGCTTAGTGACGCCGCCATCTCGACAAGATTCCTCACCTGCGCTAGGGCTATCGCTTCTGGAACGGAAGAGGAACCATTATGATCCCTAAGCCCCGGCGCCTCACACCCTACCCCGACCATGACCTCGATTGTCAGGCCGCCCTGGAAGCCACATTCCAACACGTGGTCGATCTTGCGGTAACCAGCGGGTGGAACAAGGTCGAAGCCATCACGGCCTTCCAAGAGCTCGCCTACGCGCATCTCTCCACCGAGGACGAGAACATGCACGCCACCCTCGCCGTTCTCCACGCCGGTCTCACCAACCACTGAATTCAACACCGCCGCCGTGGTAATAGGACGCCACACCGATGATCGGGACCGCGATGAACGGTATTAGTCGGGCACTGTAAAGTTATCAGCGGATTGATGCAGCGATAGCTGGCCGGGACGGCTGTCAGGCTGCGGCGACACACGCGATTTTGTTCCAGATTTGCATGGCGGCGTTACGCAGGTCTCGATGTTGAGCCGATGACAGCGTATTGCGGGGAAAGTGGAACAGGTTGGCAATCGGATCATGGATGGAAACGAACCGCTGAAGCTGGCGTGCCGACTTGAAGCGTTTCATGGTCCTTTCGCGTCGTCGGGTCGGCTGGTGCGAATTTTCCGCTCGATTATTGAGGCCTTTGTGCGACCGGTGTTCGACACCGGGCATGAGGTCGCGCCTGGCGGCATCATAGGACCGGAGCTTGTCGGTGATCATGACCCGTGGTGTCCGCCCTTGAGCCTTCAGCAACTTACGCATCAGACGCTTTGCCGCCTTGCCATTTCGGCGGCTTTGCACCAGTACTTCGAGGACGAAGCCGTCCTGATCGACCGCACGCCAGAGCCACTGCTTCTTGCCATTGATGGCCACCACGCATTCGTCGAGATGCCATATGTGGACGGCCCCTCCTTGCAAGAACTCTTTGATGATTTGATCGGATCTCTTGCGTTCATATGTCCGGCCTTTTGTTGCGTTCACACATGAACGCTGGCCAAGATGGGTTCCGCGACGTGGGTTCCAAACACTTGATCGGCCTCGTTGGGCCACTGGCATCTACGGAGTGTACCGCGTCTCGGATCGATCGATCACACCATCTAATCGTTTCCTGCAAGTTCACGCATCAGCTCAGCACGGTAGCGTCTGTATCCTGCTCACCGTGACCGACTGATCTCTTCACGCCGCGCAGGCCAGAGCCGGGCGCGCAGCATTGCCCTTGTAAGCCTCGCCGGTCACCATCATTTTCCAGGCGATCCTGGCGATCTTGTTGGCCAACGCGACAGCCGCGAGTTTTGGGGCCTTGCGCTTGAGCAACTCGATGAGCCAGAGCGAAGCGTTCCTGCCTCTTCCCGCTCTCACCTGTCGAAGCAACGAGGTCGCACCCACGACCAATGTTTTGCGCAATGCCTCATCGCCGGCCCTCGTAATGATACCGAGCCTGACTTTGCCAGCAGTCGAATGATCCTTGGGCGTCAGGCCCATCCAGGCGGCAAACTGCCTTCCAGATCTGAACTGTTCCGGTGCCGGCGCTTTCATCACCAGCAAGACCGCGCCGATTGGTCCGACACCAGGGATCTTTGCAAGACGGCGACAACATTCATTGTTGCGATACCAAGCCATCAGTTTTGCCTCCACCTCTTTCAGGCGCTCACCCAACTGCGCAAATTCCTCAACGAGAGACGCGAACAGCTCACGCGCCACAGCCGGAATGCTTTCATCAATCATGATGCGTTCCAGAAGGAGCGGAAGATGAGACATGCCTTTGGCCGCGGTCAGCCCGAACTCAGCTGCATAGCCACGAATCGTATTGGCAAGCTGCGTCTGTGCGGCGACAGCGCGCTCGCGCATGCCCACCAGCATCAGCACGGCTTGCTGATCCGCACTCTTTACCGGAACGAACCGCATCGTCGGGCGGCTCATCGCCTCGCATAGCGCTTCGGCATCGGCCGCATCATTCTTGCCGCGCTTGACGTAGGGCTTCGCCAGTTGTGGCGCGATCAGCTTTACCTCATGTCCGAACCCTGTCAGCAACCGCGCCCAGTGATGCGAAGCGGCACAGGCTTCGATCGCAATCGCGGTCGGTGGGCATGTCGCAAAGAAATCCACCATCTCCTTGCGGCGCATCTTCGTATCCATCCGAGGTGGGCCGCAGGACTTAATGGGGTTCGCGTGGTAACGTCGGGTTCATGGAGATCGATGAGGACAAGATCGACGATGCCGTTTTGGCGCTGTTGTGGCTAACGCTGCATAACGAGCGTTGTGCCTGGAAGGGCTTTGACTGGGCAACGACGGATCGCTTGCATCAGAAGGGCATGATCGGCGACCCGGTGAACAAGTCGAAGTCGCTGGTGCTGACGGACGAGGGTCTGCGGCGGTCGGAGGAGCTGTTTCGGACGCTGTTTACGCGGCAACCGATATCGCCACCGCCTTGATCCTCTTCCATTCCCAAGGCAAGAGCTCACGCAGGCGGGAGACGGGAAGATCTGCGATGCGCGTCAGCACATCTGCGAGCCAAGCCTTCGGGTCGATGTCGTTGAGGCGGGCCGTCGTAATAAGGGTCAGCATGATGGCCGCCCGGTCGGCGCCCCGCTCGGATCCGGCGAAGCTCCAGTTTTTTCTTCCACATGCAACCCCGCGCAGGGCTCTTTCCGCCGCGTTATTCGTCATGCAGATCCTGCCGTCGTCGGCGTATCTGGCAAAGTCGGCCCAGCGCGACAGCATATAGTTGATGGGTTCAATCACCGGTGAGGATCGCGACAGGCCTTCGAGTTCCAGCCTGAACCAAGCCTCCAGTTCGTCGAGCAGCGGCTTGCTCTTTTCCTGGCGCACGGCAAGGCGCTCTTCGGCGCTTTTGCCGTTGATGTCGCGCTCGATGTCAAACAGCGCATCGATGCGTTTGACCGCTTCCAGCGCCGTCGCAGAGACAGGCCTCAAGCCCTTGCCCCGCCGGGCACTGCGAGAGACATCGGCCAGCTCGAAGAACTTTCGCCGCGCATGGGCAAAACAGAAGGCTGGCGTTACCGGGATTTGTTTCCTGCTCCGGTCGAAGAGCGGATTGAAGCCATTGTAGCAATCGGCCTGCAGGATGCCGGTGAACTCGGCCAAATGTCGTTGCGGATGTTCGCCACGCCGGTCGCTGGAGGCGTAGAAGACGGCAGCCGGCGGCGACTGCCCGCCAAATGGCCGGTCGTCGCAAACGTAAGTCCATATGCGGCCGGTAATGCACTGCCCCTTGGCCAGGATCGGGATGGTGGTGTCATCGCCGTGGAGGCGCTCGGCCGCAAACACGTGGGTTTCGATCATATCGAAGAGTGGCTTGACGGCGGCGCTGACGTAGCCAACCTGGTCGGCGAGCGTCTGGGTTGACAGATCAATCCCCTCGCTGCGGAACCGGCGACTTTGGCGGTTCAGGGGCTGATGCTCGGAGAATTTGTCGAAGACGATCGTGGAAAGAAGGTTGGGGCCAAGGAAGCCGCGCGACGTGGCATGGAAAGGCGCCGGCGCCTGGCTGATGCAGCCACAGTCCCGGCAGGTAAATTTCTCCCGGACGGTTTCGACGATCTTGAAGCGGCGCGGGACCTCCTCCAGCGTCTCGGTAGTATCCTCACCAAGCTTCGACAGACGCTCGCTGCCACAATGGGTGCAGGCGGTCGGCGCGTCGACGACGAGACGTTCGCGCTCAATATTTTCTGGCCAGGGTTTGCGCACCGGGCGCTTGCGGGTGAAGGCACGAACGGTCTGTGTTTTCGCTGAGGCCGCCTCTGACGCAAGCTCATCCTCGGTCGCATCAGCGACCAGTTCCTCAAGCTGCAATTCCATCTGGTCGATCAGCCGCTGGGTGCGCTCCCGGCTCGGACCGTGTTTGTCGCGCTCCAACTTGGCGATCAGCAATTGCAGATGGGCGTTGAGCGCCTCAATGCCGGAAAGTTTTGCTTTTGCACTGCTCGCTTCAGCCTCAGCGCGTATCCGCGCCTCGCGTTCCGCCAGCAACGCGGCGTGGGCGCTGGCAAGATCGTCCGGCAGTGAGAGAGGCGGTAACGACATGCTGTCATAGAAGCATATTTATCCAACAAATTCAATGCAAAAGACGTTCAAACCCGCGTCGGGCGCCAGGTTTCCTGAGGGGCTCGCCAGTCAATTCCGGACAGCAAATAAGAAAGCTGCGCCGGCGTGATTGCCACCGCGCCGCCCTCTACATTCGGCCAGATAAACCGGCCGCGTTCCAATTTTTTCGTGAACAGGCATGCGCCCTGGCCATCATGCCAGATCAATTTTACCAGATCACCTCGGCGGCCCCGGAAGCAGAACAGATGACCGCCCAGCGGGTCATGCTTCAACACTTCCTGCACCCGAAGGGCTAGCGAAGGAAAGCCGCACCGCATGTCTGTATGTCCGGTCGACAACCAAACCTTGACACCCGTTCCCATCGGAAACGGGTTCATCGCAACGTCTCCAGACCCCGCATAATCCGCAGCAGGACGTCCACGTCGACATCCCGACCGACGATCACACGCCGGTCGTTCGCACTCACCACCTCCATGCGACCGTGGTCGCTGACAGGCGGCGGCACAGCGACAGTCGCCGCAGGTGGCGTGTTCGCAACAACCGGCTCGGCAACGACGATCGCTGGAACAAACCCGTTTGTCGAGCGGTGGACAAGCCGTCCTTCCCGGGCGGCCCTGCGCCAGGCATTCAACTGCCAGCGCGTGATCCCATGACGCTGCGCCGTGGCCGTCACCTGCCGCGGGCCGTTATAACTCTCAGCCACAATCGCTAGCTTCCCTTCATCCGTGAAACGCCGGCGACGCCCGCTATCGACAATCTCCATCCGGCTAAAATGCCCGGTGAGATCATTCATCAAGTCCATGTGTGAAGCACCGTCTATATTGCCGTCTATATAGACAGAGCATCCACACTCTCACTCACTCCACAATGCGGCCCAACTCGGATGCGTACGCATCTTCTTGCGCAGGATCGGCCGCTCGGCGGCGTTCACACCATGCAATTGAAAGACGTGCTTTGACGTATCCATGCCAATACGGATAATCTGATCCACGGACGGCTCCTTCGTTTGAGATCGTTAACAGCTCACTCTGGCACATTTCGATGCCGTTCGGGGGCCGTCCACCCCAACATTTGTCGCCCAGGCAGCCGGCTGACCGTCGCTTGATCTCCCGGGCGAAATGCCGTCCGAATTTCTCCGCCCAGCTTCGAATGGTCTGATGCGTGACGATGATGCCGCGGGCCGCCAGCATGTCCTCAACCATGCGCAGGCTGAGCGGAAAGCGAAAGTAGAGCCATACCGCGTGCGCAATGATCTCAGCGGGATAGCGGTGGCGACGATAAAGCGGATCACGAGCAACTTCTGACATGGCCCATGTACGCACATCTTCATCAGCCGTCGGTTAACTTTACGGTGCCAGGCCGTCCACCTCATCAGGCCCGAATGGCGTGCTTGGCACGTCGCCAGCCCGCTTTAAAGTGCCATCGAGAGGACGAATGGGCTGGTCTTCCAGACCTCATGCATTTCGTGGGGCTATCCCGAAGCATTGCTCCTAATTATCACATAGCCTGAAGTGATATGACTTTGGCCGGGTGACGTGCTCATAACCCAGCACGCTCAATGTAGCACCTCGTCCACTGTTCTTGACACCAGTCCAGGCCAGCGTGGGATCCAAATGGTCGCACCGATTTAAAAGAACCGTACCGGTCTCCAAATCCTCGGCAAGCGCATTCGCCGCAGCGACATCCTTCGTCCAAATAGACGCAGTGAGGCCGTAAGTGCTGTCATTCATCAATTCTAGCGCTTGTTGATCGGATTCAACGCGCATAACGCCCACGACCGGACCAAATGTCTCTTCTCTCATAAGGCGCATGCTATGGTCGACGTCGACCAGTAGACGTGGTGACACGTAGGCGTCGCCCGGCCTGTCCAACTCAACCTTGGACAGAGGGACTAAATTCCTTGCACCCTTCCTGATCGCCTCATCCAGATGTTCCCTTATCACAGACGCGGCGTATTTATTGACGACAGGACCGAGATTGACGTCGATATCGAGCGGATTGCCAAGATGATACGTGGTGGCGAGCTTCGCCGCGCGTTCAATGAATTCATCGTATACGTCCGAATGTGCATAGATCCGTTCGATCCCACAACAAGACTGGCCGCTGTTGAAGAAAGCGCCGTCGACAATGTTCTCGACAGAAAAGGCTACATCCGCATCAGCCCTAATGTAGGCAGGATCTTTGCCGCCGAGTTCAAGGCCGACCCCAATAAACCGATTTGCCGCTGCCTTTTGCACAAGACGACCTGTTCGCACTGAACCGGTAAACGCCACATAGTCAATGCGTTGATCGGCAATGATCCTTTCGGCATCGCTGTTAGTCACCGTGATCACTTGAAAGACGTCACTGGGAAGTCGGATTGTTTCAAACGCTTTTGCGAATCGTTCTCCCGACAGAGGAGTCTGTGGGGCATGTTTCAAGATCACACTGTTGCCGGCGATGATCGCTGGGACAACCGTATTGACTGCTGCGAGCAAAGGGTAGTTCCACGGCGCAATAACGTATACGACGCCGAGCGGGGATCTCCGAATAAACCGTTTGAAACCGACCCGTGGTTCTGGACGAATGTCCTCCAGAGCCTCTGGGGCTAAAGCGACCATCGTAAGTGCGCGATCGGCACAGGTTCGCACTTCGCTTGGCGTTTGCGAAATCGGTCGGCCCATCTGTTGCGTGATCTCCAGAGCGATATCTTCCTGATTATCTAGAAGATACTGGGCAAACTTCTCACAAATTTGGAGCCGCTCTTTCAATGGGAATTTACGCCAGAGTTTTTGAGCGGCGACTGCTCGCTCCAAAATAGCATCGACTTGTTGCGCCGACGCATAGCTTCGTTCAGCAACGATGCTGCCATCGATAGGCGAAATAGTGCGTTGAAGGTCAGTCATTGTTTGCCTCAAATGATCTCGAAATAGCGGGACAATTCCCAGTCGGAGACATGGTGCTGGAACTGGCGATGCTCCCAGTCACGTGTCGCCGCATAATGTTCGACGAAAGCGCTCCCGAAGATTTCGTGGGCAATGGCGCTGTTTCTAAAGTTGTCGGCGGCTTCTGAGAGCGTACGGGGTAGCTGTTGCCGTGTCGGCGCGGTGATCTGATAAGCGTTGCCGGACAAAGCAGCCTCGGGCTCGACCTTGTTTTCAATTCCCCAAAGGCCCGCCCCGAGCGTGGCCGCCAATGTCAGATATGGATTGGCATCCGCGCCTGGAATGCGAAATTCCACGCGTTGAGACTTCAAGCTACCCGTGATGGCGCGTATAGCAACGGTACGGTTATCGATTCCCCACGTTGCTGCGGTTGGGGCCCAATGACCCGGGACCAGCCGGCGATAGGAGTTAACCGTTGGTGCGGTGAGAACCGCAATGGAAGGAGCAAGTTTCTGAAGACCGCCAATGAAATTGCGCATCGTCCGACTAATGCCGTGCTCGGTGCTGTGATCGTGAAACACCCCAACGCCATTTTCATCGACTAATGAGACGTGAACGTGGCCACCTTGGCCCGGCAGAGAGCTATCCCATTTTGCCATGAAGCTCGCCATGAGCCCATTTTTCTGAGCGAATACCTTCGCGAAGGTTTTGAACAACGCTCCCTTGTCGGCCGCCGCCAAGGCATCGTCCACGCCAATCGCGGCCTCCATGGCTCCCGGGCCGGTTTCTTCGTGAAGGCCCTCCAGTGGAATACGCATGGCTTCGAAGAGATCGAGGATGCCATGATAGAACTCGCTGTTCACCGAATTCCTGATAACGGAATAGCCGAAACCGCCGAAACCGAGCGGTCGGAGATTCCTATAGTTCTTATCGGCGAGTGTCCTGGCGTTTTCCTCCACGACGAGAAACTCGAACTCACAGGCTGCTTTTGGCCGAAGACCCATCGCCATCGCCTTGCGTAAAACTCGTTTCATTACTCCCCGCGGGCATAGCTCCTCGAGCTGCCCCACAAATTCGCCAAGGACGAAATGCGTTTCGCTTTCCAACGGAAGCTTACGCGCTGTTTCGGGCAGCAATCTGACCTGAGCGTCGCCATATCCGCTATTCCAGCCAATGCGATCGGTGTTATCGTAAAGCTGATCATTTGAATCCCAACCAAAGATGACATCGCAAAAGCCAAAACCATCCTCCAGTGAGGAAATAAATTTCTCGCGCGCCATGTATTTGCCACGCAGCACACCATCCAAATCGAAGGCGCCAATTTTGACGTGCTTATAAGCGTCGTCACGAAGGAACTGCTTGAGGTCGAGGCCGATTTCCGGGAATTCCAAAAACGTTTCTCTTATGGATCTATCGTCTGTGTTCGTCGAGAACAGGTGCGGAGATTGTTTCAGGTGGCGCCAATGGGACAGCCGACCGTCGATCTTCTCGACGGGACCGTTTCGAATTGTGGAATGGTCCGATCCTGATCGACTCTTCAAAGACAAAACCGATTTAAATGCAGCCTTGATATCGTCGATTAGGTCATCGGCTTCCTCCAAGCCTATCTGCAGGCGCACAAGAGGGCCCGCATAATTCTTTCCCGTCAAAGTGCGGTCGGCCAGATTGACCTGCAATGCGAGACTGGCATAACCACCCCATGAATAGCCAAGCCCGAAAATCGTGAGGCCGTTTAGAAAAGCGCGAACTGGGATGTCAGGGTCGAGCACGAAGGAGAATATGCCAGCCGATCCCGAGAAGTCGCGCTTCCACAACTCATGTCCGGCGTGACTCTCCAATGCTGGATGAAGGACTTCCAGGACTTCCTGCTGTTGCTCAAGCCATCGGGCAATTCGCAGGGCGCTGCTTGCATGACGCTCAAGTCGCAAACCCATTGTACGAAGCCCGCGCAATATATGATAGGCATCATCATTGTTCCCACAGATGCCCAAAGCCCCGTAAAATTCATTTAAGGTTGCGAAACAACTTTCGTTCGACGAAACGGTTCCCATCAAGATGTCGGAGTGGCCGGAGGGATATTTGGTCGTGGCATGCAACGAAATGTCCACCCCCAACTCCAATGGCTTCAGATAAAGAGGCGTTGCCCAGGTATTTTCCATCATGACGGTGGCGCCCACTGCATGCGCCTTCTCAGCGATAGCGGGAACATCCTGAATCTCGAACGTGTTCGAACCTGGGGACTCCGTGAACACAACCCGGGTATTCGATCGCAGAAGCCGCTCGATGCCACCGCCTATGAACGGGTCATAATATTCGACATCGCCCCCCAAGCGTGTGAGGGCGGTATCAGCGAATTGCCTTGTATTGCCATAGACGCTGTCGACGATGAGTAGATGATCGCCTGGTGACAGAAATGCCATGAGGGGGACCGTGACGGCCGTCAGGCCGGATGGAAGAAGAAGCGTCCCGAACGACCCTTCGAGCTCATTGATTGCGTCGCAAAGCGCCTTCGTCGTGGGGGTTCCACGTGTACCATAGGTGTATGGCTGATTATGCATCACCATGGTATCGGCATCAGGGAAAAGCACTGTTGACGCACGTACGAGGGGCGGGTCTATAAAGCCAAAATATTCCCGCGGATTGTTTCCACAATGGGCCAGCCGGGTGTTGATGCCGTGCTTCGCGACGGTGTTGGAAGTATCGTTCATGATCCAATCGCCAGTAAAGCTTCGTTCGCCGCACGGCTCCCGGGCGTCTTGGCCGCGGCTATAATTGTCGCAGCCGCTTTTTCGGCAACTGTCATGACGGCACAGTTTATATTCACGGTCACCATTGACGGAAAAATCGAAGCATCGCATACGCGCAAGCTGGCGATGTTTCTCACCCTCAGCGCAGTATCGACGACTGCGGTGGGATCGTCGTCGGACCCCATGCGGCATGTTCCTGCGGCATGATAGACGGTTTCCAGGTTTGACCGGATATAGTCGGTAATGTCGTCATCCTTCACGACGCTTGGCCCAGGAGCGACTTCGCGAACCGCGATCTCGCCGAAGGAATGGGTCTCGATGAAGCGCCGAGCAAATCGCATACCTTCGCCGATAATGCGCAGATCATAATCCTCCGGATCCGAGAGATAATTGAGGCGGATCCTAGGTTTGTCGCGCATGTCGGACGTGACCAAGCGGATATCGCCCCGACTGCGGGGACGAGTCGCGTTCGAGGCTATGTCGATAAGCCTTCCCTCGGAATTGAACGACGAGGTCGATTTCTCGCCGTGCCGACCGCTGGGGTTGCCTGGCCTCAACCCAAATTGGCACAAGCAATCAGGTGCCGGAGCATCAGCATCGACTTTGAGTAGCATAATGGATTCGTAGGGCGTCACATCCCATGCAGGTACCGACTCTTTCAGTTCGAAAACCACTGCGGAGGAATAATGATCCGCTAGGTTGCGACCGACTCCCGGGACATCGGCCACGACGGGTATACCCATTGCTCCTAGGTGCTGGGCCTCGCCAATGCCTGACACCATCAAGAGCTGCGGCGATTGGATGCTGCCCGCAGTAATGATTACCTCGTTTCGGGCATGAACAGGGCCAAGCGAGGTTTCGACACCGATGGCGCGGCCATCCTGAATAATGACACGCGTCACGAATGTTTCACTGAAGACTTCCAGCATCTCGGGCAGTTTCGACAAAGGATGAAGATACGACACGGAGGAAGATTGTCGATGCTTGCCAATGGCATTGAGCGGCAACATGCCAATTCCTGGCGAGATCTCCTGACGGAATTCTGTGCGACGAAGGCCAAGCTCCTGGCCCGCCCGCAAGAGAGCCGCCGATACAGGATTAGTATCTGGCCGGGTTTCGACTCCTACCTGGGAGAGTAGACGATTGATATGGGAACGAATCTCCTGAGGGCCCCATCCTTTCGCACCAAGCCTCTCCCATTCCGCAAAATCAGATTCCGGCGGAATGAGCCATGCGCAATCATTATGCGTACCACATCCACCGAGGACCTTGGCGCGTGAATAGTTTAGCCGAGCTGGCTTGGCATCAGTGGTCGATGCGAGGAAGCCCCAATCCAAACTTGTGGGTTGCTCGGATAGACGCGAAACATCCATCAAGCAAGGCACACCTTCGTCCAGCGGACCAGCCTCTATGAGAGCGATGGTGCCAATACCAGCGTCCGCAAGACGTCTGGCTATAACGGCTCCCGCACTGCCGCCACCGACGATAACATAATCGAACGTGAGGTCGTCATTAAAGTTCGGCACGCCCCTGTCTCCTTTGGAAAACGGTTTTGCGATCAGATGGAAATGGCTAGGGCGATGGCGACGCAGACGTAGACCACCCCTACAATTCGACTGATAGCAACCTGATTGTTGAAGAGTCGCTTTGCCTGACCGGCGATCTGAATATAGCTCCCATACACAAGCAGCGAGATTGTCATGGCGGTGATGCCGAGCAGGATCGCTTGCGGGAGATAAGGCAGTTTGGGGCTCACAAATGCCGGATAGATCAGCAGACTGGCAATAATACCCTTGGGATTCGTACAGGATACAGCAATGGCCCCAAGAATAAGCTCTTTGGTGGTTGCAGCAGTGACACGTTTTGTGACGAGTTCAGTTGGCTTGACGCTGAAAGCCTTGAGCGCCTGATAAAGGATAAGCGTAATGCCTCCCCACTTAATGATATGCAGAATGATCTCATACTTCTGGGCTAGCAGACCCACCCCGGATAAGACGATGACCGCATGTAGACCAGTTCCCAATGCAAATCCGATTGCAGCGGCGCTAGCTTTGCGGGAGCCATAATGTAGCGATTGCGCGACGGAGAATGCGACATTCGGTCCAGGCACCGCCAAGGTCGTGAAAAACATGATGCAGAACATCGTCCAGAGTGCCGTATCCATAATCTTCCCTTTTTCTGAAACCATTCCTGGTACCGGATAAGAATCCCGTGACCAAAAGTGTTGGCTCACTCTGTGTCCAAGAGTGTGTCGGAACGTCGCGGGACCGACAATGCGGGGCATGCTCTTCCTCTGCAGGATCTTTTGCGGTAAGAGCGACAAGACTCGCCAAATGAAGAGAAAAGCGACTGGCTGAAGGTATCGGTCGCAATATGCCATTCGGGATGCCACTGAACGCCTATCTGGAAGGTCGGCGAATCCTTGATCCGTATAGCCTCGATAAGTCCGTCATCGGCGACGCCTTCGATAACCAGATTGTTGCCGAGCCGATCTATACCCTGCCCATGGAGAGAATTGACCCAGACCTCCGTCCGATCCGCCAATCGGTGAAGCACACCATCTCGCCACAGGTTCAAGCGATGAACAGGGTCGTATTGACGGTCCCGTTCCAGACGTAGATCTTCCTGGTGTCTGATGTTGGAGGGTATGGTCCGGAGGTTGTCGTATAACGTGCCGTCGAAATAGACATTTAATTCTTGTAACCCTCGGCATATTGCCAGAATGGGCATCCCCAGCGACAATGCCGTGGCAATGGATGCTCCAGACAGCCGGTCCCGGTAGCGATCCCTTTGCGCAAAAACAAAATCGGTCACATCGGCCGGCTCGCTTCCATTACGCAGCACACACGAATCCACATTGGATTCATCCCCGGTCAGTACAAGTCCGTCCAGTCGAGCCAACGCGAATTCGTCACTATTGTGACCTCGCGCTAAGGTAGGCAGAACGACGACTTCAACATCCGCATATCCAACCAGTGCATCAATATAGCGGCGACGTATCCAGTCCCGGTGGACATTGTCGTCGATAATGCGGTTTGCCGTGATTCCAACGGTGGGCATCGTTCACTCCTTCAGGCAAGGTGCGTCCATCAGGCTAGGCCCACGGATAGCGGAATCTTGGCTGCATCGGTTCCATATTTATGCTGCCAATAGAGCCTTTCATTTCGCTCCATCAGCTGGCTCATGACGCTTCGCTGCCCTTGAGGTCCTCGAACGAACAAGCCTCCCCAGGTCGCTGCAACTTCGGCGTAATTCGGGTCCCGCATGCGTATTTTCTGGGCTTTTTTAAGAAGCCAGAAAGGGATGCCGGGAGAAAGATGATGTTCGAGATGGTATTCATCGAGATTGACGCCAAGCAGAAGTCGCTCGATGCAATTACCCTTTCTGTTACGCGTCAGGAAAAGATTGGTCTTTTCCGTCTCACACATGGGCGAGTGTTCCGCGATCTCGATGAACCAGCCAAGCGCCTGAAATGTCGTGAGATACGGCACGATCCAGAACAGTGCGACGTCATCCAGTAAATTCAACCAATAGGAACCGACGAGGATAGTGGTCCAAAATGCGTAGAAGCCGACCTTGTCTATAAAGAGAGCCTTGCTATCCAACTTGGATTTCTCAACTCCGGTGACCTTGAAACGGTGAGTGAACAGATATCGCAAGTATCCAATCGTGGCGGCCCCAAAGAGCGGCAATAGGATGATATCCGTTATGTATCGAACGGGATGGCGGACTTTGTAGACACCGCTTTCAAGAAAGAATTTCAGGTCCGGATCCTTGTCTGGATCGCCGAGGTGCGGATGGTGGAGATAGACGTGAGATACCCTGTAGGCCCAGTGCTTCTGAAACAATGGATAAGCGGCGAATAGAATTCCGAGCGCGTAGTTAAGCGTGCCGTTCCTTGCCAGCGTTCGATGGGCTGCATCATGGGCTATCGTGGTCAGGCCCCGCTGGTGCGCGCCGATGAAAAGCAAAGCTAGGGGATAGAACCACCAGGAAAGCTTGACGCAAAGAAGGGCGAAAAGAACAATGACCGCATAATCTTTTGCGATGTAGAGAGCACCGGTGATGTTGTCTGGACGCAATTCAGCCAACGCTTTTTTCACCTCCGCCGAAAAGCGGAAGCTTTCGTAGCGGGCATTCGTGAGTTGCCAAGTCTGATCAGATACCATGTGTTTTCCCTTTTAGCTCATTTACAGCGCGGCCAATGCACCCGCCAGGTCACGGATGATATCGTCAGAATGCTCGATACCAACGCAGAGGCGGATGGTGCCGTCATCGATTCCAGCTGCCAAGCGCTTCTCGCGCGGCACGGTCGTATGGGTGGTGGAAACGGGATGGGTGATAAGTGTTCTGGCGTCCCCGACATTGGAAACATGATAGGCGAGGCTGACGCTTTCGATGAGTTTGCGTCCGGCTGCGGCATCGCCAACGTCAAAGGTCAGCATCGCGCCATGGCCGTACTGGGGATCGAAAAGCTCGGCGGCGACCTCTCTTTGACGCCCTTCGAAAAAAGCCGGGTAGATGACTGCCCTGACCTTGGGGTGACTGCGCAGCATGTAGGCTACGGCCAAAGCATTTTCGCTATGGCGACGCATACGCAAGGGAAGAGTTTCGAGTCCCTGAATGAGCTGAAAGCTATTGAAGGGGCTCGAGCATGCGCCGGTATCGCGCAACCAAGTCATGCGGGCCTTAAGAAGAAACGGGCTGCTACCCAGATCGTCCAGATTTGTAATCGCCTCATGCCACAAGATGTCGCCATGCGCATCGTCGGGCCCGTTCATCAGGGGGAATCGATCAGGAAATTCGTCGAAAGCGAAATTGCCATGATCGACGATCAATCCTCCAAGAGTCGTCCCGTGGCCGCAAATATATTTCGTTGCGGAATAGGTGGAGAATGCTGCGCCCAACCTTGCCGGACTGCAAACGAGAGGTGTCGTTGTATTGTCCACGATTAACGGAATTCCGTGCCGGCGGCCAATTTCCGCCAGCTCGCGTATTGGAAGCGGCACCAGACTCGGGTTCGAGACGCACTCGCCGAAAAGACCAAGCGTCCGGTCGTCGATTTGAGCTTCGAAGCTTGAAGGGTCGTTGGGATCGGCGCTCCGCGCCTCGATACCCAAACGTCGAAAAGTATTGTGCAATAGGTTCCAAGAGTTGCCATAGAGAAACTTTGAAGCCACAATATTTCCGCCAGGGTAACCGCTGCACAAATTCACTAGGGCGAGAAACGTGGCTGCCTGCCCAGATGCGACAGCAAGAGAATCGAGGCCCCTATCAACCGCCGCGAAACGTCGTTCCAAGGCACGCGTCGTCGGGTTAATAATCCGCGTGTACGTATATCCATCTGCCTTGACGTTGTAGATGTCAGCGATCTTGGAGAGATTTCCGTCGAGCTCATATGCTGTATTCTGGTAAATGGGAACGCTTACCGCCCTTGTCGCCGGATCGTGCCTGAAGCCAGCATGGAGAACTGCAGTTTCCGGATTTTCCCATTTGGACGCTTGGGGATTTGGTATGAAATCAAGCATTGATTTGCTCCCTGGAGAGGCTGCTACACGCGAATTTTCTGGAAAAATCCCGGCGGGCGACCGTCGGCGCAAAACGCTCAACTCGGTCGATCAGACGATCTGGCCAGTCATCTTGGATCTGCCCGATGCAGCCAATACGAAAGGTCTGGGATGGCGCGTGCAGTTTCGCATAGATGTAGATCTGATCTGCGGCGAGAAAGTTATAGAAATATTCAAAGCTTTCTTGATCGGATATCCAATGCTTGGCTTGAAGAGCGAGGCAAATCGGCGATTGGAGCTCTTGTCTGAGAATGGGCGTGATGCCGAATGGCCTAAGGCCTTTTGTTAGGCGCTCTCTGACGCGATCATAGCGTGCCCATCGAGCCTCTGTGCCTTCCATCGAATGCTCCGAAAGCGCACGGTGGAGCGCTTGCGCTATGTGCGTCGGAGGAGTGGTACGCCACTCCCCCGATCTCTCGAACGACAACCACTGATCATAGAGATCCAGGGAGTAGGTGGTTGCGTGAGTCGACTTACGGTTGAGAAGCGTGTTTGCAACGATTGCAAATGCCAGTCCCGGCGGCGCCTCCAGACACTTGTTTCCTGAGGAAATCAGGACGTCGAACCTGTCTGTTTGCGCATTTACCGCGATACCGCCGAATGCACTCATGGAATCGACGATCGTGACGACGCCATTTGCTCTGGCAACATTGATCAAGGCGCTGAATGGGTTCAGAATGCCCGTGGTCGTTTCACAATGCACGAAGCACAAGTGGGTAATTTCTGGATCGGTTGCCAGCCGATCCGCCACCAGTGCGACGTCAGGCACCTCCGTTACAGGCGTCACCAGCGTTTCGAAGGCCAGACCATTACGCCGCAGCATGGTGAGTATACGCTCACCATACTGGCCGTTGATGCAGACGAGGGCTTTGTCCCCGCGACCGATGAATGTGGTGAGCGCCGCCTCAACGGCAAAGGTACCACTCCCCTGTATCGGAATAACCGTATGACTGCCGTGAGCCTGCGCGATGGTGAGGATCTGATCGCGAATCTCCTGAGTAATACGCTTGAAGGCCGCATCTCTCGACCCGATATCGAACAGCATTCCCTCCTTGACGAAGGGCGACAGGCAAAGCGGTCCGGGTGTGAATAGACGTACTTGATTTTGCAATCAAAATCCTCCGATCAGGAATGAACATAAGGCGCGCAGCCCTGGAGAACTGGCAAAACACTGACCAAAGCGACACTTTGTGTCGTTGATCCGTCGCTTGCTTCTTTCGTGGGCATTCGACTTGCGTAGCGACCTTGTCTCCTATCTTTTTATAAAAACAATCTTTAGTCAGCATAAGCTAATGCTATTCTAAGATGTATTTATAGCTTGGTCACAGCGCTAAGCGGAGCTGATTTTCGCTAGGGTCACGCAGCCAGTCCTGCACGTCGATCACCGGGGCTGGAGAGCCGCACTTCAAACTAGAGGTCATGCTCTTCTTCTCCACAGTGTTTTCCCCCGCTTCGTGCGCCAGGAATGAGCGTGTTAAGGATCAGCTCGAGTTGCTTCGATTTCAAAACGCGGCGCGTGTTCCATCTGTCGGACAATACACGCTGGTGATCTCGTCTTCTGAATGGCTTCTGCGGCAGTCGGTGATTGCGAATTTGGTTGGCAGAAGGTTCTGTGTGATCTGGAACGAAGAGATTGCGAACGGCGCATGGTCTCGTCATCATTGTGCGTCTCCTTGTTGGCGTCTATAATGTACAGAGTAGGTTCAAGTCCCGTGGAGGCTGGATGGAGCGTTCATGGAGGCAGCGTAAACTTAGAGTCTATTCAAGAAAGGGGATATCGAGCGAGCCTTCTGGTCATGAGCTTGATCATTGCGGTTTGGATGAAGGCGAGGCTTGTGGCTGAGAAGCGCTCGAAATCCTTTGCCATTCGGCGGTTTATGCCGAGCCAAGCCAGCGTTCGTTCGACGATCCATCGCTTCGCCAGCACCTGGAAACCGGCTTGATTGCGTTTGATAATCTCCATCGGTCGCGGGCTTGTCTCTTCGACCGTTGGGCCCTGATAGCCGCCATCGCCGCAGATTTTTTCGATGAATGGAAAGCGGTTGGCCAGCTTGTCGAAGACAAGTGCCGCTCCGTCGCGATCCTGAATGCCCGCCGAGTGGACGGCGATGTCACGTTGTCGGCAACTTAACGGGTGGCGGATAATTCGGTTGAGATGACCTCATCGACCATCAGCTACAAGAACCACCGCTTTCCACCGCAGATTATCGCCCGTGCGGTCTGGCTGTATTTCCGGTTCCCGTTGGGACGTGTTGCAGGGATCAGATTCTGTGCGAGATAACCCCACCCTTGGGATTTTTCATACAACACGCCGGAATTCTGGACGGCCAAGTTCAGTCATCCGGTTGAGAACGTGGACGCCGATCTGGGCTTCTGTTTTCTGATTGTCGAAGTTCCTCGCTTTGAGTTTTGGCCCAATGACCGTCTTCCATCTACCCATCTGGGTCTCCACCCGGCTGCGCTGGTTATAGCCGGTGGATTTCTGCCAAGCCATCGGGACTGTCAGGAATTCTGTGCGGGGGGCCATGATGATGAAAAGGAGAGAATCATCACATGGCTATCGAAAAAGAACTTCTGGACCAGCTTCTTGCGGGACGTGATCCGTCCGAGGTTTTCGGCAAGGACGGCTTGCTGGATGACCTGAAGAGGGCGCTTTCGGAGCGCATTCTCAATGCCGAGCTAGACGAGCATCTCGATGTTGAGCATAGCGAGGGGACCTGTGCCAACCGGCGCAATGGCTCCTCGAGGAAGACAGTTTTGACCGGAACGTCGAAAATGACGCTGGCCATTCCGCGCGACCGGGCCGGCACGTTCGACCCGAAGCTGATCGCCAAATACCAGCGCCGCTTTCCCGATTTCGACGACAAGATCATCTCCATGTACGCCCGCGGCATGACGGTGCGGGAGATCCAGGGTCATCTCGAAGAAATCTACGGCATCGAAGTATCGCCAGACCTGATCTCGGCGGTGACCGATACCGTTCTGGAGGCAGTTGGTGAGTGGCAGAATCGTCCGCTTGAGCTGTGCTATCCCCTTGTGTTCTTCGACGCCATCCGGGTCAAAATCCGGGACGAAGGTTTCGTTCGCAACAAGGCCGTCTATGTCGCACTCGCTATTCTTGCGGACGGCACCAAGGAAATCCTCGGGCTATGGATCGAGCAGACGGAAGGGGCAAAGTTCTGGCTGCGGGTGATGAACGAACTGAAGAGCCGTGGCTGCCAGGACATCCTGATCGCTGTGGTCGATGGCCTGAAGGGCTTTCCCGAAGCCATCACTGCCGTCTTTCCCCAAACGATCGTGCAGACTTGCATTGTCCACCTGATCCGGCATTCCTTGGAGTTCGTTTCCTACAAGGATAGAAAGCCCGTCATGCCGGTGCTGAGAGCCATCTACCGTGCCAGAGATGCCGAGGCGGGCCTGAAGGCACTGGAGGCCTTCGAGGAAGGCTACTGGGGCCAGAAATACCCTGCCATCTCTCAAAGTTGGCGGCGCAATTGGGAACACGTCGTTCCCTTCTTCGCCTTCCCGGAAGGTGTCCGCCGCATCATTTACACCACGAACGCCATAGAGGCCTTGAACTCGAAACTTCGCCGGGCCGTGCGCTCGCGTGGGCATTTCCCTGGTGACGAAGCCGCCATGAAGCTGCTATATCTGGTGCTCAACAACGCCGCAGAGCAATGGAAGCGCGCGCCGCGGGAATGGGTCGAAGCAAAGACACAGTTCGCCGTCATCTTCGGCGAGCGGTTCTTCAACTAATGAACCGGCCCCCCGCACAGAATTCCTGACAGTCCCGTACATTGTCGCTGACCATCTTGCGGATCTCCTCCGCCCGTTCCCAACTGATGTAACCTTCGTGCGCGTCCGGGATCAGGGCAAGCCATTCATCACGCGCCTTGCGGCGAATTCCAGATCGGCCATCGTATCCCGGTACGGAACGACTCTTACCATAAGTATAAGCGCCGCCGTAGATCGGGTTCGCAATCATCCGGTGGATGGTGGCATAATTTGGCCTGCGCCAGATGACGTCACCGTTGGCGCACCTGACGGGCAGGTCCAACCCCTGCTCAAGGAACCATAGCAAGGCCTGCCGGGCACTCCCGAGTTCGGTGACCTTGTTGAAGACGAGTGCGATGGCTTCCTGGATGCGTCGGTCTGGATCCTTCTCGATCCTATCACCGGCCTTTACGAAGCCGGCCGGAACAGTGACGACGAGTTCACCGCGGCGAGCCTTCTCATAGCGGGCGGAAAGGGAACGCTGACGCAAGAGATCGAGTTCATACTCGTTGAGGCTGCCCTTCAAACCCAGGAGCAGGCGGTCGTTGCCCTGGCGGGGCGCATAAACTGCTTCCTGGTCGACCAGGACGGTATCGACAACGCGGCACATCTCGATGAGTTGCTGCCAATCGCGGCTGTTCCGGGCGAAGCGCGATACCTCACGCGCGGCCACGGCGCCAACCTTGCCAAGGCAGACTTCCGCCACCATCCGATCAAATCCAGCCCGGGTCACGCCGCCGGCGGCCGAACGACCAAGGTCGTCATCCACCGTCTCTATATGTGACCATCCAAGGTAAGCGCGAATTTCTGCGCACCTTCTGAAGCGCGGTGCTCTCAGGCATGAGGTGTCCACCAAAATAGGTGGACACCAAATCATGGATGAAGATGTTCCTAAACTGCAGGTGCGGCTTGTTGGCCGCGACGGCCGTCGTCGATATGACCCTGCTTCGCGTGATCAGCTTGTCGCAGCGTGTTTAGAGTCCGGCGTTTCGGTCTCAAGGCTGGCGCTGGAGCACGGCGTCAATGCCAATCTCGTTCGGAAGTGGGTAAAGAGGGCTAAACAAGAGCGTGCTTTGACTTCGGTCTCGGCGTTCGTTCCGGTTCAGATTGCTTCGGATATCTGCTCGTCTTCTGCCAGCGCTCGACTGACGGAAGCGGAGCCGCTCGGAAAACGTTCTCATGCATCCAAGGTGAGCGCGCTGCTGCCGAACGGGGTCAGTCTGACGGCAGAATACAGCGATGTCGATGGACTGGCGGCAATCATAGGAGCGTTGGGTCATGTTCAGACTGGGCGCTGATCTCAAGGTCTACCTGCATCGAGAGCCGATCGACTTCCGCGCGGGCATCAACAGCCTTGCGGTCCTGGTCCAGGAGACGATGGCGCTGGACCCGTTTGCTCCTGCGGTTTTTGCCTTCTGTAACCGCCGGCGTGACCGGGTGAAGCTGCTGTTCTTCGATCGCTCGGGCTTCGTGCTGATCCTGAAGCGGTTGACCGAAGACAAGTTCCGATGGCCGCGCCGAGAGGTGCCGGTGGTTACACTGACGACCGAGCAACTGCACTGGATTCTCGACTACGCATGTTGATGCCCCTCCTGGTGAGGCTGAATGATTCTCAGATCGAGGTGATTAATGGTGCGGTTACGAAGGTCGCGAACCGCGTTGACGACCGCTGGGGAATTTTGGAACAAATATGCTCCGGTTGACTGCTGGTCGATGAGCAGGCGCTTCCGCCTGATTTGGACGTAAATCCAATTGACAGGAATATCGAGCCTGGCGGCCAGTTGTACGGCGCTGAGCAAAGTAGGTTCGTGTGTCCATCTGTTGCGCTGCGCCTTTGCCTTGATGCCCGCTGCAAGGCGGAGGCGTTGCACTGTGATCGGCAAAACCTTGTCCTCGCAATTGGGTGAATGGTGTCCTTCGCGCGTCAGTATTTCAGCGATTTGATCGTCGGGCACGCCCGTCAGAGCGAGCTCCAGCAGACGCGCGCGCAGTTCTTCACCGCGCGTGAGCTTGGCGACGGAATTGACTTTCATTTTGACGTGGAGATCAGTCACGGCGCCGCCACGCCACACGATCCTCGCCAAAGCAACGTCGCGCTCACCGCGGTCAAGGACGACTTTTTCGACAAGGCACCGCAATAGTGCCTTGCGATGAGCGTCGGTCGTCGCATCGTTGGCCCAGATTTGGGGAAGGCTATCGAATAACGCAACGACCTTGTTGTTGAGGTCTTTGCTAAACCCAGTGCGCTTGGCGGGTTCAGTCGATGCTCGTTGGGCAACGGCATCTTCAGCAGCGCGAAGTTCGCTCAACGCTGCTTCCCATCGACGCTCGAGTTCGGAGGCGACCAGACGATTATCAGGGTCAACGCGATTGAACTGGCGTTCTGCCAGCGCCGCGGCGTAGCGCTTGCGCTCAAGCTCCCGTTCAGCGCCAGCGCGCAAGGCCTTGTTGACCTGCTGTTGTGCCTGCCGAGCCCGCGCTAGCGCGTCAAGCTCCCCAGGCGCCAACGCGGCCAGGAAAGCGTCCGCCACAGCTGCATCGATCTGAGCCGCACGGACACGCTGGCAGTCCGGCAGGCCAGAGTGGGAATGCAGGTGGTTGCAAGCATACTCTCCGCCACCTTTATAGCGGACGTACATCTTGTAGCCACATCGCCCGCACCAGGCGATGCCGTGCAACAGCAATTCGCCATCACGGGGAGCTCCCCTGGTTTTGGCACGCATGTATTCGGCTCTGTTGTCTCGCACAATATCGCGGATCTTCTCATAGGTTGACCAGTCGATGTAGTGGGGGTAGCGATCCTTCACGATGATCCGCCAGTCTTTAATATCCTTGGGTGTTTTCGCCTCTGAACCGCCGTCACGCCCGGCGGCGCGAAAGCGGGTCCGTCCATAAACGAAGGCACCGGCGTAGGCGGGATTCTTCAAGATCCGGGCCACCGCCGAGACCGTTGCTCGCGCCCAGCGTAGTTCGCCAAACCGGTCGCGGCGCGGCAGGGGAAGGTCCCGATCATTTAGGACGCGCATGACCTTGGCGACGGTCCGGAACTTCAGGAATGTCCGGAACACAAGCTCCAGCCGTTCCTGAACACCTAGATCAGGATCTTTTACGACCACCCCGCTCGCATCGCGCACCAAACCAACCGGCAGCATGAGGGCAAGCTCGCCGCGCTCAGCCTTGGCAAGCAGACCTGCGGTCAAACGGCTCCGGATTGTATGCAGCTCAAGCTCTGAGATGGTTCCCTTCAGACCGAGAAGCAAACGACCATTGGCGCTGCCGGGATCATAGACGCCATCGCGATCGGCAATGAGGCAGCCGCGCAGGCCGCAGATATCAAGCAGCGGATACCAATCCGAACAGTTGCGAGCAAGTCGGGTCACGTCGATCGACAGGATCAAACCGATCTCACTCAGACCAACCCGTCCGACGAGTTCCTTAAAGCCGTTCCTGCCGGTCGTAGAGGCCCCACTGATGCCGAGATCGGCATCGATAACGTCAATATCGGCTTCATGCCAGCCAAGTTCACGAGCGCGCTCGCGGAGCGCGTACTGTAGCCGTAGGCTCTCTTGATTGCTTATGACTTGATGCGGTGTCGACTGACGGACGTAAACAACCGCTCTGCGTGCCAGATGGGTGGGCTTGACCAGTTCGGACTTCATGACATACCTCCGCCAGAACTGCGGCGACGTCGTCGAGAATCTGACGCCGCAACGCGGGTGATAACGTCGCCCACAGGTTCTTCGGTTCGATCATCATGACCTTCGAGAGTTTCCGCCACCGCGATAAGATCCCGAACTGCCTCAACGCTAAGTTTAATCTGATTCGTGGCTTCGACATATCCCTGTGTCGCTGACACGGGTATCAGCAAGGTCGATCCACCACGATGTTCAACCTCATACGAAGGCGCGAAGTTGCCGCCTCTACGTCCCACCTCACGGATTACATTAAAGGAGCGTCCAAATAACGGATGGCTCGGATCCAGCACCTCGATCTTGTCCGGTGATGATTCGTCAGACTCACAAGCAGGGATATTTCTGTAGGCCGTCGCTCGACGGGATCGATATTGATGCGATAGTGCGCCATCCCGTGCGGCAGTATCAGATCGCTGGCTGAAGTTGGTGAATTGATCGGTTGACGCGGCGACGCGGCTCAGATTCAAAACTGGGATGACCCGAACCGGCGAACCGAACGTTGCAGAACTGATGGCGCAGTTGGCGGCAAGCGCCGCCGAAATCGCTGCGCTCAAAGCCGAGAAGGAAGCGCTGTCACGGCGGGTCGTTAAGCTGGAGGAAGAACTTGCGCTCGCAAGGCTGCATCGGTTCGCACCCCGCAGCGAAAAGCATATTGATCGCATCTTCAACGAGGCCGAAGAGGCTGCAGACGATGATGACCGTGACAATGGCCTCGTCGTCGATCTCCCGGATACAGGCTTGCCGGCGCTCGATAGCGCGGCGGGAAAGAAGCGTGGACGCAGACCCTTGCCGGAAGACCTGCCGCGCGAGCGGGTCGAATACGATCTACCCGACGATCAAAAGGCTTGCCCTTGCTGCGACAGTCAAATGCATCGCATGGGCGAGGCCGTTACCGAGCAGCTCCATATCGAGGTCAAGGCAAAGGTTCTGCAGAATGTGCGGTTCAAATACGCCTGCCGCCATTGCGACCGCACCGGGATCAACACGCCTGTCGTGATCGCACCGATGCCGCCGCAACCCCTGCCGGGCAGCATCGCCACCGCCTCGACGCTGGCCTTCGCACTCGTCCACAAATACGTCGACGGCACGCCGCTCTACCGCGTGGCGCAAACGTTCGAACGGGCCGGCGTTCCAATCAGCCGAGGCGCTCTCGCGCACTGGGTGATCGGTTCGAGCGAGAGGCACCTGCATCGCATCTATGACGCTCTGAAGCTCCGGCTGCGATCGCAGCCTCTCATTCATGGCGATGAGACGACAGTTCAGGTGCTGAAGGAAAAGGACAAGGAAGCCACCAGCACGTCGTACATGTGGGCCTATCGCAGCGGCGAGGACAGTGACGAACCAATCGTGCTTCTCGATTATCAACCAGGCCGAGGCCAGATACATCCACAGGCATTCCTCGGCGACTACCGCGGCATACTGATGAGCGATGGCTACACAGTCTGGCGCACATTTGACGGCGCGACACATATCGGATGCATGGCGCATTCCAGGCGACGCTTTGTCGAGGCCCTCAAAACCAGGAAGAACGGAGGCGGACCGCCGGAACAGGCGCTCCGGTTCTTCGAGCAGCTCTACCGGATCGAAAAGCAGGCCAAAGATAAGGCCCCGGATGCCGGCGAGACGAAAGCAGACTGCATTCGCCGTTTCCGGCAACAGCACAGCTTGCCTGTCTTGAACGCGCTCAAGTCGTGGCTCGACAACATCGCGCCGAAGGTCGTGCCGGATACCAGGCTCGGCGATGCCGTGTCCTATACTCTCAACCAATGGGATTATCTGACGCGCTATATCACCGATGGCAGGATGCCGATCGATAACAACATTCTGGAACGCGACATCAGAGTTTTTGCGACCGGAAGAAAATCGTGGCTGTTCAGCGACACCGCTGACGGAGCCAGGGCCAGCGCCATGATCTACAGTCTGATGCTGACTTGCCGCGCCTGTGGCGTCGACCCACTCACCTGGCTGCGCCACGTGCTCACTGATTTGCCGCAGCGAAGCGAAGCGGCCGACATCGACGACCTGCTACCGTTCAACTTCTCCAAAACCACTACCGCCTAATAGGGCAGGATATTCCCACTGATACAGGGCGGTTCAGCGGTGCTGCAGCCGTCAATGCGCATCGAAAATAGCGCTTACGAACGACCGAGCAAGCTTGATCCTTTTGCCGACAAACTGGCTGGCTGGCTAAAGACCGAGGCCGGACGGTCGCGCAAGCAGCGCCGAACGCTGAAGCGTACGCATCCGAGGTGGACCGCAGGATTTTTGCAGTCGTGCGTGGTAACGTCGGGTTCATGGAGATCGATGAGGACAAGATCGACGATGCCGTTTTGGCGCTGTTGTGGCTAACGCTGCATAACGAGCGTTGTGCCTGGAAGGGCTTTGACTGGGCAACGACGGATCGCTTGCATCAGAAGGGCATGATCGGCGACCCGGTGAACAAGTCGAAGTCGCTGGTGCTGACGGACGAGGGTCTGCGGCGGTCGGAGGAGCTGTTTCGGACGCTGTTTACGCGGCAACCGATATCGCCACCGCCTTGATCCTCTTCCATTCCCAAGGCAAGAGCTCACGCAGGCGGGAGACGGGAAGATCTGCGATGCGCGTCAGCACATCTGCGAGCCAAGCCTTCGGGTCGATGTCGTTGAGGCGGGCCGTCGTAATAAGGGTCAGCATGATGGCCGCCCGGTCGGCGCCCCGCTCGGATCCGGCGAAGCTCCAGTTTCTTCTTCCACATGCAACCCCGCGCAGGGCTCTTTCCGCCGCGTTATTCGTCATGCAGATCCTGCCGTCGTCGGCGTATCTGGCAAAGTCGGCCCAGCGCGACAGCATATAGTTGATGGGTTCAATCACCGGTGAGGATCGCGACAGGCCTTCGAGTTCCAGCCTGAACCAAGCCTCCAGTTCGTCGAGCAGCGGCTTGCTCTTTTCCTGGCGCACGGCAAGGCGCTCTTCGGCACTCCGACCGTTGATCTCGCGCTCGATGGCGAACAACGCGTCGATGCGTTTAACCGCTTCCAACGCCGTCGCCGAGACAGGCCGTGCGCCCTTACCCCGGCGCGCACTGCGAGAGACGTCGGCCAGCTCGAAGAACTTTCGCCGCGCATGGGCAAAACAGAAGGCCGGCGTCACCGGGATTTGTTTCCTGCTCCGGTCAAAGAGCGGATTGAAGCCATTGTAGTTAATCGGCCTGCAGGATACCGGTGAACTCGGCCAAATGTCGTTGCGGATGTTCGCCACGCCGGTTGCTTGAGGCGTAGAAGACGGCGGCTGGCGGCGCGAGCCCTCCAAATGGCCGGTCGTCGCAAACGTAAGTCCATATGCGGCCGGTGATGCACTGCCCCTTGGCGAGGATCGGGATGGTGGTGTCGTCGCCGTGCAACCGCTCGGCCGCAAACAAATGGGTCTCAATAAGATCGAACAGCGGTTTGACGGCGGCGCTGACGTAACCAACCTGGTCGGCAAGCGTCTGGGTAGACAGATCGATCCCTTCGCTGCGAAAGCGTCGACTTTGGCGGTTGAGCGGTTGGTGCTCGGAGAATTTGTCGAAGACGATGGTGGAAAGAAGGTTGGGGCCGAGGAAGCCGCGTGGTGTTGCATGGAAGGGTGCGGGAGCCTGGCTGATGCAACCGCAGTCCCGGCAGGTAAACTTCTCCCGCACCGTTTCCACGACCTTGAAGCGGCGCGGGATCTCCTCCAGCGTCTCGGTGGTATCCTCACCCAGCTTCGACAGCCGCTCGCCGCCGCAGTGATCGCAGGCCGTGGGGGCTGCGGTGATGACGCGCTCGCGTTCGATATTCTCTGGCCAAGGCTTGCGCACTGGTCGCTTGCGGGTGAAGGCACGCACGGCTTGGGTTTTGGCGGCAGACGTTCCTGAAGCGAGCTCGTCCTCGGTCGCGTCGGCGACCAGCTCTTCGAGCTGCAGTTCCATCTGGTCGATCAGCCGCTGGGTGCGCTCCCGGCTCGGACCGTGTTTGTCGCGTTCCAACTTGGCGATCAGCAATTGCAGATGGGCGTTGAGCGCCTCGATGCTGGAAAGCTCTGCTTTGGCTTTGGTCGCTTCGGCCTCGGCGTGCAATCGCGCCTCGCGTTCTGCCAGCAGCGCGGCGTGGGCGCTGGCAAGATCGTCAGGAAGGGAAAGCGGCGGCAACGACATGGCAACATAGGAACATATTTCTTCAACGAATTCAATGAAGAAGGCGCTCAAACCCGTGTCGGACGCCAGGTTTCCTGAGGGGCTCGCCAGTCAATTCCGGATAGCGACGGCCTACAGAAATATCCCTGCTTGTGAGTCTGACGAATCATCACCGGACAAGATCGAGGTGCTGGATCCGAGCCATCCGTTATTTGGACGCTCCTTTAATGTAATCCGTGAGGTGGGACGTAGAGGCGGCAACTTCGCGCCTTCGTATGAGGTTGAACATCGTGGTGGATCGACCTTGCTGATACCCGTGTCAGCGACACAGGGATATGTCGAAGCCACGAATCAGATTAAACTTAGCGTTGAGGCAGTTCGGGATCTTATCGCGGTGGCGGAAACTCTCGAAGGTCATGATGATCGAACCGAAGAACCTGTGGGCGACGTTATCACCCGCGTTGCGGCGTCAGATTCTCGACGACGTCGCCGCAGTTCTGGCGGAGGTATGTCATGAAGTCCGAACTGGTCAAGCCCACCCATCTGGCACGCAGAGCGGTTGTTTACGTCCGTCAGTCGACACCGCATCAAGTCATAAGCAATCAAGAGAGCCTACGGCTACAGTACGCGCTCCGCGAGCGCGCTCGTGAACTTGGCTGGCATGAAGCCGATATTGACGTTATCGATGCCGATCTCGGCATCAGTGGGGCCTCTACGACCGGCAGGAACGGCTTTAAGGAACTCGTCGGACGGGTTGGTCTGAGTGAGATCGGTTTGATCCTGTCGATCGACGTGACCCGACTTGCTCGCAACTGTTCGGATTGGTATCCGCTGCTTGATATCTGCGGCCTGCGCGGCTGCCTCATTGCCGATCGCGATGGCGTCTATGATCCCGGCAGCGCCAATGGTCGTTTGCTTCTCGGTCTGAAGGGAACCATCTCAGAGCTTGAGCTGCATACAATCCGGAGCCGTTTGACCGCAGGTCTGCTTGCCAAGGCTGAGCGCGGCGAGCTTGCCCTCATGCTGCCGGTTGGTTTGGTGCGCGATGCGAGCGGGGTGGTCGTAAAAGATCCTGATCTAGGTGTTCAGGAACGGCTGGAGCTTGTGTTCCGGACATTCCTGAAGTTCCGGACCGTCGCCAAGGTCATGCGCGTCCTAAATGATCGGGACCTTCCCCTGCCGCGCCGCGACCGGTTTGGCGAACTACGCTGGGCGCGAGCAACGGTCTCGGCGGTGGCCCGGATCTTGAAGAATCCCGCCTACGCCGGTGCCTTCGTTTATGGACGGACCCGCTTTCGCGCCGCCGGGCGTGACGGCGGTTCAGAGGCGAAAACACCCAAGGATATTAAAGACTGGCGGATCATCGTGAAGGATCGCTACCCCCACTACATCGACTGGTCAACCTATGAGAAGATCCGCGATATTGTGCGAGACAACAGAGCCGAATACATGCGTGCCAAAACCAGGGGAGCTCCCCGTGATGGCGAATTGCTGTTGCACGGCATCGCCTGGTGCGGGCGATGTGGCTACAAGATGTACGTCCGCTATAAAGGTGGCGGAGAGTATGCTTGCAACCACCTGCATTCCCACTCTGGCCTGCCGGACTGCCAGCGTGTCCGTGCGGCTCAGATCGATGCAGCTGTGGCGGACGCTTTCCTGGCCGCGTTGGCGCCTGGGGAGCTTGACGCGCTAGCGCGGGCTCGGCAGGCACAACAGCAGGTCAACAAGGCCTTGCGCGCTGGCGCTGAACGGGAGCTTGAGCGCAAGCGCTACGCCGCGGCGCTGGCAGAACGCCAGTTCAATCGCGTTGACCCTGATAATCGTCTGGTCGCCTCCGAACTCGAGCGTCGATGGGAAGCAGCGTTGAGCGAACTTCGCGCTGCTGAAGATGCCGTTGCCCAACGAGCATCGACTGAACCCGCCAAGCGCACTGGGTTTAGCAAAGACCTCAACAACAAGGTCGTTGCGTTATTCGATAGCCTTCCCCAAATCTGGGCCAACGATGCGACGACCGACGCTCATCGCAAGGCACTATTGCGGTGCCTTGTCGAAAAAGTCGTCCTTGACCGCGGTGAGCGCGACGTTGCTTTGGCGAGGATCGTGTGGCGTGGCGGCGCCGATCGGCGAAGATCGGACGGAACGGCTCGATCAAATTCCGGCTTGCTATCAGGTGATCGTCACGATCCGCCCGAAATACTCTTGTCCCAAGGGCCGCACGGGCGTGGTACAGGCCAGAGCGCCGGCGCATTTGCTGGAAGGTAGCTGGCCGACCGAAGCCCTGTTGGCGCAGATCGCCGTGTCCAAGCATTCCGAACATATGCCGCTCAACCGTCAGGCGACAGTCATGGCCCGACACGGAGTGCCGATCGACCGTACGGTCCTGGCCGATTGGATGGGCCGAACGGGTGCTGCGATCGCGCCGGTGGTAGACCGCATGGCCATGATCCTGAATCAGGGCAGTTCAAGACTTTATGTCGATGAGACTACGGCCCCGGTGTTGGATCCGGGCCGCGGCACGACGAAAACTGGCTATCTGTGGGCTGTTTTGCGCGATGATCGCGGTTGGAACGGCTCTGCGCCGACGGGCGTGGTCTTCCACTACCGGCCTGGGCGTAAAGGCGAATATGCCGCAGAAATCCTCGACGGCTTCAACGGCACGATCCAGGTCGATGCCTATGGTGGCTACTCGCACCTCGCCACGCTGGACCGCACGGGCGGTGATCCGCTAAAGCTGGCCTTCTGCTGGGCGCATGGCCGCAGAAAACTGATCAAGGCCAAGCCGAAGAAAGGTTCGCCCATCGTCGATGAGGCGTTGTTACGTATCGCCGCTCTTTACAAGATTGAAGACGGCATCCGAGGCCGTGATCCCGAATATCGCCGGGCTGTCCGCCAACACCTGTCCCGCCCATTGGTGGATGAGTTCTTCACCTGGCTGTCCGCTCAAGCCGCGCGCGTCTCGCGCAAGTCCGACCTCGGTCAGGCTATGGCCTATATGCTCAAACGCCAGGATGGCTTCCGGCTCTTCCTCGATGACGGCTGCGTCGACATCGATTCAAACCTGGTCGAAAACGCGATCCGCAGCCCGGCCATGAACCGCCGCAACGCGCTGTTTGCCGGGCATGACGAGGGTGGCCGAAATTGGGCCCGCTTTGCCAGCCTGATCGGAAGCTGCAAAATGAATGGTGTCGAACCCTACGCCTACCTGCGAGATCTCTTCATCAGCCTCGCCAACGGTCATCTCGCCAAAGATATCGACGCACTCATGCCGTGGGCCTATGCGCACTGCCGGACCAGCGCCTCACAGTGAGCTCGTCCGGGACTCTTCGATGAGCTCACAGAAAATCCGCAAGCGATAGACCTGACCGCTACAACCGCAAAATCAATGGGGTGGAGACGCCGCATACGTCTATATAGACAGAGCATCCACACTCTCACTCACTCCACAATGCGGCCCAACTCGGATGCGTACGGCGGAACTGGGAGAGCGCGGCCTGAAAGTGGATTACAGCGCCGTCCGGACCTTCGTGCATGAGGAAGGGCTGAGTTATAAAAAAGACGTTGGTCGCCAGCGAGCGCGAGCGGCCCGATGTTGCCGCCCGGCGGGCGCGTTCGCTGAAGCATCGCTATCGCATCGACACATCTCGCCTCGTCTTTATCGACGGTGAGGCGGATCAGCAATCGATCCAGTGAATCAATTGCCCGCCGAACGGGACGAAGACGAATAAGACGCCGCTCAGGGGCTGGGCGCCGCGCGGCGAACGGCTGTTGGGCCATGCGCCCTTCGGTCACTGGAATACCATGACTTTTGTCGCAGCCCTCAGGGCCGACCGCGTCAGCGCACCGTGGATCATCGACGGCCCGATCAATGGCGAACGCTTCCGCATCTATGTCGAGAAGGTGCTGGTACCGGAGCTCAACCCCGGCGGACATCGTCGTCATGGATAATCTCGGCTCGCATAAGGCCAGAACGATCCGCGCCGCCATCCGCAAGGCCGGCGCCCGACTGTTCTTCCTGCCGCAGTATTCCCCCGATCTCAATCCGACCGAAAAGCTCTTTGCCAAGATCAAGCACGAGCTGCGCAAGGCGCAGGCCCGAACCCGACAGGCCATCGACAAGGCGCTGGCAGCAACCCTTCAAACCGTCTCGCCGAAGAGTGCCAAAACTACTTCAAGGAAGCCGGGTATGAACGGACATAAAACAATCCCGCTCTAGCTCGGCATTGAGAATGCGCTCCGAAAGCGCCCTCTTCAGGTCATCCAGCAAGCCGTCCTTGCCCAAAAACCTCGGACGGATCACGTCCCGCAAGAAGCTGGTCCAGAAGTTCTTTTTCGATAGCCATGTGATGATTCTCTCCTTTTCATCATCATGGCACCCCGCACAGAATTCCTGACAGTCCCTCGGCGGCTTGCAACGGTTCATATCGATCTTTTCGGCACTCCGAAATCTCTTCGTCCCCCCGCACCAGAAAAACTCAGCCCTCGCCATCCACATCCATCGGATCCGCGCAATGGCGCAGTGGAAAGCCGTGACCGGCGCAACCGCCTGACGTCTCAGACAAGCGCCCTGTTCCGACTTTGATCAAACAACGTGACATCGCCCTCTGCTGACCTGATACCATTGGCCAAGGAGACGAAGGGCGTAACGGTCGCCAAGCAGGACGACATCGGCGTCGCTCAGCAAATCCGTCTCAACACCATCCAGCCGCCCTTCAACAATGTGAAGCTACGCGAAGCATTGCTGTACGCGGTAAACGGGGATGATTTTCTGGCAGCGGTCATCAGCGATCCATCGTTGGGCAAGGCATGCAAGTCCTTCTACACCTGCTCGTCACCCTACGGAAGCGGGTTTCCCTTCGGATCTGGAAAAGGCCAAAAATGGTCGCCGAAAGCGGTTACGACGGCACCCCTGCGGTCCTACTCGATGCGACCGAAAATACCAACATCCATGCGTTCGTGACAGTCGCCGACCAGTTGCTCCAGGAAATCGGCATCAAAACCAAGGTCGAGGCGATGGACTGGGCAACCGTCACAAGCCAATCGTGCAAGCAAGGAGCCGGTCACTGCCGGCGGATGGTCGATCTTCATTTCCGGCCCTGGCGGTCTCGATTTCCTCGAGCCGGTTGGTCATCTGGGAGTGCGATCCAATTGTGAAAAGGCGTGGTTCGGTTGGCCTTGTGACGCGGATATCGAGACGATGCGAGCAAATTTCGCCGAACTGACGAATCTCGATGAGCGTAAAGCGCTCGCTGAGAAGATCCAGCTTCGCGCGCTTCAGGAAGCAGGTATGCGCGAGGGCGTTGGTGCGCGGATATGAAATCGAGGGCATTTCGATCTTTGATGTAGTTGGTTATGCCTGCGTGACTTGACGCCGGACAGACTCCGGGCGTCCACATGCCAGCATGCGGTTGAGAACGATGCAACCGATGGCAACCTCGGTCTGTTGAGCCGGAAAGGAGCGGGCCCGCAGGCGCAATCCGATCAGCCCCTTGTATCGTCCGATGGCGGTTTCGATCAGCGCACGCTTGCCGTAGCCGGCGGCTGCCTGCCATTTCAGCCGACCGTCGCTTGCGATTGCGGCAATGTGCTTGTCCCTTTGACCAGGCGGTCCGGTATCACCGCTTTCCACCGCCGTGGAACGCGGTGGAATGACGATGTTCGCGGTTGCGCTGTGCTGCAGGATAGACCGATAGGTTGGTTTGCCGTCATAGGCTCCGTCGGCCGTGAACTGGTCGATCTCGCCGTCGATCTGATCGAGCAGCGGTGCCACCTGGGAAGGATCATCCGTTTTCTGGTCTGTCAGCCCATGGGCAATGATCGCGCCACTTTTGGCATCCACTGCCAGATGCAGCTTGCGCCAGGTGCGACGTGATCTGGCGCCATGTTTTTGCTCCAGCCACTGCCCGGCGCCGTAGACTTTCAATCCCGTGCTATCGACAAGCACATGCAGCGGGCCGTCCGGCAGCGGCGGGTTTCGTCGGGCTGATGGCTCCCACTTCTGTGCCCGACGGCTCAGCGTCGTATGATCTGGAACTGGGACTTTCAGCCCCATGAGATCCAGCAGCGAGTGGAGCAATCCCTCGGTCTGGCGCAGCCGCATTGCGAAGACGCAACCCAGCGTCAGCGCAGTCTCAATGGCGAGATCGGAATACTGGGCTTGGCCGCCGCGGGTCTTGCGTCGCGGAGCGCGCCATCCTGCCAGTGCCTCCGGCGTTACCCATAAGGTCAGGCTACCACGCCGGCGCAGACCTGCTTCGTAGTCACGCCAATTCGTCACCCTGAATTTCATCTTTCCGACGTGATGACGACGATCGGCGTTGTGTTTGTACGGCATGGCACTCGGATCAAACTGATTTCGATCCTGCCTGCCTATCGCCAAACCGTTGACAAAGGATCCATGCACCAACGCTCGTCTGTAAGCTTGTCTGGAAGGCACCAGCCTATCACAGCGTCATGCAGATCCTCCACAATCCACTCTACGCAGGCGCCTATGCCTTCGGAAGACGTGCGCAGCGAACGCGGATCGTCGATGGCCGCGCTCGCAAGGCTACGGGGGTGCGCAAGCCGAGGGATGAGTGGAGCGTGCTGCTGCGCGACAATCATCAAGGCTACATCAGTTGGCGGGAGTATGAGGAGAACCATAAGCTTCTGGCCGAGAACGCGCACATGAAGAAGAATTGCGATCGCAAGTCAGCGCGTGGCGGCCGTGCGCTGTTGACCGGACTGATGCGATGCGGTCGCTGCGGCCGAATGATGCGCGTCTTCTACGGCAGCGCAAAAGGCAACGCGCATCGCTATCAATGCCGCGGCGACGATGCTCATGTGGGTGTCGGCCTTTGTATAGGCATTGGCGGCGTCAGGGTCGACCGCGCCGTTGCGATGCAGATTTTAGAAGCGGTGTCGGACCGTGCTGTCGAAGCGGCAATCTTCGCCTCGGATCAAGTCGAGCGGTCCCGAAGAGATGTTATTGCGGCAATCGAGCGGGACCTCGAAGGCGCACGCTACGAAGCGCTGTTGGCCAGTCGCAGGTATGAGCTTGTGGACCCGGCCAAGCGGCATGTTGCACGCGAACTGGAGGCCCGATGGAATGATGCCCTGGAGCGAGTAGGCGTGCTTGAGCGCAAGATCAAGGACCTATCCGCGCTGTCAGCAGCGCGCCCCGTCATCGATCGTGGCCGACTCCTGCAGCTTGCCCAGGATTTGCCGACCGTATGGAATGCGCCCTCGACGGAGACGCGAACGAAGCAGCGGCTCATCCACATCCTGGTTCAGGAGATTATTTGCGATCTCGATGATGCGACCAACGAGGCGGTGCTATTAATCCATTGGACCGGCGGTCGGCACACAGAGGTGCGTGTCGCGCGCGTCAAGACCGGAAGATATCCTGCCGAGCTCGCACCATCGGCCGTTGAGGCACTGCGCAAACTGGGCGGACATTGGCCAGATCGGGAACTCGCGGTCTCCCTCAATCGGATGCTTTGCAAGACAGGTGATGGCGAGAGCTGGACGACCGTGCGTGTTCGTGACATGCGCGAGCGCCTGGGAATTCCCGAATATGATGCCACCAAAGTGGACGTACCGATGATCAGCTTGATGAAAGCGGCGGAGAAACTCGGTATTTGCGTCGGATCGGCCAAAAGCCTGGTGCAGAGAGGAATTTTACCTGCAACGCAAATCCTTCCCGGCTCACCGTGGATGGTTCCCGTCGAAGCATTATCCTCGGAAGCCGTCCGGATAGGGGTGCAGGGTGTCATCGATCGACGCCCGAAGTTTTATGAAGATTATCAATACGATAAAGTCGTCCGGTTGCCCGGAATCTGATGGAGGGATGCATTATGAAGCGCACTGTGCGCGTTTTCCGCGGAAGCCGAAGATCGCGCCGGAGCCCGGTGCCTCCTTGATCGCCGTCTCGACCAGCGCCGATAGACCATCAATGCCACGCCGCATATCCGTCACCCCGCAGGCCAGATAGACACGCACATTCCCCGAAGGCCCGATCATGCCGCCTCCAGACAGGCCGCCAGCGACATAAGCAGCTTCAGTTCAACGTCAATCGGAACCTTCAAGCACCGACCGTTTCGGAGCAAGATCTCGACAACCGCTGGCCTCGGTAGCGTGGTAGACGCCTGGCTTACGCCCACCTCCTCGGTGATCTCAACCGGAAGGAACATCGCAGGTCGGTCAACATAGCTGAATGACTGCCGCCACAAGCGGATCTGCCCAGGATGAATGTCATGCCGGCGAGCCACATCACCAATGCGAGCGCCAGGTTCATCCGCCTCCGCCAATATCCTCAGTTTCGCCTCGTCCGACCAGCGCCGTCTGCGCTCAGTACCGGACATGATCTCAATTCGAGCCATGAAACCTCTTTGATCTGGTATTAATGTCAGCACTAATGCTGGTTCTAATGCCAGAACATCGCCTGATTTGCCCGATCAGCAAAAACCGCTCACCGGACGCTCACTTCCGTTGCAGCCTTTCCGGCGCTTCCTCTGGTCGAACTCTGGAAGTTCCAGCATGGATGTTCGACCGGTCTCTGAGTGCGGCTTGGCGCACCATGCCGTTTGCGCATGTTGAACTTGCCAGCCTCCACGCCTTGGCCGGGTTGCTTGAAGAGGCAGGTGGCCCATCACAATCGACGAAGATGAGCGCAGCATTGGTCTCTCACGAAGCGAGTCGGAGGGATGTCGATGCCACACCAGTCCAGGACATATCAGTTCGATCTGTTTTCGGGTCTACACAGCAGGAAGACAGCAGTAATCCCGCAATGGCAGCAGTTGCCGGAGGAGGCGCGTCGGACACTGACGGCACTCATAGCGCGACTGCTCGTCGACCACGCAAACGGCGAGAGCTCCTCGCACCAGAAGGAGGCCGGTGATGATGCATGAGAAAATCGGGCCACACCACCTGGAGCGCAAGGCGATCCTATATGTCCGGCAGTCCTCGGTCCATCAGGTTCTGCACAATCGCGAAAGCAGTGCTCTTCAATACGCCATGCGCGATCGCCTGACAGCACTTGGCTGGTCGCGCATTGAGACGGTGGATGACGATCTTGGTCGTTCGGCGGCAGGTGGTGTAACCCGCGCTGGTTTTGACCGGATGGTCGCCGAGGTCTGCCTTGGCAAGGTGGGGGCGGTTGCGGCACGAGAGGTATCGCGTTTTGCCCGCAACAGCCGAGACTGGCAACAACTCATCGAGATGTGCCGTGTCGTTGATACCGTTCTAATCGACCAGGAAGCGGTCTATGCGCCGCGCCAGGGTAATGACCGCCTACTGCTGGGACTGAAGGGTAGCCTCAACGAATATGAACTCGATCTTCTACGTCAGCGTTCCCTTTCCGCACGCTACGAGAAGGCCCGCCGTGGCGAGCTTGTCGTCGCTACCCCGGTCGGCTTCGTAAAGGCAGGTGACAGGATCGAGAAAGATCCCGATCGACGTGTTCAGGAAGCCATTACATTGGTCTTCAACAAGGTCGCCCAACTCGGAAGTGCAAGGCAGGCCCTGCTATGGTTCCTCGAACATGGACTGGAACTGCCTGTCAGGCGTGCCAATGGGGATGTCCTCTGGCGCAGGCCAAACTATGCGACCATCCACCGGATGATTGCGAACCCGATCTACGGCGGCGCCTATGCTTATGGTAAGAGTCGTTCTGTGTCATCATACGGTGGCCGATCTGGAGTTCGCCGCAAGTCGCGTGATGAATGGCTTGCCTTGATCCCGGATGCGCACGACGGCTATGTCAGTTGGGAACGGGCGGAGGAGATCCGCAAGATGGTCAGCGACAATGTACCCGCGAGCCGCCATCATGGAGCGGCGAAGCATGGCGACGCCCTGCTTGCCGGCCTTTTCCGCTGCAAAAGGTGCGGCCGGAAGCTGACGGTTCGTTACACAGGGAACAACCATAACATTCCGCGCTATTCCTGCTGGCGTGGTCTGCTCGACAATGGCGAACCACGCTGCATCGCCTTCGGCGGCCTGCGGGTCGATGACGCGATCGAAGAGGCGCTACTCGGGGTGGTCGAACCGGGAGCCATTGCCGCCGCCGCCGAGGCGGAACGCAATATGAGCAGCCAACGTGACCAGGTCCGCGACGCCCTCCAGCGCGATCTTCAGGCTGCACGCTATGCCGCCGACCGGGCATTCCGGCAATATGACGCGGCTGATCCTGAGAACCGGCTAGTACCACGCCACAGAGATTATGACTCTTTGACGGGGTAAGCTTTACGGAGCTTTTTGCGGGCATTTTCGGTTGTGAACATCCATTGGATCTTTGCGCCGTGGGCGTTGCGTTGCTGCTCCCAGGCTGCGACTTCGGCGATTATGGTGTCTTTGTTGTCGATACGACGGTCGAGGCATTGGCTACGCAGGACACCGATCTCGATCTCGACCATGTTGAGCCAACTGGCGTGCTTGGGCGTGTGGTGGAACTCCAGTCGCTTCAGCACCCTTCGAGCTTGCGGGGCGGGAAATGCGTCGTAAAGCGCCCCGGCGGAATGAGTGGAGAGGTTGTCCATCACCACGCGGATGATCGGCGCGTCGGGATAATCGACGTCGACCAGTTCGCGCATGCACTCGGCGAAGTCTTGGTTGGTTCGCCGATCGGTGACCTTCACCCTGCGCCAGGGCCGGTGGGCGTCCATGAAGACAAACAGATTGACCGTGCCGTTTCGGCGATACTCGCAATCGTAGCGTTCAAGCTGGCCAGGCTTGGCCGCAATGGGCTCGCGCACTTCGCCGATGAGTTGGGTCGGGCTCTCGTCGAAGCAGACCACGGGCCTTTGTGGATCAGGCGTTTCTGCGTAGAGGTCGAGAACATCCTCCATGCGCGCGACGTATTCCCCATCGATCTTTGGGATGCACCACATGTCTTTGCGCCAAGGCTTGAGATGGTTCTCAGCCAGCCGGCGACGCACGGTCTCCGAGGACAACTGGTCATGATCGGTGAGCCGGACCATCTCATCTGCCAGAAGCTCCAGGGTCCAGCGGGCTCGCCCGGGCGGCGGCTTTGAGCAGGCGGTCGCTACCAACAGCGCCTCCTCCTTGCTCGATAGCTTGCGCTCAACACCCGGGCGCGGTTCTTCGCTGAGCGCCCCTTCCAGATTGGCTTCCACAAACCGGCGTTTGGTCCGGTAAATCGTCGATCCGCTGACGTTCAAGGTTGCCGCGATCACCTCGTCGCTGAAGCCTTCGTTCGCTGCGACCAGGATCTGGGCGCGCTTGATCTTGCGCGACCTGTGGCACCCCCCGCTCAACAAAGCGGCCAGTTGGTCACGTTCCGATTGGCTAAGCTCTATGTGAAACTTTATATTCATCGACACCTCCTTCAGCGTGGAGACGCAGATGAATCCCAAAATGAGTCCCTCACTTGACCCGCAAGCCGCAACGGCAAGACGGGGCCTTACGCAGATCCAAGGCCAGTACCTGGCCTTCATCTACGCCTACAGCCGCATCTTCAAACAGCCTCCGGCCGAAGCCGACATGCGTCGCCACTTCGGCGTTACGGCTCCGTCTGTTCACCAGATGGTGCTGACCCTCGAGAAGGCGGGTTTTATATCTCGCGTGCCAGGCGCCGCACGCAGCATCCAACTTCTCATCCCACCAGAAGCCCTGCCAATTCTACGATAAGACAAACCGTCATAATCTCTGTGGCGTGGTACTAGTGGCGTCGGAACTTGAAGCGCGGTGGAACAAGACTCTCGCTCGCGTCGGCGAGATCGAGAATAAGATTGCCGGCCATGAAGGTGCGACGCCTCAACCATCGCCGATGTCGACATCAGAGATGGCAGCCCTTGCGGGGAACCTTCGTGCCGTCTGGGCAGCGCCATCGACCGATGCCAGGCTTAAGAAACGCATCGTGCGCACGGTCATTCATGAAGTGATCGCCGACCTCGACGACGTAACCTCCGAGATCGTCCTCGCAATCCACTGGGTTGGCGGTGTCCATACGCAACTGCGGCTGCCGAAGAGGCATCGCGGCCAAAGAAACGCTACTCCCGACGATATCATTGAGGCGGTGCAACAGCTCGCCCTCATTGCCAACGACGATGTAATTGCCGGGGTCCTCAACCGCAATGGACTGACGACCGGCAATGGCAATCGCTGGACCCGCGAGCGTGTCACGGCACTCCGGTCATATCGCAAGATCCCAGTCTTCCGTCCGCAGACGGACGGGATCGAGCCTTGGCTCAATCTGGGAAATGCGGCACGACTGCTCAGTGTCGCGCCAAAGACGTTGAGACTGGCCGCTGAGGCCGGCGAGATCGAGGGCGTTCATCCCTTGCCGAACGGTCCGTGGATCTTCAGCCGGTTAAAACTCACTACCCAGCAAGCCCAGCAGATCGCTGATCGCGCCCGACAAAACCCGAAATACCCCGCGGGATCGCACCAAAATCAGAAAAGCCTATTTCCTTCAACTACATAGAAAGATGGGTGTTATGAAACGGGATTGTAGTCTCTGCGCCAATCCTCCATCTTTTCGCGGGCATCCGCAAGGGTCAGGAACCAATGCTGGTTCAGACATTCGGCTCGGAAGCGGCCGTTGAATGCTTCGATGAAGGCATTGTCCGTCGGCTTTCCCGGACGTGAGAAGTCCAAGGTCACACCCTTGGCATAGGCCCAAAGATCGAAATCGTAGCCCGTGCTGTCTGGCTCTACTTTCGCTTTGATCTGAGCCTGCGCGATGTCGAGGAAATGCTGCTCGATTTCGGGATCGTCGTTTCCTACGAGACCATCGTAACCATCCGGTCAGGACCGCAGTAGCGGAGGCTTTTTGCGATTTCTTTCTGCCACTGGTTTCGATGGCGGGTCGCCAATTCCGCGAAGATTGCGGATAATCTGTTGAAGGTTTTCAATCCCCACTTGGGTGAACAAGATGATGTGCTCGCTGAGCTCCGAGGCCGGATAGTCATCATATGCACACAAGGAGCCATCTTCAGCGAACATCTCAATCGAACATTCTCGCAAGAAGTCTTCGTCCTCACCAAGCATCGCTGCGACATATTTCAGTGTGTAGAGGGCAGAGTTGCGGTAGCCCATGATGCCTCGTTCTGTGTTTTTCAGATTTGGTCAGTGGTGCTGGTTTGGGCTTTTCGCAAATCCAGCTTTTCCGAGTGTCCGACGGCGGGCAATTTTAGCGACACGGACTTGAATGATATCAACGCTTAAATCTTCTGAGTCAAAGCGGTCACCATACCAACGCAAGAACTCTCGATGCTGCGCATGTCGTGGCTTCGCCATAACGTTCAGGAATTCCTCGAACCCCGAGGTGCTGCCAACATCTTCCGGCGGCGCTCTGCGCTCACCATCGATGAAGCGCGGATATTCGATGCTGGGGTTTCCATCCTCCACTACCTCGACCGTGATAGTGTGCCGCCAGTTATCGAAAAGTCATAGGTGTAGCTAAAGGTCGCGATCCCACGCTCGATGAGTGCCGCGATGCGGACGTTGCGAGCTGCGAAGGTTTTGCGTTCATAGAGGTCTTCTGGATCCGGCACATCGTAACACCGCCCACCAGCCTCGAACTCGAACAGATGATAATCCTCGAACAGCATCACGGCCTGAATGACATCGTGGAGCCCCTTCAAGCTCATCGTGAGTGGAACCTCGACCCTGCGCCAGATCAAAGGCTCGATATCGTCGAGTTGGATATGTAGCCTGGCGATGCGATCGACGGTCATGATGCCAACGCCATCATAGGACGCGGACCTGTCCAATTCCACGGCAGCAACTCTGCAAGCTTTGTTGTCGGCATGTCAGCAATTCGTGCCAGGACATCGGCAAGCCATGCGTGCGGATCGATATCGTTGAGCTTGGCGGTCATGATCATCGTCGCCATGAAGGCCGCGCGATCGGCACCGTCTGGCACCTCGATGAAGTCGTGGTGCGCATCAACGGTCAGAAATGCTGGTTGTGGAGAGCGGTTGATCAGAACGGATATGTGCTCGACGAGATCGTCCAGACGCGCCGTACCACCAAGGCGGCCAAGCGCCTGCTGACGCGACTTCTGAAGAAGCAGGGCATGCCGCCAAAGCGTAATGATCACCGACAAAATGCCCACCGACCGTGATTGCGATTCATTTACCATGATATCAATGTCTTACGATCTGGCGAAATTGCCCATCTCGAGCTTGCTGCGGGGTAAGCGGGGCTGGCGTTTGACCACCATCTGCGCAATGCGATCGGCGACCATAGGTATGCCCAGCGGGCGCGTCTTCCCATCACTCTTGGGTATGTCGACCCGCCGCACCGGCGGCGGAAAGTAGCTGCCCGACGCCAGCCGATTCCAGAGCTTGTACAGGTTGTTCGTAAGATCAGCCTCAAAGTCCGCAATCGTCTGGCCTCAATACCAGCCGCTCCTTGGTTGGCTCCAACCCTCTTATATGCTTCCCACACCTCCCTTTTCGAGATCGCATACGGGTTTGCTCTATCCACGAGGATCCTCCCGTCGCCGGTTGTCCACGCTCCAGAGCTGAACAACGCAACCCCTTCGCTCCAGCCTCATTACAGGACCTTCAGCACTCCTACGGGCTGCTCCGCCCCTGTGCTGGCGGTTCTATTTCGGGCGCGTGAGCGTATTGTTCATCAGCGAACGGCTGCGCGCCGTTCTCTACGAATATGGACAGGTGATTCCGCAGGGAATTGGTCACATCAAGCGAATTGATGCCATCATAGAAAATACTGAGATCGGCTTGCCCGAGATTGTGCAGGAGGAATGCAGCGACCTTCTGGCTCAGATTGGCGAGAAGACGGCCCGGATCGAAGAGAACGCCAGGAAGCTGGCCGTCAACTCACTCAACATATCGAAAGCTATGGGCTCTTCCATCGATATTCCCTGCGCCGCAAACAAATGAAAAACTGCTGTGCAAGCTCCGGCCTGCGGGCGGAGGATGCGATGAAACAGCAGAAGCGCATCCTGGTCAACAATCCGCGCAAGCTCGACTACGACCAGGTTCGGGCGATCTATGCCAGCGCGCTTGCGCGGCCGCAGGCGAGTGAGCCGGCCATGACCCCGAGCTCGGACGACCAACCGGAATTCTCGCAGATGCTGCCGCGCATGTCGCAAATGTGGCGCAGCAATATCGAGCAGGCAGGGGAAGTTGGAAAAAGTAGTTCAAATCGATGATGTCCTTCCTCACCACGCGCGCGGCCGACAGCAGTCTGTTTGCCGTCGCGCAGGGCGGTGAGATCTCGGAAGCCATCAAGCGCATGGCGGAAGCCCCGCGCCTTGCCGACATGTGCAACCTCGACCGGCAGGTCTACGCGCTGATGGCGGCCTGGATGGACGTGATCCAACGCATGGCGGCCTATTGCGCCATCGCCTCGGTGCCGTGGAGCAAGGCCTATGAACGCTATAGCGCCACGCTCGCCGACATGAAGGAAGAAGACGCCGAGGACTTCGGCTGGCGCAAGGCCTTCAAGGCGTGGAGCGACATTGTCAACGAGGAACTGAGCAGCAACCAGCGCTCGGAGAATTTCCTCGCCGCGCAGCGCGATTTGCTGCGCGCCGCGCTGGACCTGCGCACCCGCCAGCAGCAAATGACCGACAGCGTCGCCAAGCTGTTCGGCGTTCCGAGCCAGCGGGATTTCGACGAGCTGACGCGCCAGATTACGGAACTGAGGCGGGAGCTGCGCGCCTCAGGGCGCAACGCGATGCGGCCGAAGGTGCAGGCGGCGTCGCCACACAGCCACGGGAGGGATGAGCCATGACCGAACCCCGCGACACCGCACATGCAAGCAACGATAGCCTTACCGCACACGCGTCTCGCAGATCGCACGAATACGACGTTCCGGACCGGCCTGATCGGCGTGGAGAGACGTGTAGTGGTAGGTGGTCCGATCGAAGTTCAACGGCCCACAGGCACGCCGGATCGAGACCATCTAATCCCGGCACATGTCCTTCACCCCTCCCGCTTCCGAGCAGGCCTTGGACGTTTCGGCGAATGGACCTCCCGCAACATATTGAGCTCCAGCGTCTGCTCTGCGACAATCCGGTTCAACCGGGCGTTTTCGTCTTCGAGCTGCTTCCGCTTCTTCATTTCCGGAATGGCATCACTCGCGTCCCGAGGCGTGCCCGTTTCTGGCGAAGACTTCCTGAGATCTTCGCGGATCCCCGCGATGGTGAGTCGTCTGTCTTTTCTGAGCGATGCGATACGCTTTAACCGCGTAACGTGGTCAGCGTCGTACCGCCGGTGGCCCTTTTCCGAGCGATCCGGTACGATGAGATCCTCCTTCTCCCAAAGCCGAAGTGTCGATGCAGAAACCCCCGCTAGACGTGCAGCTTCCGCAACGCGATAGATTTTCTTTTTGTGGTTCATCTCGGCACTTTCGTTCAGCCGCAATTTTGCCGGTTATAAGCACGCTCGATCCAAGGAAGCGTCTTGAACGCTGCATTGTTTGCAAAACGCGTTCGCACAGGGAAAGACACGGGCACATTTGGAGAAAAATACCCGTGGCAGATCGAAATCAGTGTGGGATTTCATAGCCATGTGTTCGATTACTCGCAACAGCGACGCTGGCGAATTTATCAGTCAGGTCAGCGAGAAACGCCTTTCAAGGGCTGATCCTGCTCACCTGCGGCGTTGGGCCACATCATCCGCTTCCTCGCACCGATCACTACCGAGGAAACCGCTTTCGGCACATCGCTCGCACTGCTTGCAGAGCGCGCAGGCCTGTCGACTGGTGTCTTCATGTTCGTGCTTTCCGAGGATTCCCATTTATCGGCACGAAATTCACGGAGAACGAGAAGGTGCGCAAGCTCACCTTCACCGGCGCGACCAGTGTCGGCAAGATCCTGATGCTCCAGGGCGCCGACGAGATCATGAAACGCGGCGCCGAGCTTGGCGGCAACGCGCCGTTCATCGTTTTCGATCGTGCGTCGCGACGAGTGAGAGCGTAGCGGACCACCTCGGCTGTCTTGGACTTGCCGGAGACCACTAATTTTCCGATTTATGGACCCCGAGCACGGCGGGTGTGGCCGACTACAGCCACGACGACGGCAGTTGCTGGCTCGGCTTAAGGAAAAGGGAGGGCCCGCCCGCTCCTACTTGACCTCAAGAAATGCTCGAATTCGCTCTCCTGCCTGAGCAATGCTCAACACGCCATCCATGTGCCCTCGCGTGCCTTCCAGTTCGACGAATTCGACTGGCGTACCGTCGGATTTGATAATCGTTCCTGTCTCTCGCACTGCATTTCCGGGAAAAATCAGGTCTTCATCGGTATAGATCAGCATCACGGGCACCTCGATATCCAGGAGCCCTTTGTACAGGCTGTCTTTGGGATGTCCAGCGACGAACAATTGATTGGCGCGCACCAGATAAAGGAAATGGTTCGCATCTAACTGGGCTACCCGTGCTGCGCCCGCCTCGTTCAGCTTCGTGACAACCTCATAGTCATTCGCCCAACTCTGCCCGGGATCCGCACCTTCTCTGGCCCAGTCACGCCCAAATGTGCCGTCGGTCCATTCTGCCGAATTTGCCTGCAGTGTTAAAGTCTTCATGGCTTGAGCCAGCCCCGCTTTTGGCGCCTGGCCGGTGTAATAATCTCCACCGTTCCAGTTTGGATCCAGTTTGATCGGCGACGCCCATACGTCCAGCCACGCGATAAGATTCGCGTCTGCCCAACCAGAGGAAATGACTGGAATCACCCGCTCCAACTTGTCGGGATAGCGTGCTGCCCATTCATAGCTTTGCAGCCCTCCCATGGAGGCGCCCATGACAGCATGCCATTTCCCAATCCCCAGTTGCTCCATCAGCCCTTTCTGCGTATCAACGAAATCGCCGATCGTCATGATCGGGAAATCCATACCCCAAGGCTTTCCTGTTTTGGGATTGGTCGTCGCCGGGCCGGTGGTGATGACGTTCGGATCGTTGGCACCGAGATTGACCGGTGTGTCGACCGACACGACAAAGTATTTGTCCGTATCGATGGGCTTGCCCGATCCGATGATTGCATCCCAATAGCCGGCGCTTACATCCTCCTCCTTATATTTCCCCGCCGCGTGACTGCTTCCGCTGAAAAAATGCGGAATCAGGATGGCATTATCCCTGGCTTTGTTCAGCGTGCCATAGGTTTCATATCCCAACCGCATTTCGGGAACCGTCTTGCCTCCACGTGTCACGAAGTTTTTCAGGGTAAATTCCCGCTTCTCAACCAATGGCTCGTACGCCAATGCAGGGCCGGCCATCATGGCAATAGTGATGAGTATTTTCAGACGCATTTATTTCTCCCTCGTTGGGTTACCAATGAAGCAAAGTGGTCGTCTCAGCCTCGGTTTGCTTGTCACTGGAGCTCAAATAGATCCGGGTCCAAAACCCCATTTTTCCGCAAAAGACATCGCGAACACGCTGGGCTTTCGTAATTGCGCTGATATTCTCAGGTTCCAAAGAGGCGTATTCGCCCTCTATAGGATTATGACGCGGCTGTGGCCCGGCGGTTTCTCAAGAGTAATACTCTGGTGCCTTCTTGAAGCTCGACCACGCATCCGGGTCGTGACCGGTGACGACATTGGCCCCCGTCCTTTCCGCGATTGTGCGCAGCTTTTGTACAGAGCGAACGGTATCCACCGTTGATGCGAGGAAGCCAGGCAGCGCCTTTTCTTCCCAATGGTCGAGAGTGTAGGCCGCATCGATCGTCAGAAGCAGCGGCTCACTGTTGGGAAGGCGGACGAGAAAGGATTGATGGCCCATCGCATGGCCAGGACTGAAGATCGTCGTCAGCGTGCCGTCACCATAAACATCATAGAAATCGTCTTGAGTGCCGTTCAAAAACTGCCATTTCAGACCCGGGCGATCGAAATCCTTGCGGATATAGCCTCCACCGGCAAACCAATCGGGAGTGAAAGCATATTCATACTCGGCCCGCTGCACGATATGCGTGGCATTCGGGAACCGGCCGATCGCGCCGGTATGGTCGAGATGCAGGTGGGACTGCACGACATATTTAACCTCGGCCGGATCGAAGCCGAGAGCTTTGACCTGATCGACGCATCCTTTGTTCCTGTCAAGAACGGGCCAGTACACGTCGCAAATATCGCCCCAATGGCCGCGCGGGTCCGTTGCCACTTCAATGGCGTTGCCACCGTCGATGATCGTGTGACCGTCGGGATGGGTGATGAGGAAAAAGGGAACCGGGATTTCGTAATCAGCGCCATTTCCCTGATTCATTTTGATGTTGTGCACTTTGCATTTCAGGGTGCCGGACTGAAGCATGTAAAGTCTGATATCCGTCACGTTGGATCCTCCCGCGGTGATTTGAACGGTGAATTTCTGCGGAAAGCTTCAGAAGGCTTCCCGATAAAGGGCAAGCGCGTCTTCTTCCCGGACTTCGACCGGATTGTTGACGAGAAGGCGGGTTTGTTTCATCGCGTCGGCGGCGAGCATGGCGAGACTGTTGTCGGTTACACCGACATCGCGAAGCCGGCGCGGCGCGCCGCTTTCATCCATCAGCACCTGCATATGGGCAACAAAGTCCTCGGAACAGGCCGTGGCGTCGCCGCTTCCCCTGACCCCAAGCACATCGGCAAGCTCGGCGTAAAGCGGGGCAGCCGCCTGTGCATTGTAGCGAAGGACTGGGCCGAGCATCAGAGCGTTCGAAAGACCATGCGGAATGTGATAATGTCCACCCAGCGGATAGGCCAGTGCGTGGACGGCAGCCACCGGGGAGTTGGAGAAGGCCTGGCCCGCAAGCGTTGAACCGAGAAGCATGCCTTCACGAGCGTCCCGATTGGAAGGCTCCTTGCAGGCAGCGATAAGATTGCGGCCGAGCAGCCGCAGCGCTTCGCGTGCCAAAGCATCCGAAAGCGGGTTTTTCTTGTGCTTGCTGGTGTAGGCTTCGATGGCGTGCACCATCGCATCGATACCAGTTGCGGCGGTGTGAACCTGCGGTAAACCGACGGTAAGTTCTGCATCCAACAGCACGAAATCCGCGTATAGTTGCGGCGACACGACCCCCATCTTAGTCGTCTCGCCGGTGGTGATGATGGAAATGTTGGTGACTTCAGAACCTGTGCCCGCCGTTGTCGGAACGAGAACCAGCGGGACACGCGCGCCCTGAACTTTGCCGATGCCATACATGTCGGCGAGTGATTGTTCTGATGATAGCAGCACCGCCGCGAGCTTGGCTATGTCCAATGACGAGCCGCCACCGAGACCAACGACAATATCGGCTCCGACTTGCCGCGCCTCCACGACACAGCCATACAAAACGCTTTCCGGTGGATCGGGCACAACCTTGTCGAAAATCGCTACACTGAAGCCAGCCGCCCCCAGACTGGCAGCAATGGGCGCAATCATCCCAGCCTTCACAAGGCCCGCGTCGGTGACCAAAAGCACCTTGCGCGCAGCGAAACGCGCAGCGATGATTTCACCTATTCGCTTAGCTCCGCCCCAAGCCATCTCCATGGATGGGACAGTTCGAAATTCGAATGGATTGATCGTCATTAACTCCTCCCTCATTGCCAGCCGTTTACGCGATGGCCGAGCACAGATATTTGATTTCCAAATAGTCATCGATTCCGTAACGGGAGCCTTCCCGTCCGAGGCCGGACTGCTTGACGCCGCCAAATGGCGCCACCTCGTTCGAGATCTGACCGGTATTGTGACCCACCATGCCGTATTCCAGCGCTTCGGCCACTCGCCATGTCCGGCGGATGTTTTCAGTATAAAAATAGGCAGCCAATCCGAATTCCGTGTCGTTGGCCATAGCGAGCGCCTCTTCCTCTGTCTCAAAGCGGAAGAGAGGCGCGAGTGGCCCGAAGGTTTCCTCGCGGGCGATCTTCATCGCCTGTGTCGCTCCTGTCAGGACAGTCGGTTCGAAGAATGTCCCGCCGAGGCTGTGTCGCTTGCCACCTACGACCACTTTCGCGCCCTTTGCGATCGCATCGCTAATATGGTCCTCGATCTTGGCGATGGCCTCAGCATCAATCAGCGGTCCAATTGTTACATCCACCTGCGTGCCTTCACCGACTTTCAGTGCAGAAACCTTCGCTGCAAGCTTTTCAGCGAAGACATCGTAAACACCCGACTGCACGTAGATACGGTTTGTGCAGACACAGGTCTGACCAGCATTTCGGTATTTCGAAGCGATGGCACCGTCGACGGCGGCATCGAGGTCGGCGTCGTCGAAAACGATGAAGGGTGCGTTGCCGCCGAGCTCCATGGACAGTTTCTTTATCGTCGGCGCAGACTGCGCCATGAGAATTCGCCCCACCTCGGTCGATCCGGTGAAAGACAGTTTTTTGACTATGTCGCTTTCCGTCAGCACCTTGCCGATCTCGCGTGATTTTCCTGTCACAATCTGGAAAACGCCGGCGGGAATACCCGCCTGTTCGGCTAGCACGCCGAGAGCCAGCGCCGTGAGGGGTGTCTGCTCAGCCGGCTTAGCCACCATGGTGCAACCGGCAGCCAGCGCAGGCGCCGCCTTGCGTGTGATCATTGCTGCCGGGAAGTTCCACGGCGTGATTGCGGCACAGACACCGATGGGCTGCTTGAAAACCAGGATGCGCTTGTCGGTGGTTGGTGCGGGTATGATGTCCCCATAGACCCTCTTTGCCTCCTCGGCAAACCATTCGATAAAGGAGGCGGCGTAAAGCATTTCCCCCCTGGCTTCGGACAGCGGCTTGCCCTGTTCAGCCGTCATCAGCGCGGCCAGATCGTCCGCGTTTTCTATTATCAGATAGAACCAGCGGAGCAGGATGGCCGCTCTTTCCTTCGCTGCAAGCGCGCTCCACGAACGGAATGCAACTTCGGCCGCTACGACCGCCTGCTCAACATCTGCCGCCTCCAGTGAAGGAACGGTGCCGACAATCTCCCCCGTCGCTGGGTTCTTGACGGCGATGCTGTTCTGAGAGCCGGCAACCCATTTGCCATCTATCAGGCATCGATCGCGCAGGAGTTCCATTTTTTTTAGATTGACCATAATCTCCTCCAAGCATACAGTTCATTTAAATGAACTAGTATCGTTATATTGAACTAGCCTGACAGGAGGTATTGGAAGTGTCAAGTACAAGACGCGCCGCAGTGGAAGACACTGCGATCGGCAAATCCGTCGATTCTGTTCCGGCTCTCAGGCGCGCGGTTTCGATCCTCGATCTTGTCACCAATTCTGGCGGCGCAATGTCGGCCGCCGACATCACACGGGCGATGTCGTTGCCGAAGAGTACGGCGCACGGGCTACTTGGTGTCATGGTAGAGCTTGGCCTGCTCGTTCGCAAACAGGATGGCACGTACCGCCTCGGCCCCCATCCTATGCGCTGGGCGCACGGCTTTCTGTCCGAGATGGACATCGTCTCGATTTTCCGAAATTATTTCGCTTCCGATACCACATTGTCGCCTTACACGGTCACATTGACAACTCTTGACCGTGACGAGGTCGTCTATATTGATTGCCGAAATTCCGACCAGCCCCTGGGCCATACTTTCCGGATCGGAATGCGTCTTCCTGCCACCTTTACCGCGACCGGCAAAATGCTGCTTTCCGAAATGCCGGAAGATAAGCTCGAGGCGCTGTTCAGCGCAAACTTTCCTCCGCCCATCACCTCCAGAAGCGTCAAAAATCTTGGCTTGCTAAGGCAGGAGCTGGCTGACATCCGTACGCGCGGTTTTTCGATCGATAACGGTCAGGTTCGCGAAGGGATGATTTGCATCGGCACCGCTGTGCGAGATCATACGCGATGCGCGGTTGCCGGCATTGCCATCAGCCTTCTGGAAAGCGAAACAACTCCGGCGCTTATCGAGTCACTCGGAGAGACGATGCGCAGATCAGCCGCCATTCTTTCTGAGCAATTGGGGCATAATAGCTCATCACGCTTCCGTGACGAAGGATAGCGTAGCATTTGGCGAGGGCGGAAATTCATTGCCGACCGAGGGAGGCCAGGTGGGGTTGGCTCCGTTTGGCAGCGCGTCTGTTCCTTGACCCCAACGCAGTCCCAGCCTCGAACCGAAGGCTGCGAAAATCTTCACCTGGGCTCACAATCAATCCGATGCACTATCGACGTTTGAACCGTCGGATGATCGATGTCGCGGTTTCCCACTTCAGTCGAGAATAGCTTAAGCAGGCTAACGAACATCTTCTCCATGTCGACTTGCTGATGAAAGCTTTGCCAGAACCGAGCTCTTGGGGAATTCACGAGAAGCCGTCCTCATATTCAGTGATTCTTCGTGCGCCTTACGGTTCTTTTTCGCTTTCGGAACAATTTGCGCCGCGGCTTGTACTCGCTTGTTGGCTGGACAGTTGTTCCAGCATCTTGACGCTGGTTGCAATTTTTACTATACACAGTATTGAACTAAGTTCAATATACTGAACTATGTTGCGCCACCGCAGCGTGAGAGGACGCTTCGGCCTACACCGCAAGGGCATGTGTCTTTGCATCAGATCCGGCAATTGCCGTAGAGGAGGAAATCTATGAAAAAGTCGTGGTCTCTGACCATTGCAGCGATCTTTCTGTCCGCCACCGCCCCCGCTGGCCTCTTGGCTCAGGAGTCAAAGCCTTTCACGATTGGTGTCGTGACGTTCCTGTCCGGCGCACCGGCCGGTCCCTTCGGCATACCCGCAAAGATTGCCGCCGAAGTCTTCGCCGAGCAGGTCAATGCCGGTGGCAAGCTCCCGGCGCCGTATGACAAGGTCGGCTTCGGCGGCCGTCCGATCGAACTCGTCGTCATCGACGAGGCCGGTGGCACCACCAAGCAGGTTTCCGAACTACGCAACCTCGTCGAACAGCAGGGCGTAGACATGATCGTAGGCTACACGTCCTCGGGCGATTGTCTTGCGGTCGCGCCTGTTGCCGAAGAACTGAAGACCATGACACTTCTCTTCGATTGCGGCACGCCGCGCATCTTCGAGGAAGCTGACTACGAATATGTATTCCGCCCCGTTGCAACCGCGACGATGGACAACGCCGGTGCCGCACTCTACGTCAACGAGACAGTCAAGAAATTCAACTCCTACGCCGGCATCAACCAGAACTACGCCTGGGGTCAGGACGCCTGGAACGACTTTGAGGGCACACTGAAGAGCCTTCGCCCCGAAGTGACGCTGACGACCTCGCAGATGCCGAAGCTCGGTGCCGGTCAGTACAATACCGAAATCTCCGCAATTCTCGGCAGCAAACCCGATATCATTCATTCGAGCTTCTGGGGTGGCGACCTTGAGGGTCTCGTGCTTCAGGGAGCGCCGCGCGACCTATTCAAGAACGCCACTGTCGTTCTGACGGCAGGCGAAACGGCGATTCATCGCCAGGCCAAACAAATCCCAGATGGCACCATCATCGGCGCCCGCGGTCCAAACGGCATCTTTGCACCGGAGAACGCCTATAACGACTGGTTCAAGACGACTTACAACGCCAAGTCCGCCACGCCCCCCAGCTATCCGTCCTACCACATGGTGCAGACGCTTTTTGCGGCGAAGTTCGCTTATGAGAAGGCACAGGGCGGCGACACCGCCAAGACGCCGACTACGGAGGAGATCGCCGCTGCTCTCAAGGGTGCCACCTTCCAGGGTCCCTCGGGCGAAGTGAAGATGTCGCTGGGCAAGGGCAACCAGGCTGTGCAGGAAATGGTCTATGGCCGCACCAAGACCGTCGATGGCAAGCTGACCTTCGTCGATGTGATCCGTTACGCTCCAGAAAGGGTGAACCCACCGGAAGGCATGACCAGCCATGAGTGGATCAAGAATAAGCTGAAGTGACTTGTTAACCGCGGCATCGCTTGCGCGGGTTCTCCCGGCGCGTTTGGCGACGCAATCCCTTTGAAGCGGTTTTCACTCGTCGCATGCCACGCTGGCACCGAAAGATGAATCCCGCCCCTCGTTTCGAAATGGTGTGTGGCATGAACGCGTTTCTAGGCGCTATTATTGACGGCATTCTGTATTCCGCATGGCTCTTCATCATCGCAGTCGGCCTGACGCTGATCTACGGCGTGATGAAGATCCTCAACATGGCCCATGGCACGTTTTATGCCATCGGCGCCTACATGTCGGTGACTCTGCTGGGTTGGTGGTTCGCCCAGGGCCTGCCGCCCGCTGGAAGCATTCCGGTCATGATTGTCGCGGCGCTGATCGCCGGTACGGTTGTCGGCCTCGTCGTCGAACGGGGCGTCCTGCGCTTCTTCGCGGGGCGCGATCCCGTCGTGCTGCTGCTGGTTACCTACGCGCTCTTCCTCATTCTGGAAGACGTGGTGAAGCTCATCTGGGGTGTCGATCCATGGATAGCCTCCGACCCGGTGTGGGCATTTGGCAACGTCTATCTCGGCCCCCTTGTCTATCCGACCTACAACCTCATTGTCGTCGTCGTGGCGATCGTCAGTGGTGGCCTCCTGACGTGGTTTCTGCAATTCACTGCCAAGGGGAAGATGCTGCGCGCCGTCATTCATGATCCGGAAGTATCGCAGGCGATGGGCATCAATGTCAGCCGGTGGAAAGTGTCAGCCTTTGTGGTCGGCTCGATCCTCGCCGCACTCGGCGGCGCCTTCACAGCGCCAACCATCTCCGTGGCGCCGGGCATGGGCGTCGAAATGGTCGTCATGATGTTTGCAGTGGTGGTGATCGGGGGGCTTGGATCGATTCCTGGCACCATTGTCGGTGCCCTAATCGTCGGCTTCGTCCGCTCTCTTGCGGTCCACTACTCGCCCGAAGTCGAAGTGTTCAGCATCTATGCAGCGATGGCTATCGTTCTCGCCATACGTCCGCAGGGGCTGTTTTCCGGTGTGGAGTTGCGCAAGATATGATGAATAAAGCCCAAACCTTTGTGCCGGTCGCCGTCGGCGCGGCACTTTTCCTTATCGTCGCAGCCTGGTGGCTACCCACCTGGAACTTCGTCATCTCGATCGGCCTTGCCAAGGGGCTAGCGGTACTCGGCCTTGTACTGATGATGCGCGCCGGGCTAGTCTCGTTCGGCCAAGGACTTTACTACGCGATCGGCGGCTATTCCGTCGGCCTGATGGTCAATCTCTGGAAAATCAACGAAGCGGTTCTCTTGCTCATCGCCCCGGTCGTCATCGCCGCGGCGACTGCAGCAGTCGCCGGTCTCCTTCTGTCGCGTTACCGCGACATCTTCTTCGCGATGCTGACGCTCGCCCTGTCGATGCTTCTCTACGGTCTTCTGGTGAAGTCGGTGGAACTTGGCGGCACGGACGGCTTTAACATCCGAGGCGTGACCTTGTTCGGCCTGCCGCTGAGCGGTACTGCGCGTTTCAACGGCCTCGTTATCCTCGTCCTGATCTGTTTCACAGCGGTGATAACCGTCTGGTACTTCGGCAAGACGGCGCTCGGTCGCCTGCTGCCTGGCATCAAGGATAACGAGATTCGCGTCGAGTATCTCGGCGCGTCTGCAAGCATGACGATCTATCTCTCCTACATCCTTGCGGCAATTCTAGCCGCCGTAGGTGGCTCCATGAGCGGCATTCTCGTCGCGCATGTGGATCCGGAAATGGCCTTCTGGGCAACCTCGGGCGAATTCGTGGTGATCGCGGTCCTTGCCGGTACCGGGAACATCTTCACGCCATTCATCGCCGCGCTCGCACTCGAATTTATCAGGACGTTCGCCTATCAGCATGCGCCCAACACTTGGCAGCTGGTACTTGGAGTCATCATCCTATCGATGATCCTGTTTCTGCCGACAGGCCTTGGCGGCATCCGTTTTGGTAAGCGCAAGGCAATCGTCGAGGCAGGAGAAAAACCATGAAGCCGATTATTGAAGCAAAAAGCCTCGTCAAGCGGTTCGGCGCGGTAACTGCCGCAAACGACGTGAATGTCGACATCATGTCTGGAACGATTTCGGGGCTGATCGGCACAAACGGCGCCGGCAAGACGACGTTTATCAATATGATTACGGGCTATCTGGGCCCGGACTCCGGTTCGATCCTGCTCGAGGGCCAGGAAATCGTCGGGCTTTCACCTCGTCAGATCACTCGGCGCGGCGTTGCCCGGTCCTTTCAGATTCCGCAATTGTTCAACTCGCTGACAGCGGTTGAGAACCTCATTTTTGCCTACAGCGCAACGGGTAGCGTTGGCGCCAAGGGCTTTTCGATTCTTTCCGATGACGAGCTCGCGACCCATGCTGACGAGACGCTCGCGGTGTTCGGACTTGGAGCGTTCCGCAACTCGATTGCCGGCACGATGCCTGAAGGCATCCGCAAGCTTCTCGACATTGCGATTGCCATGGTTGGCAAGCCGAAGGTTCTTTTCCTGGACGAGCCGACGAGCGGCGTCGCCAGCGAAGAAAAGTTCTCGGTCATGGACCGCATTATTGACGCGACCCGTGTCGCAGGCGTCAGCGTGCTCTTCGTCGAGCACGACATGGAGATCGTTCGCCGCTACTCCGACCGCGTGCTCGCTTTCTTCGAAGGCCGGGTGCTGATTGATGGACCTCCGGAAACGGTCCTCAGTGACCGACAAGTGCGCGAACTCATCATTGGTGAAGAACATCGCGTTCCCAAGGAGGACAACTATGCTTGAGGTGAAGTCAATCAACGTCTCGATCGGCGGGGTTCCTATTCTGCGTGACGTTTCCATGAAGGTCGAAGCCCGCTCGATGGTCGGAATCATCGGTCGCAATGGTGCCGGCAAGACCACGTTGATGCGTGCGATAATGGGGCTCTTGCCACTCCGGGCAGGTTCGATCCATTATGAGAAGAAGGACATCTCCCATGAGGCGCCGCATCTGCGCGTGCACCACCAGATGGGCTTCGCGCCGGAAGACCGGCGCCTTATTCCCGAACTGACTGTTGAGGAAAACCTGCTTATTCCGGCGTGGGCAGCTGGCGTCACAGATGCGCAGAAGCGGCTCGACGATGTCTATGCGCTCATTCCCGAGGCAGCGGACTTCCGCCATCGCCGCGCCCTGCAGCTTTCAGGCGGCCAGCAGAAACTCGTGGCCATCGGTCGTGCACGCATGACGGGCACCCAGCTGTTGATGCTGGACGAGCCCTTCGAAGGCGTCGCCCCCGCGCTTTCCAAGCGCATTTCCGAGGTCGTCGCATCCCTGCGGCCGCTTGGTCTTTCCATCCTTCTTTCCGGCGCCGATCTTCGGCACGCCGGTAGAGGACTCGATGTGGTTTATCGCATGGACCGTGGCCAGATCACTTCTATTTGACCGTCATTGGCAGCGCCTGTGCATCTCTGCTGCGCAGCTCACGGAAAATGGTTGAGCGATGTCGGTGCAGCTTCTCGGCGATCACGTCAACGCTGATCCCAGCCGTACGCCAGCGGGCAATCTTGCGGCGTTCATCGATATCGATCTGGGAGTAGGTGCGCTTCATGTCTCGTTCCTTGCAAGGATAAACCGTTGTTATCTATTGCAAGTCGCACTTCATCCTTGAACCCACCCCGGCTACAGACATTGTCAAAGCTGATTAGATGCGCGACGCTGTCAGCCGGTTAGAAACGCGACACTTGCGCTTCGGATTAGCCGCCGATCCGACCGGCTGGACCGGGTTGCAAGGGAGGAGCGGGGGCGGGTGAGGAACACCCTTCGGCTTTAGCTTTGAGACTATGAGTGCAGGCGATCATTCCGCGGCCTCCATGCGCGCCAGCGCCTTCTGCCTTTTTGCGATGACCTCCGGATCATTCATGAAGTCCGTCCGCCGGCCAGGCTTGCGGCCACGCTTCTGATAACCATTGCCCTGGCTGCCATCGGGAATACCGAACATATGATCCGTCTGGCCGGTGCGGCGAGGGCCGCTCTTACTGCGCTGCTGTTCCCGCCCAGCCTGCAGCTCGGCGACGACGGAAAGCATGTCGTCGAGACGCTTGTTCTCGACAACCTCTGCCCGGTGGACCGACCGCAATGTATCGAAGGTTCTGTAGGGCAGGGTGAAGCTCTCGTGCATGATCTCGAGGCGGCCGTCCGGGTAGTCGCAGACAACGACCTTCTTTCCCGCCAGCCCTCTGGCCCGCTCCGTCGGATCGAGAATGAACAAGACCTTGTCGTAACGGAGCGTCAGGGACTGCGACAGTGTGCGGACTTCCTTGCGGCACATGGCGCCATCGAGATTCTCATGCGCGGCAAGCGGCCGGTGCATGTCCTTCGGATTGCGTGGCGGTTTGCCAAAACGGGAATTGAAATCCGCAATGAATTCTGATGCATAGCCGTTGGCCGCCTCGATCGTATCGATGCCGCGAAGCCGCATCTCCTTGACCAGCCGGTCCTGCAGCGTCTGGTTGGCGCGTTCCACACGGCCCTTTGCCTGCGGAGTATTGGCGCAGATGATGTCGATGTTCAGCTCATAAAGCGCACGACCAAACTGCGTCAGGCCGCTCGTGCGGTCTTTCTCCGACGCATGGGTCGAACGAAAGACACCATGCTTGTCGCTGTAGAAGGCCAGAGGTTTACCCCATTGCTGCAGATAAGCCTTTGTCGCATGCAGGTAGTCGAACGTGTTCTCTGACCCAGCGAACCGCAGATGCAGCAACTTGCCGGTGGCGTCATCGATATAGACAAGCAGGGCGCATTTGGGACCACGGTTCTCAAACCACCAGTGATGCGATCCATCGATCTGCACGAGTTCGCCGAAACAGTCGCGCCGGCCGCGCGGCTGGAAAACCCGCTGCTTACGCTCACGCCGCGAGATCCAGATGCCGGCCTCGGTCATCCATTGCCGCAGCGTCTCCTTGGCGACCGAGATCTGATGCAGTTCCATCAGCTTCTCGCGCGCCAGCGTCGGACCGAAATCCAGATAGCGCTCCCGGATCAGATCCAGCGCCGCATTGCGAAACTCCTCGCTGTGGCGCCGGTTGCTCGGCTGTGATCGCTTCTTGGAAACAAGGCCGGCTGGACCATTCCGGTCATAAGCCTGCAGCAGCCGATGGACCTGACTTCGACTGAGGTCGAGCAGTTCGGCGGCCTGGACGACGCTCAGGCGCTCGTCACGAATCTTCTGGATAACTTCGAGGCGATGCAATTCTTTCTGCGACATGGTGATCATAAAGGACATGACGACTCCGACCGCTCATGGTCTCGACCAGGCTGAAGATCGTCATCCTTGCTCCCGACGTTGGCATTGACCAGTGCGTAGAGAGGCGAGACTGTCGCATCTCTAACTGGCCCAACTGTCGCATTACTAAATAGCCGCTACAAGACATTGTGGCGTAAGATACCTTATGGAACCGAGGCTGGAGCTGGAAGTTGCTTTTTCGCTGAGACCAGTTCACTAACGTCGGGACATTCATCTAATGACATTTCATATACCATCGTCCAAGCCGGACAGCACATGCCGAGGAAGCCGTGTTCCTAATGCGCCCTCTGCCATGCGGCTAGCCATGCTAAATTCCTTTGTGGACATTGCGAGTGCGTGAAAGCCCCGCCTGTTATGCTCGGATGCAGTATCCGAGAACACAACATCACCGAAATTGCGTTGAGGCCCCAAATCCCATGTCTTCGCCAACTGCCCGCGTACGCTTGGGTAGAGTGCTTCGTCTACGAAGATCTTCACGTTCGGCACGGTGCGTCCTTCACGCCGGGGTCAACACGAAATCGAATGGCGACCGCCACAGCGTGTCGGCCCCGTCGAGCCGCTCGAACGGCGCGATCAGCGTCTGTTTCACGCCGAAGACCGCATCGCTTTCCAGGTAGCCGTCGTCGCCGACGAACGTGTGCGTCACCAGCTTCTGAAAGCCCGGCGCGGTGACAAGGAAATGCATGTGCGCGGGGCGGTAGGGATGGCGACCCATGTGGCCGAGCATTTTGCCCACCGGCCCGTCGTTCGGGATCGGGTAAGACGTCGGCTTGATTCCGCGAAAGGCATACGCACCGTCTTCACCGGTGATGAAGCGGCCACGGTTGTTCCATTTCGGCTGGATGCCTGGTTGCTGCACGTCATAGAAGCCATCGGCATTGTCCGACCAGACATCGACGCAGGCCCCTTCGACGGGGTTGCCGTGAAGGTCGATCACCTTGCCTTCGAATAGACAGGGCTCGCCCTTCCCATCCAGAGAAACGTTCTCGCCCATCTCACGGATGGGGGCATTCTCGATATGAAAGGGTCCGAAGACGGTGTTCTCCGTCGCCCCTGCGGGACGGCGATTGTTGATGGCGTCGACCAACATGGAAAAGCCCAGCACGTCAGAAAGGAGGATGAATTCCTGGCGCTCGTCCGAGCAGATTTGTCCGGTCTTGGTCAGGAAATCGATGCCGATATCCCATTCCGCCTGGGTCAGGTGGATTTCCTTCGCAAAGGCGTGCAGGTGCTTGACCAGACAGGCCATTACCTCCGCCATGCGCGGCGAGACCTCGCCACCCAGGCGGGCGTTGACCGTTTCGACCGAGCTTTCTTCTGAGAAATAGTGGATCATGGTTCGGTCCTCCCTAACGTTCGTCAGTAAATGCTGCGGAAGCAAGGGTTGTTAGTCGAGCCCAATGCGGTTTGTAGCCGTCCTCCGGAACCCGCAGCGGGCAAAGTGTCTGCAAGCGACGCCAAGGCTGACACGATCAAGGTGGATCGTGACGTGGGCGCCAGAGCGCCTTCAGACCTTAGCGAATTGAGCCATGGACGACTCGAAGACGCGGCGAGCCATTTCATCGAGACCACGCTTCCTGTGGTCCGCCGACAGGACTTCGGTGCCATAGACGCCATCATAGCCCGCAGCCTTTACTGTGCGCAGGAAGGCCGGCACGTCCAGCTCCCCTTCGCCCGGAAGCATCCGGTGATGGATAGTGTCATCCCAGATGTTCTCAACAGGCGGCTCCCGCAAAGCATCATCGATCTCGATTGCCTTGATGAAGTGCGCCGGAATCGTGCTGATGTCGGAGTAAGGGATGTTCCCGCGCGCCATGTGCCAGATGTCAAGCAGCAGGCCGCCATTGTTCCGGTTCGCGACCTCCATGATGCCGACGCCGGCTTCGATCGTGCGGACGTTGGACCAGGGCATGATTTCCAGGACGACCTCAGTTCCCATGGCCACCGCCTGGTCGCAAAGCTTGCCGAACTCTTCCCCCATCAATTCGATGTTGGGTTCGCCTCCCTCAAAGCCGGGAAGCGCCTTGATGTCGCGCATGCCGAGTTCGTTCACCGCTTCGAAAATCTGGGTCCGCAGCAGGTCGGCTTTGGCACGCTCCTCGCCCGTCTTGTACCAGTCGACGACGGCCTCAATCTCGAGATACTTGATCCCGTTGGCCTCGATAATGCGGCGCATCTCGGCATAGCCGATCTGGTCCCTCGTCGCCGCCACGTCGTCAGGATGAAGGCCAAAGCCGACGAAACCGGCACGCGCGGCAGCTTCCACGCGATCCTTGAACGGGAACGGGCTGATTTCGGTGGGTCCAAAGGGGTGAACGTCGCCAGATAGGGCGAAATACGAAATTAGGAGTTCAACACCCGCGGCCATGATAGTCCCTTTCTTACACAGGCAAGGCTGGCAAACGCCAGCGTGATCGATCCGTCATACATCCTTGGCATCATTGGGAAAAAGCGGCGATCTTTGGAAACTGTGTTGCACCCCACGCAAAAAGCTCCTTGCCTCAACTCATCCACACCGCCTCGAAGTCATGGGTGCGGAAATGCTCGACCAGAAAATCAAGGAACAGCCTCGTGCGGGCAGGGAGAAACGCCTTCGTCGGAAAGGCCGCATTCATGGTCAATACGGGCAGGTGCCAGTCATCCAGAACGCGAACCAGACGCCCGGCCTCAAGGTCACTTTGAATGATGTAGGTTGGCTGCGCCAATATCCCGAGGCCCTTCAGGGCTGCTTCGCGGATTAATTGTCCGTCGTTTGCGTTAATGATGCCGTCGACCTCGACTTTCACGGACTCATCGTCTTTTTTGAAGCGCAGTTCGTTCCAGTTGTCGGCGAGTGTGTACAGGATAAGGTCGTGTTGATGCAGGTCGTTTGGATGTTGCGGGATGCCCTTCCGCTCCAGATATTCAGGAGAGGCCGCCAGCAATCGGCGACACCTTGCAAGCCTGCGGATGGTGATCGAGCTGTCAGCCTCTACCCGTCTCAATCGGATGGCCAGATCCAGTCCGTTTTCGATGATGTCATAGTACCGATTTGATGCGACGATCTCGACCAGAACGCTTGGGTATCGCTTCCGGAACAATTCGACCACGGGCATCAACTGAAGCAACGAGAAGGACAGCGACGCCCCGATGCGCAGGCGGCCCGTGGGAGCGTGCGCTCTCGATGCGACGCCCGCTTCGGCTTCATCCCAGCTGGCCATCAGTTCCTTGGCATCGGTGAAAAACTGTTCGCCTTCGCTCGTCAGGCTCAGTTTGCGCGTCGAGCGTTGCACCAGCCGGATACCGAGCCTTTGTTCGAGAGCCATAAGGTTTCGGCTCACGCTCGACACGGAAACACCGAGAACATCGGCGGCGCGCGTCATGCTGAGCTCGCTCGCCACCGTCACAAAAACCTCGATCTCGGCCCAGCGGTCGACTTTACTTCTGACACTCACTTTTTGCCTCCAGTGAAAAAGACTTTTGGCAAATCTACAGTTCATCGCGCAGAGAGCAAATGCGAACATGCATCGAACCAAACGTTTTCGAATGCTGGAAGAGATGGACCGAACTATGGATATGCGAAACGATGCTCGGGTGAAGCACATCGTAATGTGGAACCTTCTCGCCGATTCCGCGGGGAACAAGACCGCGTCCATCGAAGCCGTGAAAACGAAGTTCGAAGCGCTGCGGGGTATCGTACCGGGCCTTCTTCACGTCGAAGTGGGCGTCGATTTCAGCCGCGTGGACTATGCTTGCGACGTGGTGCTGTACACGGAATTCGAGAATGAAGAGGCGCTCGCCGCTTACGCGGAACACCCAGCGCATCTGAAAATCCGTGATGAACTCCAGGGGGTTCGGGTTCAGCGCTATCAGGTTGATTACACACCAAACGCGGGAGAGTGACGATGCACGTTGCCGTTCACTGTGTCGATTTTCCGGACGCCCTCGAGCGGCGCCTCGAAAACTATCCTGCGCACCGGGCACACCTTGCGGCGGGAAGCGTTAAGACCGTGATCTCCGGTCCTCTTCTCGCTCCCGACGGGACCACAATGATTGGTTCCTTGTTCGTCTTTGATGCTTCGAGCGTTGCAGAAGTCGAAGCCTTCAACAGGGCCGACCCTTTCAATCAGGCCAATGTCTGGAAGGAAATTTCCATCCATCCATTCAGCCTGCGTGTCGACAACCGGGAGTAAGAAGATGCAGAGCCTACCGAACCGTTTTGTCTACAACGCGAACCCGTCGCGTGTTGTCTTCGGGACAGGCACGATCGAAAGCCTGCCGTCCGAGGTCGAACGACTTGACCTCAAGCGAGTGCTGGTCCTGTCCACACCCCAGCAGGTGGAACTGGCCGAGGCGCTCTCCTCCCGGTTGGGAGACAAGGCGGCCGGTATCTTCAGCGGCGCGACGATGCACACGCCTGTCGCGGTGACAGAGGAAGCGATGAAGGTCGCCGCGGAGACTGGCGCTGACGGGATCCTTGCCGCCGGCGGTGGATCAACCACGGGTCTGGGCAAAGCGCTGGCGTTGCGCACCGGTCTTCCGCAGATCGTCATTCCGACGACATATGCCGGTTCCGAAATGACCCCGATCCTCGGCGAAACAGCGGATGGCGTGAAGAAGACCGTCACGACGCCGAAGGTCCTTCCGAACGTCGTGATCTATGACGTTGACCTGACCATGTCTCTGCCGGCATCGCTCTCAGGGACGAGCGGCATCAACGCAATCGCGCATGCCGTCGAGGCTCTCTACGCAAGGGATAAGAACCCGATCATCGACCTCATGGCGAGCGAGTCGATCGCCGCTCTCGCTGGAGCGCTTCCGGCGATTAGCCTCGATCCAGGCAACACGGACGCTCGACGCAAGGCTTTGTATGGCGCATGGCTTGCCGGCGTTTGCCTCGGCGCGGTCGGCATGTCGCTGCACCACAAGCTATGTCACACACTCGGCGGTACTTTCGATCTTCCCCATGCCGAAACGCACACGATCGTCTTACCGCACGCCCTCGCCTACAATGCATCGGCCATCCCCGACGTCATCGAGCGCCTTCGCGGCGTCCTGGGTTCCGAGAACCCTGCCCTCGCGCTCTACGACCTCGCCGATGCCGTGGGTGCGCGCAGAGCGTTGAAGGATATCGGAATGCCGGAGGATGGCATTTCGGAAGCCTGCTCGATCGCCCTTTCCAATCCCTACTGGAACCCGCGTCCGCTCGAACGTGAGCCGTTGGAACGCTTGCTTCAGCGGGCTTGGGCCGGCTCCCCCCGGTTATGGAGTAAGGTTATGCCATCCATTCGATTCTCGCTTCCCGATAATGTTGTTGTCACCGGCACGGCGTCCGGCCTCGGACTCGAAGTGGGACGGCTCTTGCTGGCCCAGGGCTGCCGCGTTGTCGGGGTCGACACCGCGACATCGGAGCTCGAAGGACGGGCTGGCTACCAGCAGGTGACCGCGTCGGTTGCCGAAAGCGAAACCTGGGATCGCGTGACCTCGGCCATCGATAGCGCCGGCCCTGGCTCGCTGGGCCTTGTGTCCTGCGCGGCGATCCTCGACGTGGCCACCGTTCCCAGCTTGAGCCGGGCGACCATCGACAAGGTGATGGCCGTCAACGTAACTGGCACGGCGCTCGGAATGGCGGCGCTCATCCCGCGCATGGAGGCGGCAGGCGGCGGATCCATCGTAGCAGTCGCGTCGATCAATGCCAGCCTCGCCGAGCAGCAGCTCGCGATCTACAACGCCTCCAAGGCGGCTGTTCGCCAGCTGGCAAGAACGGCGGCTCTCGATCATGCCCGCAAGGGCGTTCGCATCAATGTGTTGAGCCCCGGTCCCATGATGGCAGGACTTTTCAAGCGCCACGCCGAAAGCGCGATCGACACCGAGAAGTTTGTCGCGACGCGGGCCAACCGACAGCCGCAAGGGCGGATCCTGGAGGCGGAGGAAGTTGCGCGTGCAGCTCTCTTCCTTCTGTCCGACGGGGCGTCCGCATTGCTGGGCGCAGACATCATTGCTGACGGCGGACTGACCACCGGCTTCGACTTCCGGACAGGCGCCGAAGGCGCCTCGGTCTGAGGATCAATTTGTAGGAGGAAAAAATGGAATCTGGGCTCAGCGGCAAGAAGGTCATAATCACCGGGGCGGCCAACGGTATCGGGCGCGCCACAGCGCTCGCCTTCGCCAAGGAGGGCGCGATTGTTGGCCTTCTCGATATCGACGCCAAAGGCCTCGACGAAGTGGCCGGACTTGTACGGCAGCACGACGGCGCGGCGATAACCGCGAAGGCTGACCTTTCGACCGCGAATGGCGTCGATGGCGGCATGAGCGAGCTTTTGGGAGCTCTGGATGGCCATGTCGACATACTCGTCAACAATGTCGGCGCCGGCGCGGTTCGCAGCTTCGACGACGTCGACGATGATGCCTGGCAGTCGACCCTGTCGCTCAACTTCATGAGCTACGTTCGGGCAACCCGGAAGGCGCTGCCGATCCTCCGCGAAAATGGTGGCGTGATCATCAACAACGCTTCGGATCTCGCCCGCCAGCCCGAACCGGTTCCCGTTGACTACTCTGTTTCCAAGGCTGCGATTCTCGCCCTGACCAAGGCGTTGGCTCGCGCAGAAGCACCCAAGATCCGCGTCAACGCAGTGGCGCCCGGTCCCATCTGGTCGCCCTTCTGGGACAAGCCTGGCGGGTTCGCCGAGACCATGGGCAAGTATCACAAGATGGAACCGCATGCCGCCGTCGAACATGAGATGAAGCTTCGCCAGCTGCCGTTGCAGCGGCTTGGCACTCCGGAAGAAGTCGCCAATGTCATCGTGTTCCTGGCCTCCGATCTGGCATCCTATGTGACGTCCTCCGTCTGGGGTGTAGACGGCGGTTCTGTCCGCTCCATCGTCTGACATGACCGCCTCTGGTTCGGCCGCCCGAATTGCGGGCGGCCTCGAATTCATCGTTGCGGTCGTCTGCGGCGCGATCGTCGCCAACCTCTATTTCGCGCAGCCTGTGGTCGGCGAAATCGGCGTTGCGCTGGGCGTGTCACCCGAGCGGGCAGGCCTGATTGTCACTCTTACCCAGCTGGGGTACTGCTGGGGCTTGCTGCTGCTCGTCCCTCTCGGAGACATCCTCGAGAACCGCCGACTGGCGCTTTCGGTGCTGGCGGTCGGCTTCATCGCGGCCGTGACAATGGCCGTCACGAAATCGCACCTCGTTTTTCTGCTGGCATCCATCGGGCTCGGCGTTGGTTCGGTGTCGGTGCAAATTCTCCTGCCCTACGCTGCGGCTCTGGCGGACCCGCAGCGACAAGGCGTGGTTGTCGGGCGGGTTATGGCGGGGATCCTGACCGGCATAATGTTGTCCCGGCCCGTCTCCGTGCTGATCGCCGGCGCGCTCGGATGGCGATCGGTTTTTGGGCTGGCGGCGGTTGTCTGCGTCCTCGCGGCCGTTTCGATCTGGCGCCGCATGCCGCCTCGGAAACCGGACAGTACGACAAGCTATGCCGGGATCATCCGATCCCTGTTCTCTGCGGCTACGAACAACCGGCTATTGCAGCGTCGCGCGGCCTACCAGTTCCTCATGTTCTACTCCTATACGCTCTTCTGGACCGCGCTACCCTTGCTGTTGTTCGGGGCGGCTTATGGGATGAACCATTTGCAGGTTAGTCTCGTCGCGCTCGCGGGAGCGAGCGGCGCCGCCATGTCTCCCGTTGCCGGCAAGATTGCCGATCGCGGACTCATCATTCCCGGTACGACGATCGCCCTCGCGGTCGGGTTCTGGCCTGGGTCATCGTGGCATTCGGCGCATCCGGCGGCGCAATCGGTGTCATCGTCCTGACGCTTGGGGCAATCGTGCTCGACGGCGCCGTGCCGGTCTCTCTGGTGATGAGCCAGCGCGAACTCTTTGCTGCACACCCCGAACAGCGTGCCCGTCTCAATGGGCTGTTTATGGCAGTGTTCTTTGTCGGGGGCGCACTTGGTGCGAGCATAGGCGTCTGGGCCTTCGAGACCCAGGGCTGGCTTGGCGTGACGGTCGCCGGCGCTGCTGGTCCAGCCGCGGCGCTGACGCTTCATTTGATTTCCACGGCCAGGCTGTCGACCACTATTGTAGGAGGAACCTCGAAATGAAAGCAGCTCGTTTCTATGCCAAAGGCGATGTACGTGTCGAAGATATCGACAAGCCAATGGCGCTCCAACCGGACGAGGTGCTCGTTCGGAACAAGTTCTGCGGCATCTGCGGTACCGACCTGCATGAGTTCGCCGATGGCCCACATTTCATCGCGACGTGCCGAACGCCTTTTCTGGGGCCTCCATCCCGGCGATCCTGGGGCATGAATTCAGCGGCGAGATCGAAGCTGTCGGCGCAGACGTCAAACACCTGCGTCCTGGCGACCGTGTTGCGATCCAGCCCCACATGGGACCAGCCGACGGATACTTCGGGGTACGCGGCCTGCATTTCCTGGGGACGCGGGGCGCTGCCACCGGCCTGACCTGGAACTGGGGTGGCTTTGCCGATTATGCGGTCATGAAGGCCTACGCCACGGTGAAAATGCCGGACGGGCTGAGCTACGAACAGGGTGCAATGGTCGAGCCTGCTGCGGTTGCGGTGACGGCCATCGACAGAAGCGGCCTGGAGCCTGGGGGGGCGATCCTGATCACCGGCGGCGGCCCGATCGGCGCCCTCGCCGTCATGGCGGCGCACGTCGCTGGCGCCGGCAAGATCGTCGTGAGCGAACCCAACGCTACCCGGCGCGAGCGCATCGAGAACCTTGGTATCCCGGTCGTCACGGTGGATCCCACGGCAGTTTCACTTGGCAGTTCGCCCGCGACAACACGTTCGAAGGCCTCGGCTTCGATGCCGCCATCGAGTGTGCAGGCAATCCTCGGGCCATAACCGATTGCATCAAGGCGGTCCGCCCGCAGGCGACAGTGGTCCTTATCGGACTCACAAATGCTAAGGTGGAGTTCTCCCCATTCGACCTCATCACCCGCGACATTCGTCTGCAGGGGTCACTGTGTTATCCGACGACGCTGTGGCCAAGGATCTACTCGATGATCGAGAGCGGACGCCTGCCTGTAGAGCGCCTGATCGACGAAACGATCTCCGTCGACGATATCATCGAGAAGGGATTCAAGCCCCTCCTCGATCCGGCCGGCATCAAGATGAAGATCCTCGTGCAACTGAACGCCTAGATGAAATGACGCCGGGGTGTGCCGCTGTCGCTGCGGCACACCTGAATGGTTCCTAGCCATGACACGGTTGAAGAGACCGCTCACGACTCCTATCAAAATAACGGTGCTGATCCGCGAACTCTTTCGCCTTTCCAGACAGAGTTCTTAGCAGCTTCGGTAGCGTTGTCCGGCCAGAAATCAAAGGTACAAATTTCGGCCCGGCGAGACTGTGCGGTCAGTTTCGCATGCGAGTTCGGAGCAGCGGAGAGCCTGTCCATAGGGCGATGCTCAAGCTCCCCAAAAAAGAGCGAGGCTGCACGCCCGCCGAGGGGTGCTGCCTCGCTGATGCGCCTGGGAGGACGCGAGCTAAATAGGTTTCAAACACGAAGTCGAATGTGGCTTCCCCTTTCGACTTTGCGCTCGCGAACGGCACGAAATCGATGATGAGAAGGCAGCGCCGATCACGGCGCTCCGCGCCACGCCTGGTGCACCACACAAGCCCGATGCCGAAGACCCCGGGCTTGGCATTTGTTGGACTCAGACGGCGACCTCCACTTCGGCGCCGGACAGAGCGGACGACTTGAACAGGGCCTCGAGCAAGTGGTTCACGTTGTGCGCCTGTGTCGCCGAAACGGCCGAGGCCGACCCAGACCTCAGCGACCCGACGAAAGTTGCTGCCTCCCGGTCGAAGTAGATCGGGTTGCCGATCTCTGCGATCTCCGGCGAGTACACGGTCTTCTTGGTGGCCCAAATTTCCGGAAAGCTCGTCTCACGCCACTCCGTCCAACCCTGCTGGAACCCGTTCCTGCCGCTGTCATAGATCTTGTAGGACGAGGGCAAGGGACAAGAGTGCATGATGCCCTCCGTTCCATATGCCGACAGATCCCAGCTTTCGGTCCAGGACAGAGGATCCCACGACATGAAGTCGACGGTGACGAGCTTGTCGGCATAATTGAGGATCGCACCGCCGGCGTCCTCGCGGGAGTTGCTCCCGAAAGCCGATGCGAATTTCGTAATCCGCGCGTTCACGCTTTGGGGCACGCCGAAGTGGAGCAGAATCCGATCGATCAGGTGGCAGGCAATAACGAACATCGCGCCACCAATATCCCGGGCTGGTTCATGTGCGGCGTGGCGGCTTCATTATGCGAGCAGCCCGCATGCGCCCTCACCTGCAGCACCTTGCCGAGCCGGCCGCTCGAAAGAACCTCCTGCATCTTGTCCACCGAAGGAGCAAAACGCCAGCAGTAACCAACCTGGAACAGTCCGCCCGTCCGCTCAACGGCCTCGACGATCCGGGCGGTATCGGCAGACCCCCGTCCCGCTGGCTTCTCGCACAACACGGCCTTGCCGGCCTCAAGCGCCTCGATGGCCAGGTTGGCCATGCTGTGGCTCTTGGGATGCACGAGGACCGCGTGGACGCCGGGATCGGCGAGGATCGCTTCCTTTGTTCTGGCTTCCAGCCCGAGAGCGTCGACGAAGGGGTGTGCAGCAGCGGACTGTCGTCGTACGCTCCCATCAGCCGAGCTCCGGGCATGCGCTGAAATGCCTTCACGCGTCCCGAGGTGTGCGGGTGCGTGATGCCCAGGCAGGCGATACCAAATTCAGCACTTTCGCCGATCGCGTAGGTCATTTCCTTCTCCCTGAAATGACGGAAGCGGCGCCACTGACGGTCATCCCTTCCAAAAACCCGCAAATGTTCGGGGGCGGTCAAACCTTGTTGAACTGCACCCTCGACGAGGTGACGAGCATGTCATCCACCTCGCCAGCTATGCCTCATCCGTATGAGTTTTTCCCTCGGTCGGGCATTTCGATCGGAAACGCTAAACCGTCTTTCCGAGCGAGGCTTCGAGCTCGGCGAGCTCCTGCCCGCCTGCCATCAGGCTTTGAAGCTCCTCGGAGGAAATAT